>NZ_JAWQUN010000001.1:0-528291 GCF_033447105.1 Formosa sejongensis
TATCTAATTTTGAAATTATTTGAGAAAACAATGTTATATTTATCATCGGAGAAAGGGTTTTTGTGGTGCACCACAAAGGTAACTTTGCGGAACAAAATTTCCTTTCTCTTTTTTTAAACGTTTAGGACGCTATTGATTAAAAATATAATATTATTGACAGCATTATTTGTTTTTTTTAACTGTAAAAAAGAAGTAAAAGTTGAAGAGTCTAAATCAATAAAAAACTTGTAAAAAAATATGATAGTGTTCTAAAGCTAAACTATGAATACTAATCTAGTAGTTTTTATAAATTTAATGAAATTTATAAAAAAGAAAGTCACTCCTTACTTGACAGTATATTGATACCAGAATACAAATCTATATTAAGTAATGATGAAGTTATAAATTTATATGTATGGGCTAGAATCAATACGATAAGTCAAAAAAAACAAATATTAAAAAAATTTGAAGGCAGGTATCTTTTAAAACCTCAATATGTTGATTATGATAGGTATATTACCTCTATTGAAATCAAAAACGATAGTTGTTTCTTATTTAAAGAACATAGAATAAAAGCCTTAGGGGAAATAAAATTAGTTCATTCCAAAAACGAGTTGACCCCCTGGTACATTTAATATTGAGTAGTATTTGATTAAGTTAATACAACCTAACTTTATATTACTTAAGGACAAAAATTGTTTGCATTGTAGTCCTTTAGAGTTTTATAAAGTTCAATAATACTGGTATAAGCTGTGATTAAAATGAAAAAGCTTATAACTATAATAATAATCACTTGTTTTCCTTGCCAAGAAAAACAAGTGATTAGCGAATGTGTATAAATACAAAGACAATACTACAGAGGTTTAAATTAGTATGCGTTACGCGTTTATTAAATAGATAGAAAAAAAGCTGAAGATTTTAAAACCTTCAGCTTTTTTGTGTGTTATGAAGAAACGAACCATTCTTGGAATTTATCTCCGACAACAAATACCGGTTTGGTGTTTCCGCCCAGAGCATTTATTAAACTCACTATCCACAGAATAAATGCGAAAACACCGATAACCCAACCAATCAAAGGAATAAAACTCAAAAGCCCCATGAGTCCTATGCCTAAAGTTTGTCTAATATAAAAAGAGCCGTAACTTGTTTTATTATTGTTATTTAATATTAAAGCAATTACCCAGCCTATTATAGTTAAATGTGCAATAATGGCTACATTTTTACCATCAGTAAGGATGTGTTTTGCATCATCTGCGAATTCATTTGCCGCTTTTTTACCGTCTTCAGAAAACTCATTGAATTTCTTCGTTGTGTCATCCGAAAACTCGTTTGCTTTCTTTTTAGAATCTTCAGCAAATTTGTCTGCTTCAACTTTTGCGTCTTCAAACGATTTTTTAGTGTCTCCCGAAATTTCATCAGCCTTGTTCTTAGCTTCATCAGAAAACTGATTCGCTTTCTTTTTAGAATCTTCAGCAAATTTGTCTGCTTTAAACTTTGCGTCTTCAAACGATTTTTCAGTGTCTCCCGAAATTTTATCAGCCTTGTTCTTCGCTTCATCCGAAAACTCGTTTGCTTTCTTTTTAGAATCTTCAGCAAATTTGTCTGCTTCAACTTTTGCGTCTTCAAACGATTTTTTAGTGTCTTCTGAAATTTTATCAGCCTTGTTCTTTGCTTCATCCGAAAACTCGTTTGCTTTTTTTTTAGAATCTTCAGCAAATTTATCTACTTTAACCTTCACGTCTTCCAACGATTTTTTAGAGTCTTCAGAAAAGGTGTCGAATTTATCTTTTGAATCTTTAGAAAATTCAGAGGCTTCGTTTTTAAGATCTTCGACCGCTTCTTTAATATCATGGCTCGCATTGGAAGTGGTGCTTTTAGCATCGTCAATACTCATATTGGAATCTTCCGTAAATTTGTTAGCTTTTTTATTTAGATCGTCGTTTGTGTTTTTGCTATCGTCAGACATAAGAAGTTAGTTGTTAAAAGGTTATAGAAATAAAGGTAGTGAAAAAAAGAATTGAATTGAAAATGAGTTTCTATGATTTTTAAAGTTCAAACTATGCATAGTAAGCGTGCTGACTACTTACTTTAGATTTTGTAACGTAGTGTTTTAAAATTTTAAAGTGTCAAAATCTAATATTTTTAATTACCAATTACTTAAAGACCTTTTCGTATTTAGTAATCCATTGCTGTGGCGTCATTTTTGAGACTAATTCAGCAATGAGTTTATGAGGAATAGCTTCAGGTTTTTTAAATCGAATGCAGCTTTTTCCCATATCTAGTTTGTATTTTGAATGCTTAGGGAATTCTGAAATAAACCAATTCAGTAGGTTTTCATCGGCGTAAATACCCATGTGATATAAGGCAATAAAATTTTTCTGAGAAGCGATACTAATAAACGGTAAAGGTAATTTGGGTTCGCAATGGTAACCTTCGGGATATAATTCGTGAGGTACCACATAGCCAATCATACCATAACTTATGGTTTCTTGAAAACCTTTTGGAAGGTGTTTTAAAATAACGGCTCTTAATTTAGACATCGCAACTTTCCGGTCTTCGGGTAAAAGTGAGATGTATTCGTCGGGAGTTTTGGCATCGTAAGTCATTAGCTAATGATTTGGTTTAGCCTAAAGTTACATAAATTTTGCTTTTATTTTATCGACTATAGTTTGCGCCAGTTTTTCTTTGCTTTCAATTGTCCAACCGGCAACATGCGGTGATAATAACACCTGTTCTGACTGAATTAAATAGTGTAATGCTTCAGGCATATTGTCTTCCGTAAACAAGTTTTCGAAGGATGCTTTTTCATATTCTAAAACATCTAATCCAGCGCCTAAAATCTGTTTGTTTTGTAATGCTGAAACTAAATCTGTAGTAACCACACTTTTTCCTCTTGCGGTATTTAAAAACCAAAAGGGCTTTTTAAATCCGTTGATGAATTCGGCATTAATCATGTTTTGAGTTAGCAGAGTTTGAGGTGTATGTAAACTCACAACATCGACTTCTGTTTGAAAAGTTTCTAAAGATACTTGTGTTGCGTTTTCGTTTCCGACACCCTCTTTAATGTCGTAACACAGCACCTTAACATCGAATCCACGTAGTTTTTTTGCGAATGAATTTCCCATGTTTCCATAACCAATTATTCCAACCGTTTTCCCATCTAATTCTAAGCCACGATTATCTTCGCGTAACCATTTGCCTTCACGAACTTCGCGATCGGCTTTATTTAGTTTGTTGAATAGAGATAGGAGCATACCTAATGTGTGTTCTCCAACTGCATTTCTATTGCCTTCGGGAGCCGAAATCAGGTAAACACCTCTAGACTGGGCATAATCGCAATCTATGTTTTCTAATCCAGCGCCTACGCGACCTATGAATTTTAAATTGGTTGCTGCATCTAGAAATTGTTTGTCGATAGTGAAACGACTTCTTATAATAATCCCATCATACTGATTTATTTTGGCTTCAATTTCTGATTTTGTTGAAGTGAAATCGTCGTGATTTTCGAATCCTAAATCTATTAACTGATTTTTTAAAAGCGGATGATTACTATCGAGATGAAGAATGGTCATAATGCTGAATTAGATTTCAAATTTACGAACTTTTGCGTTAAGGATTGAGCGATTTGTTTGCCCTCTTTTTAGGTGTTTTTCCAACCTAAAAAAGCGAGTCGAGAAAGCCTGACCCATTTTGGGGAACGCCCAAATTAAAACCCTAGCATTGCTTTTGCAATTAAGAAATAAATTAAGATTCCAAAAACATCGTTACTTGTGGTAATAAACGGACCTGTCGCAACGGCTGGATCTATACCGCGTTTATCTAAAATAATGGGAATGAATGTACCAATAATTGCGGCCATAACAATAACTGCAATTAGTGCTAAGCCAATAGTAATGGAAACTACATAAGGCGTTCCAAAGACAAAGTGTGTAACGCATAAAGCAATTAGTGCAATAGCTAGACCATTTACTAAACCTAGTGTAAATTCTTTTAATAATTGTCTAACAAGACTACTGTCTAAAGTGTTATTTGCTAGTCCTTGAACCACAATGGCTGAAGATTGTACGCCTACGTTTCCTGCTGTAGCTTGAATAAGAGGGACAAAGCTTAATAGAATAATGTAGTCGCCCATGGCGCCACTAAAACTGTTTATAATACTAGCCGCTCCTAAACCGCCAAACATTCCAATTAATAACCAAGGAAGTCGGGCTTTTGTTAGTTTCCAGATACTATCGTCTGCCTCTACATCTCGTGTAATACCAGCTGCAAGTTGATAATCTTTTTCTGCTTCTTCGCGAATAACATCTACAATGTCATCAATGGTAATGCGGCCTAATAGTATATGATTTTTGTCGACTACAGGAATGGCTTCTAAGTCGTATTTTTGCATGATATTAGCGACTTCTTCAATATCTTCATTTACATATACATAGTCCACTTTTGGAATGTATACCGTTGAAATATGAGTTCTTGGGGAAGCGATAAGTAAATCTTTTAGAGATAGACGGCCTATAAGTTTTTGATTGTCATCGACTACATAAATGGAGTGTACGCGAGTAACTTCTTCTGCTTGTGCACGCATTTCTTTTACACATTGGGTAACGGTCCAGTTCTCATTAACTTTTACAAGTTCTTTGGCCATTAATCCACCTGCAACATTATCGTCATAACGCAATAAATCTTTAATATCTTGAGCGTGCTCTTGATCTTCAATATGATTTATAACGTGTTGCTGCCGGTCTTCTGGTAGCTCCGAGATCATATCTGCCGCATCATCGGTATCGAGTTCCTCGATTTCTTCGGCAATTTCTTTGGCAGATAGTGTTGCTAGAATTTTTTCACGAGTGTCCTCGTCTAATTCCATTAATACTTCAGAAGTCTTTACACTATCTAAAAGTTTAATAACATAGGTCGCATGCTCTATGTCTATTTCTTCTAGAATTTCGGCAATATCAGCATGGTGAATATCATTTAAAAGTTCTAAGATGTTTGTATCATCTTTAGATTCAATTAATTGTTCCACATTTTCAATAAGCTCGTCACTTATTTTAAACTTAATATTGTCTTCGTTTTCCTCCACTAATTTTGTGTTTTTAAGTCGTTTTCTATACGCTTAGTAAGCGCGATAAATTGTGCTACCGAAAGTTGTTCAGGACGTTGCCCAAAGATACTATCTTCTCTTAAACTATCTGATAGATTGAATGTTTTTAAACTGTTACGAAGTGTTTTTCTTCGTTGCTGGAATGATGTCTTAACAACTTTGAAAAGCATGGCTTCATTACAGTCTAAACTGTAGTCTTCTTTTCGTGTTAAACGCAATACTCCGGATTCTACTTTTGGTGGCGGATTAAACACATGTGGCAGTACTGTAAATAAATATTCTGCTTTGTAAAATGCTTGTGTTAATACCGATAAAATACCGTAGGCTTTACTACCTTCTTTTTCGCAAATACGCTGTGCAACTTCCTTTTGAAACATACCCGAGAATTCTGGAATTTGATCCCGCATTTCTAAGGTTTTAAATACAATTTGTGTCGAAATGTTATACGGGTAATTCCCAATAACAGCAAAGGACTCGCCTTTAAACACTTCGTTAATATCGTATTTTAAGAAATCTTTTTCTATTACCCGATCGGCTAAATTTAAATAGTTTGCTTTAAGATATTCTACCGATTCAGGATCAATTTCTACAACATATGTTTTCGTAGGCTTCTTAAGCAAATACTTGGTTAAAACACCCATACCTGGCCCAATTTCTAAGACATTCTTGTAGCCTTCAAACGACAATGAGTTTGCTATTTTTTCAGCAATAGTTTCGTCTTTAAGAAAGTGCTGGCCTAAATGTTTTTTTGCTTTTACCGTCATATATAAATTAATGTTTTGTTACGTTGTAAACGTCTATAACTTCTAGCTCTGTTCTAAAAGCCAATACGTTTTCACCGAACTTTTTTAATGCTTCTGTTCGTAATAAATCTGAAAATTGATTGTAATATAGGTCTAAGTCTTCTCGTGTTTTTGCACTGTATTGTACAGAATAGGTTTTGTCCCCTATTTCGCCTTCAACAAGTACGCGGGTTAGTTTGGCTTCGTAAAATGTGCCAACCGATAAAACCTGAGGGATATGTTCTTGTTTCATCCAAGTGATCCAGGTGTCGTGAACCGCATCGCTAACATTTGAGGTTACATTATAAATATACATTTTAATTTAATTTTTTTGCAAATAACAACAACTCCTTGCCATCATCAAAAGGAATTATTGTTTTTTGGTAAGTTAGTCCTAATTTCTCAAGTAATTTAATCGAATTGGGGTTAGTTGGTAACGCTATTGCCAAAACTTCATTCAATTTAAATTTTGTTTTGGCGATATCTAGAATAGCAGATGCAGATTCAAAGCCAAATCCTCGTCCTTCGTATTCTTGTAAAAATGCAAAACCAATATCGACGCCTTCTAATTCTGGACGTTTTATTAATCCGCAGCAACCAATAGGTTTTAAGTTTTCAGATTTTAAAAGTAACTTATAAAAGCCAAAATCATTTTCGCGATAACTTTTTAGATGATTATTCGTTATATAATCCTCTGCTGCTTTAGTAGATTTTATATTGCGATCACCAATAAATTTCAACCAATTTGGTGTGTTTAAAAGTTCGAGAATAAAAGGTGCATCAGCAGTGTTTAGTTCTTCAATATGTAATCTTTCTGTAGAGGATATGTGCATAAGTTATTGGTTTAGGGAGTCTCCTCGCAACATTCTAAATTGTGATCTAGATTCTACAAAATAGATGCTATCGGCAAAGTTGAATATAATATATTCGTATAATGGTTTTGCTTTTTCGGGTAAATTAAGCTCGTTATTATATAACTCTGCCAAGGCAAAATATGAGTCGTCTGTTAATAAGCCGTCTTTGTGATTTGTAATTAATAACTGATAATTATTTTCGGCTTTTCCATACTCTTTTTGAGCCTCGAATAATTGTGCCTGTTTGTATAAAGCTTGCTCCGAAATAGGTTCTGCTCCGTGATTTATTAATAGGGTGTCTAATACAGAAATAGCTTCTGTAGGTTTGTTTTGATAGGCTAATAAATCTGCTTTTGCATATAGTTTCAAAGCGGTTTGAGTTGAGTCTTCATACTTGTTATCAGAAATAAGAAGTTTTAATTCTAATGCATCGTTGGCAATTAGTTGAGATGTCGATTGCTTTAAAATATTTAATTGTGATTCTGCCCATTTAAAATCACCTTTATAGTAACTTGTTTTTGCTACCCTAAATCTGGCTTCTTGCGAGATGATACTGTTTTTTAAACTCCGTTGTATTTGTGTGTAATAAATTAAAGCTTCATTAAATTTTTCTTGTAGGACTAATATGTCAGCTAGTTCTAATTTAACTTCTGCTGTTTGAGTGTCGTTTAGGTTTTGTTTTAGCGATTGCTTTAAAAAATTTTCGGCTTCTGCAGTTTGGTGTAAATTGAAAGCCAAAAAGTGACCGTAAGCAATTTGAAGGTCTAAAGTTTGCGTTTTTGTGCCATAGGTTTCAAACAGTTTTAAATAATCTGATTGTATAGACTTGTAGCCTTTATCTGAAGCAATAGTTGTATTAAACTGAAGTAAATTGTAATACGCTCTTAGTATTGTTGACGCATCTTGCGAGTTTTCAATAATATAATTGTAAATGGTTGCAGCAGTTTCAAAATCCTTTGCTGTCGATGCTATTGAAGCTAATTCTTCCATTCTATTTAAACTCTCAGGCAAACGATTGTAAATGGCCTTTTCTTGTGTAAATGCTTTGTTGAATTCTTTCTGCTGAATAAATAACCAGCTTAATAACTCGTTCCAAATAAGCTCTGGATCTTGCTGAATTTTTCTAAGCAATGTTTTTCTAAGAATAGTGTTGTTTTCGTTACTCGGATTGTTGTTTAAGAAATCACTAAAAACACGTTTTATTTCATTTATAAAAATCGGATTTTGCTCTAAAAAATCGGTGTAACTCACAAACATTTTTTCAACATCGCCTTGCTCTCCATAAATTTGAGATAACTGCATACTAAAATCTAAATTTTCGTCTAGATTCATTGCTGTTTCATACGATCGTATTGCTAAATCTAAAAGCGAATGGTCTTGAAATTCCTTGGCAATAGAAAATACATAATTCGGATTTATATTCAGAGTCTCTATCGCTTTTTCATAATTTTCATTGGCTTTAGATGTATTATCTTGCAACTGATAATTATATCCTAGCTCCACATAAAACGCAGGGAATTCCAATTCCGTTAAGGCGTGTTCTAAGAGCGATTGGGCTTCAGCATAATATTGTAATTGTTGCTGTGTTTCAACCAGAGCCTTGATGTAATTTGTATTGGATGGCCTATTGTCGTGTAGTTTTTGATAAGAGATTAGTGCTTTTTCAAAATCACCATTTTTAAAATATTGTTTTGCAGACAGATCCTCTTGCGAAAACACGCAAAAACTCAGAAGCATGCAATAAACGAATATTAATCTCATAGTTTTTTAAGTTCTTGTAAAGATAGGAAAGTGCGTATGAGAAACGAAAAATAGGGGTATAAAAAATGCCTGATAAATCAGGCATTTATACCAACCAAAATAAAAGTGCTATTAATCTACTGTCAATTCAAGTATGATTCAATTACTCTGTTGGATTTTTTCTGTATTTTATTAATGATGAGTTTCAGTTAAAAAACAAAACTGTTTTGAACTCCTTAATTTTGATTTTTGAGACTATTAATTTTCTTATAATTATAAGAATACTACTATTAATTTAGCTCTTTTAGGTGCTTAAATATTTGTAGGTTAATCATTATCTCCAAACAAATTTCCATAGAAATATTTAATATTCAAAATATATTCAGACAAATTCGTCCAACAACTCGTTTTTTTAGTATTTCATCGAATTATTTACGGTTTATCCGTACTGTTTTGTAGGGTAAACTGTATAAAATGAGATTTAATCAATAATAGAAAAGCCAGTATAAGGAATTAAAGCATCAGGAATAACAATTCCTTTTTCAGTTTGATAGTTCTCTAAAATTCCAGCTAAAACTCTTGGCAAGGCTAAAGAACTTCCGTTTAAAGTATGTGCCAATTCGTTTTTGCCTTCTTTGTTTTTAAAACGTAATTTTAAACGATTTGCTTGAAAGGTTTCAAAATTAGAAACAGAAGAAATTTCTAACCAACGATCTTGTGCTGTAGAAAACACCTCAAAATCGAATGTTAAAGCCGCTGTAAATCCTAAATCACCACCACATAATCTTAAAATTCTGTATGGTAATTTTAAGTCTTCAAGAATGCTTTTTACGTGAGCCACCATTCCGTCTAATGCTTTGTAAGAATTATCTGGATGTTCGACACGTAGTATTTCAACTTTATCAAATTGATGTAATCTGTTTAAACCTCTAACGTGTGCACCATAACTTCCAGCTTCACGTCTAAAACAAGGCGTGTAGCCTGTAATTCCAATTGGCAAATCACTTTCGTTTAAAACCACATCTCTAAAAATATTGGTTCCAGGGACTTCGGCAGTTGGAATTAAATATAAATTATCTGCTGTTACATGGTACATTTGTCCTTCTTTATCTGGCAATTGTCCAGTTCCAAAACCAGACGCTTCGTTTACCAAATGTGGTAATTGGTATTCTGTATAACCAGCAGCTGTGTTTTTATCTAAAAAGTATGCGATTAACGCACGTTGTAATCGTGCGCCTTTTCCTTTATAAACAGGAAAACCAGCACCTGCAATTTTGTTTCCTAATTCAAAATCTATAATGTCGTATTTTTTTGCTAATTCCCAGTGTGGCATGGCGCCGTCGTATAAAGTAGGGATGTCTCCAGCTCTAAAAATCTCTTCGTTATCGTCTTCAGAATTTCCAGCAGGAACCGTATCGTTTGGGACGTTTGGTATTTTATAAAGCAACTGATTTAGAGCTTCAGTTTTTTCGTTTAAAGTCTCTGTTAGATCTTTAGATAATTCTTTTAAATTCGCGCTTTTTCCTTTTAAAATAGTCGCTTTTTGGGTTTCACCACTTTTAAACAAAATACCAATCTCTTTCGATAACGTATTTGCTTCTGCCAAGGTGTTATCAAGCTGTGCTTGAGTGCTTCTGCGTGCTTCATCAAGATCGATAACTTCAGAAATCATATCTGTAGCATCAATATTTCGCTTTGCTAAATTTGCAATAATGCGCTCTTTATTATCTCGTATAAAGGGTATTTGTAACATCTTATTTTTTTAATTTGGGCGTTTCTTGTTTATCAACAAGACCAGGCTTTACGCTATATCTTTTTTACTCGTTTATATCATGTTTTCAGGCTTTTAATACACTGTAACTTCAGTCTAAACTATACGTGAGAAAACAAAACAAGTAAAAAAGGATGCCGCTGCAATCCTTAACGCGGGTGAAACTTAATTACAAACAAAAGTAATAAGATTTTAGGTTGAAAGAAATAAAATATAAACCTATTTTGAAGGTAAAATCCAATCGCTATGCTTCCATGCAGACCATTCTACATTAGCGAGGTCTACTTCTGTATTAATATATTGTTTAGAAGGTTTTCCGTTTACACTAATTCGCGCTTTTACATACACCGATATTGAATCGCCTTTTTCTGCATACACCGATTTTAATCGTTGCGAAAATTGCCACATAATATCTGGTTTACTTTGGGCTAATCGTATTTGTTTAGGCGATAAATAGTCTTTTAAATCTACTTTTTCGGTTGTGTTCTGGGTGTGATTTTTAATGGTGTAAGTTGCATGTCCTCCTTTAGAACGTAGCATCATGCGCCAAGATAAACGATGGCCTTCTTCTGTCCAAAGTACATCGTCTTTTATAAAATGGTGTCTAATTGGTAAAATTAATTGCACCACAAAATATGCAGACATCACTCCAAGTGCAAGATTTCTGTATTTAGGGATTATAACTTCTCCAGAATTGTAATAGGTTTTTTTGTTTTTAAAAAACAGTTTATGAATAATCTCTGTATCAAAAAAGAATAAGGCAAAAGCCAATGATAAATAAGGGAAAATTCCAACTTGAAAAATAAATGAATTAAATAAATGAAAGAAAACAGAGGCAAAGAATGCAAATTTTCGTGTCGGTTTATATAAAAATAAAGGAATAATTAAACCATCGAATAATATACCGCCATAAGTTAAAAAGTAATGTACTGGTTTGTGTTGTAGGAATTCGCCAACAAGAAAATAATTGGCTTTATTTCTCATTAAATGGCTCATTACAGTTGTGTCTAGCCAATCTGGGTAAATTTTGTTAATTGCACCATAAGTATAGACAATTAACATTTGTAATATAAATACCAAACTGCACCAGCGTGGCATGGAAATCTCTTTTATTTCGGGATGTAATTTAGCGTCTACAGAAAAATATTTATTTGCTGGTTGCAACGCCATTAATCCGCTTAAAAGAATTAATAAATAATAGTGATTGTTATACGATGCTTTTTGCATAAAATAACAACCTGCCCAAAGTATTGTAAACGAAATAATACTAAATCTATATTTGTAGCCTACCATGATACATAGGCCAAGAAGGCCCATAATTGTATAATAAAAATACATGCCATTTCCAGGAAGAGGTTGTAGCCATTCGAAGCCTATAAACGAAAATGTAACATCAGGGTCGATAAGTGTGCGTTTAATCCAGCCTGTAAAAATAGCGCCAACAGTTTCTGAAAAACACAGGAATCCGAAAATGATTCGGAAGACAATTAATGCCGAATTGTCTATATGTTTAAATAAAAATTTATTAATCATTTAATTTCCCAATAAAGAGTCTCGATTCTTTTTCGTCTTTTTGTAGTTGTAATTTTAAAGCGTCAATAGAGTCAAATTTTTGCTCTTCTCTAAGACGGTGAAGCATGTCGATTTTTAGTTGTTTTCCGTATAAATCGGCATCAAAATCAAAGAAGTGAATTTCTATATGTTGTAACGTACTGTCAGAAATTGTTGGATTAATTCCAATATTCATCATCCCGAAAATTGTTTTGTTTTCAATTTCAGATTTCACAACATAAACCCCTTGTTTTGGAATGAGTTTGTACGTTTCTTCAATTTTTAAATTTGCAGTAGGATATTGTAATTGTTTCCCGATACTTTTACCAGTAATTACACTACCATTCAAACAAAACGGATAGCCTAAATATGCATTTGCTTTTTCAATATCGCCAGCGTCAAGTGCTTTCCTGATTTTTGTAGAGCTTACAGCAACTTCGTTTACATCTTCAACAGAAATTTCTTCAACTTCAAAATCGTACAATTCGCCAAATTTTCGTAAATCGTTTATGTTAGCAGAACGGTTTCTTCCAAAATGGTGGTCGTAACCTATTATAACGCGTTTGGCTTGTAATTGGTCGACAAGAATTTTTTTTACAAAATCTTCGGCAGTCAGTCTAGAAAACTCTTTTGTAAATTTTTGAACACATAAATAATCCAATCCAGACTGCTCTAAAATAGAACTCCGCTCTTCAATTGTATTAATGAGTTTAATATTGGCATCATTTTGGAGTACCATTCTAGGATGTGGAAAAAAAGTAAGTACAACCGACTTAAGATGTGTGTCTTTGGCTGTGTTTACTAGTCGTTTCAGTATTTTTTGATGTCCCAAATGAACGCCATCAAAAGTGCCTATTGTTACGACTGTTGAAATCTTGGAGTCTAGATTGTTAAAATTTCTGACTTTTTCCATTTAATAAAAGAGTAATCGTTAAGTAATTGTTTAAAAAGTATATTTTTGCTCACCTTAAAGTAAGCGTTTATAGAGTAATACACAATTTTAAGCAAAACTACGTCATGTTTTTGCAATGACCATGATTTTGTGACATTAAAATGCGGTTTATAATCGTAATGAAAAAGATTTAAATTTATGAAAAACCTTCACATGAAAAAGCTTTTTTTGCTTTTAATAGTGTCTCTTCACGTCAGTTTTATTTTTGGTCAAAATACTTCGAATTTTTGGAAAAATGTTTCTAATGAACGTGTTGCATCTGCAACAATAGGTCGCAAAACCCAACCAGAAAAGTTTAAAGTTTTTCAGTTGGACTTAGATGCCTTTAAAACAGCATTAAAACAAGCTCCTTTAAGTGATAATCGTAGAAATTCGGCAGGAATGATTCTGGATTTTCCTATGTCGGACGGTTCTTTTCAGCAATTTGAGGTGACAGAATCTTCAATTATGGGACCTAAATTATCGGCTAAATTTCCAATGATAAAAACCTATAAAGCGATTGGTATAGATGATAAAACGGCGACCATGCGTTTTAGTGTAACTCAAAACGGATTGCATGTATTTTCGCTTTCTGGACAAAGAAGTTCTGTTTTTATAGATCCATATACTGTTGAAGGTGAAAAATATATGGTGTATAATAGATCTGATTTAGGTATAGATACACAGGATTTTGAATGTCTTACCGATGATAATATCGATTTAAAATCTTTAAAAACAGATTTGGGATCTCAAATTTCAAGTGCAGACGATAGTACTTTAAGAACATATCGTTTGGCGCTGACTTGTAACTCTAAATACGGTGCTTTATTTGCAGGGGAAGGGACGGAAGCAGAAAAGAAAGCCAATATTCAGGCACAAATGGCAATTACTATAAACCGTGTAAATGAGATTTACGAACGCGATTTAGCAATTACCTTGGTGTTTATTGACAGGAATGACGAATTGATTTATTACGATCTAGATAATGATCCATGGAGTAACGAGTATAATGAAAAAACGCAAGAAGTTATATCCACTACTTTAAATGATGAAAGTTTGTACGATATCGGGCATAATTTTAATACAACAAACGGTGGGAACTCTGGATGTATTGGCTGTGTTTGTGTAGATGCTGTAGCACCTTATACAGAAGAAGTGTCTAAGGGAAGAGGCTATACGGGGTTGTTTAATCCTACAGGAGATGCCTTCGATATTGATTTTGTAGCACACGAAATGGGGCATCAATTTGGAGCTTGGCATACTATGAATACGTGTTCGCGTTCAGGTAATGGAAGATCTGAAGTAGAGCCTGCTTCTGGAAGTTCTATCATGGGATATTCGGGAGTTTGTGGTGTGAATAACGTTCAGGAACATTCCGATGCATATTTTAATTATGTAAATATTAGAGATGTTTCTCAAAATGTACAACCCGGAGGTGTAAGCGCTTGTGGCGAGCAAACGGTTTTAGAGAATAAGCCACCAGTAGCATTAGCAGGGCTAGATTATACTATTCCAGTGTCTACCCCTTTTGTCTTAAGGGGTGAAGGGACAGATCCAGATGGTACATCCACATTAACATATAGTTGGTCTCAAAACGATCCCGAACGTGCTCCAGCAGATGGCGCACCACAATCTACTTGGACTGTTGGGCCTATGTATCGCTCTATTTTACCAACAGTTTCTCCAGATCGTTATTTGCCAGATTTAAGCGATGTTACGGCTGGAAATATCACTCCAAAATGGGAAGTGACACCATCGGTAGCAAGAAGTATGAATTTTGCTTTTACTGTTAGAGATAACGGTAGCGGTTTCCCGATTGGAATTGGACAAGTGAATACAGATTTAATGAAAGTAACAGTGGTAGATGGAACTCCTTTTACAGTCTCTAAACCAAATAGGGCAGAAGATTGGTATGTAGGTATTTCTCGAGATATAGAATGGATTGTTGGAGAGACAAATTCAGCTCCAATAAATAGCGAGAAAGTGAATATTAAATTGTCTTTAGATGGTGGTTCAACCTATCCAATTACTTTAGCTTCTAATGTTGATAATGATGGTTCGGAAACTATTGTAGTTCCAGATAACGAAAGCGATCGTTGTAGAATTATGGTTGAGGCTGCAGATAATATTTTTTATGATATTTCTGATTCAGATTTCAGTATAAAAAAATCAGGACCAATTTTTGTTCTTGAACTTACAGATGAAATTTTTACGTTTTGTAATAGTGATGCATCTTTAAATATTCCATTTCAGTACACTACAGTTTCAGGTTTTAATGAAGTTACAACGTTTAGTGTTTCAAATTTACCAACGGGTGTTACAGCAAGTTTTGCAGCTACTACAGCTCAGGAAGATGCAGATATTATTTTAACGTTGAAAAATTTTGATAAAGCAGCTATAGACGCTCACGCTATTAATATTATAGGTAAAGCAAATTCGTTAACGCAATATGTGGTGGCGACTTTACAAATCGAAGCCTCGCAAATTAATAGTCCGAATTTATCAAGTCCGGCTAATGGAGCAACAGAAGTTTCAGAAGATATTACACTGTCTTGGGAAGCCTCCGAATATGCATTGAAGTATGAATTAGAAGTCTCTACTTCATCAGATTTTTCAGCAGAAGTAAATTTTTATCAATTGTCTGATACCTATTTCGATTTTCAAGCTCTAGAACCTTTAACTACCTATTATTGGCGTGTTCGTGCGTTAAATGAATGTGCGGTTAGTGAGAATTCAAAAGTATCTAGCTTTACAACAAGTTTGTGTACAAGGTGTGCGTCTTCAGGTAACGATTCGGTGCCTAGTTTGGTTACATCTACAACACGCGTTATTTTTAATTCTATAGATAATGTTTCTGGTAAAACGGGCTATAGCGATTTTACTTCCATAGAAAATCAAGTAAAAAGAGGTGGGGATTATCCAATTTCTATTTATGTAAATACATCTGGAGATTATACTACAAACACCATAGTTTGGATAGATTGGAATAATAACTGTGATTTTAATGATGCTGGCGAGATGTATGAATTAGGAGAAGCTACTAATGTTACAAATGGTATTACAACAAATTCGCCTTTGATTATTACAGTGCCTTTAGATGCTGTTTTAAGTGATGAAACAATTATGCGTGTCGCAACAAAATACAGAAGTAATCCTACTTCTTGTGAAACTGGATATGATGGTGAGGTAGAAGATTATAAATTAGAAGTTCAGCCTACTTTAGGTGTAGAAGACAATAATTTTAGTAGTTTTAATATATGGCCAAATCCTAATAAAGGTGCTTTTACAGTATCGCTAAAGGCAACCTCTGCTAACAATGTAAATATTGTTTTGTATGATATAAGTGGAAGACAAGTGTTTTCTAAATCGTATAAAAGTGATTATGCTTTTAGTCAGAATATTGTATTAGACCATGTTGCTTCTGGATTGTATTTATTAGAAGTGAATAATGGTGTCAATAAAACGATAAAGAAGATTGTAGTTGAATAACCTCTTTTAGAGATTTTAAATAAGATGATTAAGAGCCAAGAGTTGAAAGATTTTTGGCTTTTTTGATGCCTAAAATTTCAAAATTTAAAGCATGTGTTTTGGAGTAATAATTTGGTTTATAATACTGAAAACTAAGTATTAAAGACCCAATACCCAGCTCATTCTCTACTTCCCATTAAAGGTGTTCATAGTGTTATTCATCCCCGCAGTACCGAAAGATTTAATAAGTTCTACGGCTTTGTCTAAGCGTTCCGGAAGTTTTTCATTTTCTTCGATAGTCCATTCGCCTAATACATAATCTATTTGTCTGCCTTTACTAAATTCGTCACTAATACCAAATCGGAATCTGTTATACGTTGCTGTTTGTAATTTGTCTTGAATATCTTTTAAGCCGTTATGTCCGCCATCGCTTCCTTTTCCTTTAAGTCGGATACTTCCGAAAGCTAAATTTAAATCGTCTGTAATAACCAATATATTTTCTAAAGGAATATTTTCTTTTGTCATCCAGTATTGAACCGCTTTTCCGCTTAAATTCATATACGTGCTTGGCTTAAGAAGGATAAAGGTTCTGCCTTTAAATTTATAAGATGTTAAATCCCCTAATTTTTGAGTTTCAAAATCTAAAGATTCTTTTTTCGCTAAATGATCTAATACTTTAAAGCCAATATTATGGCGCGTATTTTCGTATTTATCTCCTATGTTTCCAAGGCCAACAATTAAGAATTTTTTCATACTGTCTTGCGTATCTATGTTCGTAGATTTCGGATTAAAAAGTGATTTAATAAACGAGAACATATCAGATTTAAATTTTTGCTAAAATAAAAAAAAGCATCCTGAATACACAGAATGCTTTTGTTTTTATAGAATTGCTAAAGATTAAGCTTCTGCAGTTGCTTCTGGAGTAGCTTCTGCTGCTGCACCTTCTTCATCTTCATCTTCGTCTTCAATAACAGCAGCTCTAGAACGTCTTACTTGACATACTACAGTGTTATCTGGATGCATGAATTTGTAATCTTTGTTCTCTAAAGTAGTAATGTATAATTTACCACCAATTTTAAGAGGAGTAATATCTGCTTCGATAAAATCTGGTAAGTTAGCAGGAAGAGCTTTTACTCTTAAGCTACGTTTGTTTTTACGTAAAACACCACCATTTTTAACACCACGAGAGCTACCAATATAAGTTACAGGAATATCCATAGAGATTTCTTTATCTTCAAATAATTGATAGAAATCTACGTGTAAGATACTGTCAGTTACTGGGTGAAACTGTATGTCTTGCATAATAGCATTATACGTTTCTCCACTTTCTAAAGTAATCACAACTGTATGCGCATTTGGAGTGTACACAAGTGATGAAAATGCCAATTCGTGAGATTTAAAATGAACTGGTTTTTCTCCTCCGTATAATACGCAAGGAACCTGGCCAGCATTACGTAAGGCTTTTGTTACTTTCTTGCCCACGCTTTCTCTAAGAGATCCGTTGATTGTAATTGATTTCATTTTTATTTATATTAAGTATTAAATTATATTTACATTATAAAATTAGAACTAATAGATCTGTTGTAATGAACATCTTTCATCACTCCAGCAAACAAATTAGCACAAGTAAGTACTTTTATCTTATCGCTATGTTGAGTTAAAGGGATAGAGTCTGTTACTATTAATTCTTCTAATTTTGAAGCTTCCAGTTTCTTGTAAGCGTCTCCAGATAAAATAGGATGCGTACAAATAGCTCTTACACTTAAAGCACCACGTTCCATCATTAAATCTGCTGCTTTAGTTAATGTTCCGGCAGTATCTACCATATCATCAACTAAAACAACATTTTTACCCGTAACATCACCAATTAATTCCATGTAAGAAATGACATTGGCCTTCGCACGTTGTTTATAACAAATAACAACATCGCTTTCTAAAGCTTTAGAATAGGCGTAAGCACGTTTTGAACCTCCCATATCAGGAGATGCAATGGTTAAGTTATCTAAATTTAGGGATCTTAGGTAAGGTAAAAAGATTGTGGAAGCAAAAAGGTGATCGACTGGTTTTTCAAAAAAGCCTTGAATTTGATCGGCGTGTAAATCCATAGTGATAATACGAGTAGCACCAGCTGTTTCCAGCATTTTAGCAACTAATTTAGCTGCAATTGGCACTCTAGGTTTATCTTTACGATCTTGTCTTGCCCAACCAAAATAAGGTAAAACCGCGGTAATGTGTCTTGCCGATGAGCGTTTTGCAGCATCAATCATTAATAACATTTCCATTAAATTCTGAGGTCCAGGGTGTGTAGAACCAATAATAAAGATACGTGTACCTCTAATAGACTCTTCGTAAGAAGGCTGAAATTCGCCATCACTATACGTTGAGGTTATTACATTTCCTAAAGTTGTACCATAGGAAGCTGCAATTTTCTCTGCTAATGCTCTACTTTGATTACAGGTAAATATTTTAGCTTCAGTTATAGGCATACGTAACGTGTTGTTTATTAGTGTAAAACACTACTGGGTTTTTAAATTCGGTGCAAATTTAGGGATTTATTTTTACTTGAAAAGAAATATGTGCTGTAATTTTTAGGAAGTTTAAATAAAAATGGATTATTTTTGCAGTCTGGTTTTGATAAAAAATCAACTATCATGCTCAAGTGGCGGAATTGGTAGACGCGTTGGATTCAAAATCCAATTTCTTCGGAAGTGTGGGTTCGATTCCCACCTTGAGTACAAAGCCTTGTAAACACTGTGATTACAAGGCTTTTTTATGTTTATTAAACTCGATTTTAGGCTCATTTTTTTCTTTCAGGTACAACATAGGTACAACAATGAGTTATTTTTTTAAATTTTAACAGTTAAGGTTGCTTTTGTAAGTAAATAGTGCTGTTTGAGATTGTTTTACACGATTTTAATAAATTCCCATTACTTAAATGGTTTTGTTTAAGTTAGACTTTGCATCATTAATTTGTTTCTTGCTTGAGAAAAGTATTACAAAACGGAAGGAGGAATTTAATAGAAATAAAAATGCCCCGTATAGAAGACGAGGCGGCTTAAATGTTTTCACAACGGAATAATCCTTATTGTGAATTGCTTTCAGATTATGTAAATATAATTTAAATTTTTATAACCTACAATGAGGAAACCCGTAAAACACTCTTAAAAGTTTGTTGTATTTTTCTGTTTTAAAGTAAAATACATGAAACGAGTTTTAGGTTTGGATTTGGGGACGAATTCTATAGGATGGTCATTAGTACAAAGTGATTTTAAAAATAAAACAGGTAATATTGAAGGTTTGGGAGTTAGAATCATACCCATGAGTCAGGATGTCTTGGGTAAATTTGATGCTGGGCAATCCATTTCTCAAACAGCAGAAAGAACTGGTTACAGAGGAGTAAGAAGGTTGTATCAAAGAGATAATTTGCGACGAGAAAGACTCCATCGTGTATTACATGTTTTAGGTTTTTTACCCGAGCATTATGCTGAAAGCATTGACTTTGAAACTAAATTAGGCCAATTCAAACCTGAAAGTGAAGAAAAAATAAACTACAAAAAAAATGATTTAGATATTCATGAATTTCTTTTTAAGGATTCATTTTCTGAGATGGTTAAGGATTTTAAATTTAAACAACCACAGCTTTTTTACGAAAATAAGAAAGGAGAAGAAACTAAAATACCTTATGATTGGACACTCTATTTTTTACGTAAGAAAGCGCTTAGTGATGCCTTAACTAAAGAAGAATTAGCTTGGATTATACTTAATTTCAATCAGAAACGTGGATATTATCAGTTAAGAGGAGAAGATGTAGATGAAGATAAAAACAAGCAATTTGTACAGCTAAAAGTAAAAGAGGTTATTGATTCGGGGCAATCGGTTAAAGGTAATACTTTATATAATGTTGTATTTGAAAACGGTTGGCCATACGATAAGCAGATTACTAAAACCGAAGATTGGCTTGAAAGAACTAAAGAATTTATTGTAACAATTTCTACACTTAAAAACGGGGATACAAAATATTCGTATAAAGCAGTGGATTCAGAAAATGATTGGGTTGCTATTAAAGCAAAGACGGAACAAGATGTCGAAAGGTCAGGTAAAACTGTTGGAGAATATATTTATGGAACATTACTTCTAAACCCAACTCAAAAAATCAGGGGAAAACTTGTAAAAACTATAGAACGAAAATTTTATAAAAACGAGTTTAAAAAAATACTTTCCAAACAAATCGAATTACAGCCAGAATTGTTTTCAAATGGGTTATATGAGGCTTGTGTTTCAGAATTGTATCCAAGAAATGAGGCCCATCAAAACAATATAAAAGATAAAGGATTTGAATATTTGTTTACAGATGATATTATTTTTTATCAAAGACCTTTAAAAAGTAATAAATCTAATATTTCGGGATGTCAGTTTGAAACAAGAAATTACATAAGGAAGAATAAAGAAACAGGGGGACTAGAGGAAGTTAAAGAACCCGTAAAGGCAATTTCAAGATCTCATCCTCTTTTTCAAGAATTTCGTTTATGGCAATGGCTTCAAAATTTAAGAATTTACAAAAAAGAAAAAGTCGAGATTGACATTACGGGTACTTTGCTAAAAAGTGAAACGGATTGGACAGATCTGTATGATTTTTTGACTACTAAACAGGCTGTTGAGCAGAAGCATATAATCGATTATTTTATTAAAAATAAATTATTAAATAAGGCAGAAAAGGAATCTTATCGTTGGAACTATGTAGAAGATAAAAAATATCCATGTTGTGAAACTAAAGCACAATTTGTTTCTAGATTAAACAAAACAATAGGTATTACGAATGCATCTGAGTTTTTAGAAAAAGAGAATGTAGAAGAACAATTATGGCATATTATTTATTCGGTAACTGATATCAACGAATATGAAAAGGCGCTTAGAAAGTTTGCTAAAAAACAATCAATAGATGAGGCTTCATTTGTAGTGAACTTTATCAAGTTCCCTCCCTTTGCTAGTGATTATGGTAGTTTTTCTAAAAAGGCAATAGATCGTTTATTGCCCGTA
Source organism: Formosa sejongensis (assembly GCF_033447105.1). Lineage (NCBI taxonomy): Bacteria > Pseudomonadati > Bacteroidota > Flavobacteriia > Flavobacteriales > Flavobacteriaceae > Formosa > Formosa sejongensis. The sequence continues at coordinate 21,215 of NZ_JAWQUN010000001.1, forward strand.
ATGAGGATGGGGAAATATTGGAATGTTGATATGATTCCGCCTAAAGCAAAGGATAGAAGTGCCGATATTATGGATCGGGTTAATCAACTAAAACTCAAAGAAGATTTTAGTTCTAAAGATTTAACAGAAGCACTACAAAGCGTTAGTGATGATGATGTTCCTAAGCAATTAATAAAGAGCTTTGTTTCTTTTAAAGGCAAAAATTCTTTAACTGGTTTAAATACATACCAAGCGTGTTATTTAGTTTATGGTAGACATTCAGAAATAGGAGATATCCAACAATGGAAATCACCTTCTGATATTGAAAGATATTTAGAAACATTTAAACAACATTCTTTACGAAACCCTATTGTAGAACAAGTTGTTACGGAAACTCTAAGAGTGGTACATGATATATGGAAATTTTATGGAGATGGTTCTGAAGATTTTTTTGATGAGATTCATGTTGAGTTAGGGAGAGAAATGAAAAATCCTGCGGATAAGAGAAAAATGATGTCGCAAAAAGTTTCAGAAAACGAAAATACAAATTATCGAATTAAAGAAGTTTTAAAAGATTTGATGACTGATCCTATGGTTGATGGAGATGTTAGGTCCTTTTCTCCTAGCCATCAGGAATTATTGAAAATTTTTGAAGAAGGTGTTTATCAAAATCCTAATGCAAAATACGATTCTGTAAGTGAAGACGAAATTCAAAAAATTAGAAGGAATACAAGTCCTTCTAAAAACGATATCACACGATATAAACTTTGGCTAGAGCAGGGGTATATTTCTCCATATACAGGTAAACCAATTCAACTGTCAAAACTGTTTACTACAGATTACCAAATAGAACATATTATACCGCAATCTCGTTATTTTGATAATTCATTGAGTAACAAGATTATTTGTGAAAGTGTTGTTAATGAAGATAAAGATAACAAAACAGCTTACGAGTATTTAAAAGAAAAGGGAGGTAGTTTAATTGATGGGCATAAACTTTTGAAAATAGATGAATATGAAGCACATGTTGGGAGATATTTTAAAAGTAATAGAACGAAACTTAAAAATTTACTAAGCGAAGATATTCCAGAAGGTTTTATAAATCGTCAGTTAAACGATAGTAGATATATAAGTAAATTAATTAAAGGTCTATTAAGTAATATCGTAAGAGAGGATAATGAGAAAGAAGCAACATCGAAACATATTGTCCCAGTAACAGGTGTTATTACAAATAAATTAAAAAATGATTGGGGTTTAAACGATAAATGGAATGAAATTATAGCGCCTCGATTTAAGCGTTTAAATACTTTAACCGATTCGGAAGATTTTGGTTTTTGGGATAAGAATATAAATGCTTTTCGTATTCAGGTTCCAGATGAAATAAGTAAAGGATTTAGTAAAAAAAGAATTGATCATCGGCATCATGCATTAGATGCTTTGGTTATTGCTTGTACTTCTAAAGATCATATCAATTACTTAAGTGCATTGAATGCTGAAAAGAAAAACTATGGGTTAAGAGATAAGCTTCTAATGAAAAACAACAATGGGCATTATACGAAAAATTTTCAGATGCCTTGGGGTGACTATCCTGTAGAAGTAAAAAAAGCTATCGAAGAAACAGTTGTAAGCTTTAAACAAAATACAAGAGTAATTAATAAAACAAACAATAAATTTTGGTCTTATAAAGATGAAAATGGGAATTTAAATCTAGGGAAAGACGGAAAACCTAAAAAGATTTTACGAAAACAAACTAAGGGAGATAATTGGGCAATAAGGAAACCTTTGCATAAAGAAACAGTTTCAGGTATTTATGAAACAAAAACACCTAAAGGAAAGGTTGCCACCTCTGTTCGAGGAGCGTTGTCGGATATTAAAAATGAAAAACATTTAGCTAAGATTACAGATAGTCAAATTCGAGATGTTATTTTACCAAATCATTTAAAGAATTATATAGATGATAAAGGTGAACCACAATTTGCTATCGCTTTTAGTGAAGAAGGTGTAGAGGACTTGAATAAAAATATTGTTCAACTAAATAACGGGAAAAAGCATCAACCAATTAATAAAGTCAAATTTTTTGAGATTGGGACTAAATTCCCGGTCGGTGAAAATGGAAATAAGTCTTCAAAATATGTAGAAGCTGCAAAAGGGACCAATTTGTTCTTTGCGGTCTATTGGGATGAGAAAAAGAAGAAAAGAAATTTTGAAACCATTCCTTTAAATGAAGTTGTAGCACATCAAAAACAAGTTGCTCATTTACCTAAAGAAGATAGGACTCCAATACAAAGTAACCCAGAAAAAGGAAAATTTCTTTTTACACTGTCACCAAATGATTTGGTTTACGTGCCAACCGAAGATGAATTAGAAAGTCCTCAACTAGTTAATTTTAAAAAATTAAACAATGAACGAGTAACTAGAATTTATAAAATGGTTAGTACAACTCAGGACAAACTTGAATGTGTGCCTGTACATTATGCTGCTCCAATTAAAATAAATGAAATGGGATCAAATAATAAAAGTCAAAATACAATTTTCGGAACTCAAATAAAGTCTGAATGTTGGAAACTAAAAGTTGATCGTTTAGGAAACATTTCAAAGGCCTAAGTCATGATTAAACGAACCCTTTTCTTCGGTAATCCTGCCTATTTAAGCACGAAGAATGAACAATTGGTGGTTAATTTTCCTGAAGAAGACAAAAAAGAAGCTATTGTTTCTATTGAAGATTTGGGGTATGTGGTATTGGAACATCCGCAGATTACAATTACTACCGGCTTATTGATGAAATTGGTACAAAATAAAACAGCGGTTATCACTTGCGATAAACAGCATATGCCTTGTGGGTTTTTGCAACCGTTAACAGGACATACCGAGCAAACGGAGCGCATGCGCCATCAGCTTAATGCAAGCATACCGCTTAAAAAACAATTATGGCAACAAACAATAAGTGCAAAAGTTGATAATCAAGCCAATCATCTATTAGTACAAGGAAAACCTGCGTTAAAATTAAAACGCTGGGTTAAGGAAGTAAAAAGTGGAGATCCAGGAAATATTGAAGCGATTTCGGCAGCGTATTATTTTCAAACCTTGTTTGAAGATTTGGATGGGTTTAGTCGTAATCAAAAAGGTCTTGCGCCTAATAATTTATTGAATTATGGTTATGCCATATTACGAGCAGTGACTGCTCGTGCTTTAGTAAGCAGTGGATTGTTGCCTTCGGTAGGGATTTTTCATTCTAATAAATACAATGCGTTTTGTTTGGCAGACGATGTTATGGAACCTTATAGGCCATATGTAGATGCTTTAGTTTACGACATTGTAGAAACAGGTTGTAATATAGAAGACTTAAATAAAAATATAAAAGCAGAATTATTAATGATACCTGCTTTGGATGTTGTTATTGATGGTAAAAAGAGTCCGCTTATGGTGGCTATGAGTCGTACGACGCATAGTTTACACGAATGTTTTGCAGGTATTAGCAGAAGAGTGTTATATCCCGAATTTAGTTAATGAGTTAGGTAATCTCTCGAGGGCACCCAATTATATTAAATAAACGTTCCGACAACCTGCGACCAAATAGATAGTATTATATGCAAGATCGTTATTCTAGACTAAATCAATATAGAAGTATGTGGGTATTAGTATTTTTTGATTTGCCGACTGAAACTTCGACTGAACGGAAGTTGGCAGCTCGATTTAGGAAAAATTTATTAGATGATGGATTTGCGATGTTTCAATTTAGTATTTATATGCGATTTTGTGCAAGTCGAGAAAATTCGGCTGTACATATTAAACGGACTAAAACTAATTTACCGAAAAAAGGGAAAGTCTGTATTATGGAAATAACAGATCGACAATTTGGTATGATGGAATTATTCCACGGACAAAAAGAAATTGACCCAGAAACACCCACTCAGCAATTGGAATTGTTCTAGGATTATGAAAACAAGATTTTTTTTAAACAGTCATACTTCGATGTGCTATTTTTTTTAATTCTGATATCTAGCATAAAAAACAGGATACCAGCTTGTTATGGCGGGTATCCTGTAAATGCTATACTAAAATAGTAATCTGAAAGCAATTCACAACTATTTTTTGGTCAATCAAACTGTGATGGTACCTGTAAATGCTATACTAAAATAGTAATCTGAAAGCAATTCACAACACGTTCGGGATAATCATCTTCTTTAAAAACCTGTAAATGCTATACTAAAATAGTAATCTGAAAGCAATTCACAACTTCCGGGACGCATGGACAATGAAGGTATTCCTGTAAATGCTATACTAAAATAGTAATCTGAAAGCAATTCACAACTAATTGTAGCTGGTAATGTACTTCTGTTTTCCTGTAAATGCTATACTAAAATAGTAATCTGAAAGCAATTCACAACAAGTCTGGAAACCTGAGCGGCTCGGAATTTCCTGTAAATGCTATACTAAAATAGTAATCTGAAAGCAATTCACAACTCCGCCTTCCTCGATACCATCGGCTGTGACCTGTAAATACTATACTAAAATAGTAATCTGAAAGCAATTCACAATCGCTTGATCCTGTTTAGTGCAGCTTTTAAACTGTAAGTACTATATTAAAATAATAATATAAAAGTAGGTGTTTAGCATGGGTGATTAATAATAAAATTTAATTATTATTTTTCATTTTTAGAGTGATCTCTCCAATATTATAAGCGTAAACAGAAGCAGGAAGAAACGTAAATTTTAAACCTTGTATTTCTTTGGTTCCTATTTGGTCAATTGAAGTGACAACAGCGGATTTAAGTTTATTTGCTTCACAAAATTTAATTAAACTTTTCAATTCTTGAGGTTTATCAAAATAGCGATTACTCCATTTAATTTCTACTCCCCAAACAGGTTTGTAATTTTTATCATCTACTAAAACAAGATCTACCTCTCCTTCATTTCTTCCTTCTTTCCATCTCGCATATGTTAAATCTAGTTGCTCTCGATGCATCCATTGTGAAAGGATTGCTGTTTCAACCATGTTTCCCATTTCTTGGTCTGTTTCAGTTATTGGAGAAAACAAAGCAGTACGAAGTGATGGATTGGTAAGATATACTTTGAAACTTGTTATTCTTTTTAATCTTTTTGCATTAACCCCAACTTTGTTTAATACTTTAATTAAGAATGCTGCTTCTAAATATTCTAGATATTTTTTTAATGTATCCTTTTGAATTCCACTTTCTCTAGACATTGTCTCGTATGAGAATTCGTTACCAGTATTGTAAGCTATGTATGTGAAAAATCTGTTTAATTCCTGAACATCTTTAATTCCATACAAACTTGGAAGATCTCTAAGAAGGACTTTGTCTACAATATCGTTTTTCACATATCTCCCCATATCTCCTTGTATCTTTTCAGACAGCACAACCTCTGGGTATCCTCCAAAATTTAAATAATGAACAAATTCTTTATTTAATGCTTTGGAATTATGAGTAAGGCAATACCTTACGTCTTTATCTCCATATTGAATATCGCCCTCAAATATTAAATGCTCTAATTTTTTCAAATGGATATATTCTTGAAAAGTTAATGGAGGTAACAAGAAATCAGTAAATCTACCTGCTCCACTTTCGGTACTGTGCCATTTCAAAGCTGCAGCTGCTGAGCCGGATACAATGAATTTTGTTTCAGGATATGAGTCAACTAATACTTTTAAGTGTCTTTCCCAATCTTTCAAGTATTGGATTTCATCAAAAAAGACATAGCAACCATCCAAATTTTCAAGATTTAAGGAGTCTTTACATAGAGTTAAAACGTCTTCTAAGCTTAAATTGACATAAATTGGGTTGTCAATTCCAATAAAGAATAGTTTATGTGGATTTGTTCCTTCTTTCAGTAAGTTTTCAATGCAATGAAATAACATTACTGTTTTTCCAACTCTTCTAGGTCCCATTAGTACTAAAGCTCTTTTTATGCTTCTTTCGAGAACGAATGGATAAAATAGATCGAAATATAGTCTCTTGGACATTGAGCTGTATGTTTTCGGTATCTCCTTTGTAATCCACCACGGATTCTCATAGCGAAGACGTTCTATAATTTTTTCTGTTGGAATAAGATTAAACATTGCTGTGTTTTTGTTTTAATACAACAAATATATAAAAATAAGCATAATAAAATCTATCTATTTATGCATTTTGTGATTGTATAGGGTGTGAAATATGTTTGGTGACGGTTAATTCGACAATCGATTTTTTTTTAAGGTCAGTATGATTATAATTATTTGGCTTTTTGTAGCGTAATGTTCGATTTATTCTACATAGTAAATCTTATGGGTCTTAGAGGTAGGAACTTGATTCTAATTGCATTATTATCATAAGTCAATTTTAAGTTATTAACAATTAGTATGTTGTATTGTAGGTTAGTGGTTGATAACCGTTTTGTTTAATATTATAAGGGGTCAAAAAATATCAAACAAGGTTAAATAAGTCTTTAGCTTTGTTTTTAAGTGGTTTATGAGTTGTGAATAACTGATTCTCTGATTTATTCCTTTAATAATTTCATTTCTATACATTTATAACACTAGTTATTTAAAAGAAAACAAAAGCGCTTTTGTTCATTTTCTAAACTTTAAAACAGAAAAAAATGGACAATTACTTAATTATTGAACGATTAGATCGTTTAGAGAAACTGTTGATGGCTCGAAAAGATGTATTAACATTCGATGAAGCCTGCGATTATGCAGGAATCTCCAGAAGCTATTTGTATAAATTAACGTCTTTAGGAAAAATTCCATACTCCAAACCCAATGGGAAACTAATATTCTTCTCTAGAATAGAGTTAGAGACGTGGTTACTGCAAAATTCAAAATCTTAGACTATGGTAGATACCAAAAAAAACACTTCCAACATTCAGGAGAATGAAAGAAGTGGTCTTCGAATTTCGCACAAAGAAGATACGAAAATTACATCACATATTGATGTGATAGACCTAGAAAATGATTACCAAAAACTAAATGGTAAAAATAAGAATCCCTTTCCTGTAGATGTGTTTCCAAAAGCAGTACAGGAGATTATTTATGAAGCACATAATAAGTATCAGTTTTGCCTAGATTATTTAGGAGCAGGTGTTTTATCTGCTGCGTCTGCATCCATTGGAAATTCTTTTAAAGTTGAAGTTAAAAAAGGATGGCATGAAAAAGTGAATTTGTTCACGGTCATTGTTGGGAGACCAGGAGATTCTAAAAGTCATGCGTTAAACTTTTGTTTTAAACCAATTCATAAACAAGAAGATCAATTTTATAAAAATTATGAGAGCGAACTGGAAGAATATAATCGAAACTTAGCAGATCCTTCAGATAATAAAGCAAGCCTTAAACGACCACTTCTAAAAAAGATTTTAATTAGTGATTTTACACCTGAAGCTTTAATCGCTTTTCATGCTAATAATAAAAAAGGGCTGTATGTTTATGTCGATGAATTGCACGGGTGGATTAAGAATTTTAACCGTTATAATAATTCTGGAGAAGCAGAAACCTATTTAAGTTTATGGAGCGGTACACAGATATCTACAGATCGCGCTTCAGGGAAAAGTTTACGTATTAGTGATCCTTTTATAGGTGTAATAGGTAGTACTCAAATTGTGGTGCTCAAAGAGTTTGCAAAAGGAGGACGGCATACAAACGGATTTTTAGACCGATTCCTTTTTGTATATCCTTATCAACAGAAAACATTGAAATGGAACATTAATAAAGTGGATGAGATTTACATAGAAAATTACGCTACCATTATATCTAGACTGTTGAATTTAGGGTCTAATGAAGATGTTTTATCTGAAGTCATTCCAATAGAAGAGAAAGCCAAAGCTTTTTTATTCAAATGGCAGAACAATCGGCCAGAGCAAAGCCTATTTGATTACGAAAGAAGTATTGATATTAAGATGCAGCAATACGTGATTCGATTTTCTCTGATTTTACAATTAATCAATCACGTTGTAGATGGGCATTCGAAAACTCAAGTTGAATTAAAAGCGATAAAGGATAGTATCCGGTTATTTGACTATTTCTACTATAATGCCATTCGTGTAAGGACTACAATTACGAAGAAAAATTATTACGAATCATTGACTCAACTTCAAAAAGATATTTATAAAGATTTACCGGAACAATTTACCACAGCCAAGGGAGTAGAGGTGGCATGTAAGGTTGTGAATACTAAACCTAGAATTTGTATTAGACAATTTAAAACCTATCTAACAGATGAAAAGTTATTCAGAAAAGTTAATAGAGGACATTATGAAAAAGCACTATAGACTGCACAAACTGCATTAACTGCACGAGTGGATTTAATTAACTGTAAATCAATTAATTAATTGTGTTTGTTTGTGCAGTATTTGTGCGTTTAGTGCAAAATTAAAACAGGATTAAAAATAGTTTGTGCAGTCCAAATGCAGTGTTAATGCAATAGAAAAACTCTCGGAAGTCCCGCTATCACTAGTTAATGAAGTAAATGAAGTTAATGCAATACAGGTATGCATAAATATTCCCTACATAGAACATCGAAAAAGGATATTTGCCCGCAATGTGGTAAGAAACGATTTGTGAAATATATTGATCAGGAAACTGGTGACTATTTATCCTCAGAAGTTGGACGATGCGATCGTGTAATAAATTGTGCATACCATTATCCGCCTAGGAAATATTTTCAAGATCATAAAATACATGCAAATTATAGAATCAAGACATTTACTCCAAAAACGAAAACGAAAGTTGAAGTGAGTTTTCATAAAAAAGCCGATTTACAAGCAACGTTGTCTGGTTATGAAAAGAACAACTTTGTTCAGTATTTATATTCAAATTTTGACGCGTTTAAAGTTGATAGCATGGTTAAGGATTATAAAATAGGAACAGCACAAACACATTATAATGGCACTGTATTCTGGCAGATTGATGACCTTCAGAAAATTCGAGCAGGAAAGATTATTAAATACGATAAACAAGGACATAGAACCAAGTATATTAATTGGGTACACGCTATACAATTGAAACGGAAAGTCATAAAAACGTTTCATTTAAATCAGTGTTTATTCGGTTTGCATTTGTTGTATACGAATTCTAAAACTATCGCAATTGTAGAATCTGAAAAGACCGCTTGTGTAATGAGTCTACTGTTCGATAAATATGTGTGGATGGCAACAGGAAGCCTAAATGGATTAAATAAAACCAAATTAAATAAACTAAAAAACAGAACTATTATTCTGTATCCGGATTTAGGAATGAGAGGATTAAACGGATCTCCGTTTACTCAATGGAAAGCAAAAATGGAGGACTTAAATACTTTAGGATTTGATATTAAAATATCAGATTTGCTAGAGCTAAAATCAGCAGAAAACGAACGCCTAAAAGGATTAGATATCGCTGATTATTTTTTAACTCAAAATACAGGGAAACCGACTCGGATAATAGGTGGTAAAGATGAAACAGTTCGAAAACTCTATCATAAAAATAAGAGTTTAAAAACCTTAATTGATGTTTTTGATTTGTGTGATTTGGAGGGGGAATCTATAAAGATGGATGTCGAGTGAATTTTATAAATAGAACAAATATACCTTCAGTACATTTCTTTTCATTTCGTGAAAAACTCCATTTCAAGCAAAGCACTTCATTGAAATATCTTGGACACAACTTCAAAACTTCCACTGTCCATTTTGCTTCTGCTGAAATACGCAGGAACTGCATGATCAACTCCAGCTTCAAAGTTAAGTCCGCTTGATTCTAGTTTCAAATCTACATTTTCAAAGTAATCAACTTAGCCGTTTTTAGTATATAGAATTCTAAAACAAATGATGATTTTAGTAAATAAACTTCAAAAATGAAACAATAAACATCTTAAAATAAGAAGGATAAATACAGTAGTTAAAAACTAGTAGTAGTTTAAAAAAGGTTAACAGTTTGTCCCATTTTGGATGGGACGAAATGGTAGAGCAAGAGGGTAACCCGCTGCGCGAGGTTACGGGTGCTACCATTTGTTTTAATTTACTATAAATCAACACATTGTGAAATTGAAGATTGATATGTAAATACTTGAGTAGCAGGTTTTTTACTAAAAAACAGTCTCAGCCCAATAAAACAGAACATTAAATTACTAAAAAATGGATAAAAAATTAAAAAATGAAGGTTTTACAACCTTGAAAATAAAAGATGAAGTTGCTAAGCGATTTAGGAGATTTAGCAAGAAAATGACATTATCTCAGTCCATGACTTTGTTATATATGATAGACTTTTTTGAAAAAAACGGATTGTCTCCATTGGAGTCTATAGATCCTAAAATTCAAACTCTGGAAAACGTTTTTAAAAAACGAATAAATGGAATGATTGCAATTTTGAAAAACATAGAAAAGCATCAAACCAAACCAACAGTTGCTATGTTAGGAGCACTTTTTGAACAAGCAGAAGCTTCTAGAAAACCAATTATGGAGCAGAAGGTTCGATTTGAAGAGAAGCTGAAACGAAATGAAAATTAGGAATAGTTATGATTCCAATTTCAAATCAAAAACATAAATGCGCCCTATGCTGTTTTTACTTCACGTTTATCTGTCTGAATACTATAAAAACAGCACAGGATCCATGCGCAAGGAAGGTATGGTGATTTGGGGGATGGATATGTAATTGTGTATTATGGAAGTATTATCATATTTCGTAAAAGTTAGAAGAAAGAAATTTAATTTAATTCAAGAAGAATTTGCTGAATATGTAGTGTTGCTTTAACAGTAATTCGAAAACTTGAACAGTGGAAGACAAACTTAAATCTAGACAAGGCAAATTAAGTATTAAAAATGTTTGGATTGACTTGCCTCTAGTAGCCTTCAATAAATCTAACAGAACATGATAATTTAATAAATCAATTTTTTTTGCGCCATGTGTGATACGATATGCTTGATTTGTTACAAGCCAATTTTTATCTAAGAAGTAGTTTTACACCATCGTTTATCATAATACTAATCTTATATATTATGATAAAATAAATGCATTAGTCATTTCAATTTGTGATTATGATCTGAATGTATTATTAAGAACAATGCTTCTTTTTTAAAAACTTGAAAAACGAATTAGAAATGATATTAAAACACAAATAAATTATGGCAACATTAGGCAATAAAGAGTATTACAAAGGTATCGGAGACATTAAATTTGAAGGAAAAGAATCCGACAATCCGTTAGCATTTAAATATTATAACCCTGAACAAGTTGTAGCAGGAAAAACAATGCGTGAGCATTTTAGATTTGCTATTTCGTACTGGCATACCTTCTGCGGAACAGGTGGAGACCCATTTGGTCCTGGAACATTAAATTTTCCTTGGGATAAACCAACAGATGCGCTTGAAGCAGCTAAGGCAAAAGCAGATGCGGCATTCGAATTCATTACTAAAATGGGCTTCGACTATTACTGTTTCCACGATATAGATTTAGTAAATGAGGCAGCTACTTTTGGAGAACACGAATCGAGATTAGCAGCAATTACAGACTATTTAAAAGAAAAGCAAGCCGCTTCAGGTGTAAAATTACTTTGGGGTACAGCAAACTGTTTCTCTAACCCACGTTATATGAATGGGGCGTCTACAAACCCTGATTTTAATGTATTAGCACGCGCTGGTGGACAAATAAAACTGGCTATAGATGCGACTATTGCTTTAGGTGGTGAAAACTACGTATTCTGGGGCGGTCGTGAAGGTTATATGAGCTTATTAAACACCGATATGGGTCGTGAATTAGACCATATGGGACAGTTTTTAGGTATGGCAAGAGATTATGCAAGAGCACAAGGTTTTAAAGGAAATTTCTTTATCGAGCCTAAGCCTATGGAGCCCATGAAACATCAATACGATTTTGATAGCGCTACAGCTATTGGATTCTTAAAGGAATATGGTTTAGATAAAGATTTTAAAATAAATATTGAAGTTAATCACGCGACTTTAGCACAACACACCTTCCAACATGAAATTGCTACTGCTGCAAAAGCAGGGATGTTAGGAAGTTTAGATGCCAACCGTGGAGATTACCAAAACGGATGGGATACAGACCAATTCCCTAACAACATTCAGGAAACTACAGAAGCCATGTTGGTGTTCTTAAAATCTGGTGGCCTACAAGGTGGAGGTGTTAATTTTGATGCAAAAATTAGAAGAAACTCTACAGATATGGAAGATGTATTCCATGCACATATTGGAGGAGCAGATACGTTTGCAAGAGCATTACTTACAGCAGATAAGATTATAACATCTTCGGCTTACGATAAATTAAGAACAGACCGTTATAGTTCTTTCGATGCAGGAAAAGGTAAAGATTTTGAAGCTGGTAAATTAGACTTCCAAGATTTATACAAAATCGCTCAAGAAAACGGAGAATTAGAATTACAAAGTGGAAAACAAGAATTGTTTGAAAACATCATCAATCAATATATTTAAAACCAGAAATTTAGGGTAGAATCAGCATATTTTAATCAATTCTTAAAAAAAGAAAGAGGTTGATCCTATACTAACTTTTTAAACAGTTTATGCTCTTAAAAGCATTTTACTTTATATTTCAGTTTTGACGTGTTATGTCAATTACTTGAATTGTAAGTATTGTGTCTAAAACCTTAATTGCTCGTATTTATAGAGCAGCTAGAAGAGCAGTGATAACATTTTAAACTAACAAAACATGAGTAACATTAATTTAAGAGCAGCAGATAATATCAGAGCGTTAGCCATTTCAATGGTTGAACAGGCAAATTCTGGACATCCAGGAGGGCCAATGGGAGGCGCTGATTTTATGCATATATTATATTCGGAATTTTTAAATTTTGATCCAAGTGATATGTCATGGCCATTTAGAGATCGATTCTTTATGGACGCAGGACATTTATCAACTTTATTGTATGCGCAGTATTATTTATTTGGGAATTATAAAAAAGAAGATTTAAAAAACTTTAGACAATGGGGATCAGTAACTCCAGGTCATCCAGAAGTTGATGTTGCAAGAGGTATTGAAAATACTTCAGGGCCTTTAGGTCAAGGGCACACCATGGGAGTGGGAGCTGCTGTTGCTGCTAAATTTTTAGCGGCACGTTTTGGAAATTGGATGAATCATAAAGTATATGGTTTTATTTCTGATGGTGGGGTTCAAGAAGAAATTTCTCAAGGAGCAGGACGAATTGCGGGACATTTAGGCTTGAACAATTTTATTATGTTCTATGATGCTAATGACGTGCAATTATCTACAATGACAGATGAAGTAACTTCAGAAGATACCGCTAAGAAATACGAAGCTTGGGGCTGGAAAGTGGTTACTATAGATGGTCATAATCACGATCAAATTAGAAAAACATTACAAGACGCTAATAACGAGCAAGAAAAACCTACATTAATAATTGGTAAAACAATTATGGGTAAAGGTTGTGTTACCGAAACTGGTGCTATGTGGGAAGGGCATTGTGAATTGCATGGACAACCTATTGGCCATACAGGAGCTGATTTTAAGGAAACTTTAAAAAACTTAGGTGCAGATGTAAATGATTCTTTTGCAAAATATACAGATGTCGAAGCTTTTTATGCGACGCTTTTAGAAAATAAAAAAGCAGCAGCAGCTGTAAAAAAAGCAGAAATAGCAGCTTGGAGAGCTTCAAATGCAGAATTATCAACTAAACTAGATAGCTTTTTATCAGGGAAATTACCGGATTTAGATTTTGAATCTGTAATTAATAAACCAGGATTAGCAACTAGAGCGGCTTCTGCAAATGTACTAGGGTATTTAGCGCAAAATGTAGAGAATATGATTGTGTCTTCTGCCGATTTATCTAACAGTGATAAAACAGATGGATTCTTAAAACATACGCATGCTATACAAAAGAACGATTTTTCCGGAGCATTTTTACAAGCAGGAGTTGCAGAATTAACAATGGCCGCTATTGCAAATGGTATGGCTTTACACGGCGGTGTCATTCCAGTAGTCGCAACATTTTTTGTGTTTTCAGATTATATGAAACCTGCAATTAGAATGAGTGCTATTCAGGAATTACCTGTAAAATATGTTTGGACACACGATGCTTTTAGAGTGGGGGAAGACGGTCCAACGCATCAACCGGTTGAACAAGAAGCTCAAATTCGTTTGCTTGAAAAATTGAAAAATCACAGTGGATATCCTTGTTTTACAGCACTTCGTCCTGCAGATTCTGCAGAAACTAATGTTGTTTGGGAAATGGCAATGCAAAATGATAAAACACCAACAGGATTGATTTTATCGCGTCAAGGAATAAAAGACCTTCCAGCAATAACTTCAAGATACGGCGATGCCTTAAATGCTAAAAAAGGAGGTTACACCATTTTAGAAGTTGAAAATCCTGATGTAGTTTTAGTAGCCAACGGGTCTGAGGTTGCAACTTTAATTGAAGGTGCTAAATTGTTAATGGAACGCGAAAATATAAATGCAAAAGTAGTGTCTGTTCCTTCAGAAGGTATTTTTAGATTGCAATCGGAAGCATATCAAGAAAGTGTTATTCCAAGCAGTAAACCTAAATTTGGATTAACAGCAGGTTTGCCCGTTAACTTAGAAGGATTGGTCGGTGCTAACGGAAAAGTTTTTGGTTTAGATCATTTTGGGTATTCTGCACCAGCATCTGTACTAGATGAAAAATTTGGATTTACAGGAGAAAATGTGTTTAAACAAGTAACAGAATTATTAAAATAATAAAATAGAAAAAATGAAATTTTTTATAGATACTGCGAATTTAGAGCAGATTAAAGAAGCGCAAGCTTTAGGCGTTTTAGATGGCGTTACAACAAACCCATCGTTAATGGCAAAAGAAGGGATAACTGGAGCTGAGAATATTTTAAAGCATTATGTAGATATTTGTAATATTGTTGATGGAGATGTCTCTGCGGAGGTTATTGCAACAGATTTTGATGGAATGGTAAAGCAAGGAGAAGAGTTGGCAGCGCTACACCCTCAAATTGTGGTAAAATTACCTATGATTGCAGATGGTGTGAAAGCTTGTAAATATTTTTCGGATAAAGGCATTAAAACCAATGTAACTTTAGTGTTTTCACCAGGGCAAGCGCTTTTAGCTGCAAAAGCTGGAGCTACTTATATGTCCCCGTTTTTAGGTCGTTTAGATGATATTTCAACCGATGGATTACAGCTTATAGCTGAGGTCAGACAGATTTATGATAACTATGGTTTTGAAACGCAAATACTGGCAGCATCCATCCGTCATACAATGCATGTAATTAACTGTGCAAAAATTGGAGCAGATGTAATGACAGGTCCTTTAAGCTCTATTACAGGGTTGTTAAAACACCCATTAACAGATAGTGGTTTGGCTCAATTTCTAGCCGATTATCAAAAAGGAAATTAAAAACGAATACTATATTTGTTTATCCATTTCACACAAAAACCCCTTAAAAACGCATTGCAATTTTAAGGGGTTGTTTGTTTCATAAAATGAGACATGTTAACTATATCGCATAGTTAGTCTTTAAAAGAGACATTTGTTATACTTAATGCTTCATCTTTTATAGGCTTTAAATCCGTCTTGATATATTTTCGATTTTATTAGCATACAGTATTTATGGTTTCATTTTTTAATAACCATAATATCGGAATTAACGAATTATTGTTGTTTAAAAAGTAGCTTAATAAAACACATTTAAAATTTATAGTAAGAGAATATAACCTATTATGTTTATGAAAAATATATTGATTTTTGCATTCTTAATTTTAATAACAGCTTTCTCTGTTTATTCACAACAAAGCAAAGTTGAAATTGAAGGAGAGCTAAAAAAATGGCATAAAGTAACCCTTAGTTTTTCAGGAGAAGAATTTTCAGAGAAAGGAGAGGAAAATCCTTTTTTAGACTATCGGTTAAATGTTACTTTTAAAAATAAAGATAACATTTATGTCGTTCCAGGGTTTTATGCAGCCGATGGAAACAGCGCTGAGTCAAGTGCCGAAAAAGGAAACATTTGGCAAGTAAGATTTGTACCAAATGCTATTGGAGATTGGACTTATGACGTGTCGTTTAGAAAAGGAAAAGCGATAGCTGTAAATGATGATGTTAATGCTGGCGAGGGTACGCAATTTAATGGAACAAAAGGAAACTTTACTATATCAGAATCTGATAAGAAAGGTGTCGATTTTAGAAGTAAAGGGCGTTTAAAATATGTAAATGAACGCTATTTGCAATTTGCAGAAACAAAGGAATACTTTCTTAAAGGAGGCACTGATAGTCCTGAAAACTATTTAGGGTATTATGAGTTTGATCAAACACCACCTTCACATAAATATGAACCACATGCTAAAGATTGGAAGCAAGGAAATCCGACGTGGCAAAATGGAAAGGGTAAAAATATTATAGGATCACTAAATTACTTGTCTTCGAAGGGTATGAATTCTGTTTATTTTTTAACAATGAATGTCCAAGGTGATGGAAAAGATGTGTGGCCTTGGAATGATGTAAATGAACGTTATCGTTTCGATTGTAGTAAGTTAGATCAGTGGGAAATGATGTTTGATTATATGGACACATTAGGCTTAATGCTGCATATTGTTACCCAAGAAACAGAAAATGAATTAATGTTAGATAATGGTGAACTGGGCGTACAACGAAAACTGTATTACCGAGAATTGATAGCTAGATTTTCTCATCATTTGGCAATTACATGGAATTTAGGAGAAGAAAATGGTCCGGTGGATTGGTCTCCAAAAGGGCAAAATGATGCAGATAGAAAAGCTATGGCGAAATATATTAAAACCCATGACCCTTACAAGAGTTTAGTTGTATTGCATACGCATTCTTTACCAGAAGAACAGGATTTGTATTTGAATCCGTTATTGGGGTATCAATTTTTAGATGGTGCTTCGTTTCAAACACATGAGCCAGAGTTAATTCATGAAATTACTAAACAATGGATAGACGAATCTCAGAATAATGGAAGAAATTGGGTTGTAAGTCAAGATGAAATTGGGCCTGCAGAGATTGGTGCAAAACCAGATAAGGATGATGCGAACCACGACGACATAAGACACCAAGTTTTATGGGCCAATTTAATGGCAGGTGGTGCTGGCGTAGAGTGGTATTTTGGATACAAATTTGATCATAACGACTTAAACTGCGAAGATTGGCGTTCTAGAGATATTCTCTGGGATCAAACAAAATATGCATTAGACTTTTTTCATAACTATTTACCTTTTCAAGACATGTATTCCGCTGATGGTTTAACCGAGAACCCTGATGACTTTGTCTTTGCTAAAAATGATGATATTTGTGCTATTTATTTACCAGAAGTAAAAGAAACAAAAATCAATTTATTTGATTCTAAAAAAACGTTTTCAGTAAAATGGTATAACCCAAGAAGTGGTCAAGAACTGCAAGATGGAACTATTAAAAAAATAAAAGGCGGGCAAAAAGTAGATATCGGGTTTCCGCCGAGTAAGGAAAAAGATTGGGTAGCCTTATTAACCTCAAATAAGAAAGCAAAAAAAAGCACTCCTAAAACCAAAAAAGAAGTGGTAATCCTAGATGCTTTAACAGATTTTGAAATAGACAAAGCCAATAATAAAGCGGTGTATTATAAAGATAATGCTAATGGTGTTTTGGCTATTAATGCAGCAGATAAAGAACAAAGATCTGGCTTTGCTTACGCGAGTACTAGATTTAGTGGATTATCTGGGTTGTACAACATGTCGTTTATTGCTATGGCCGAGAATGATGGTGAATCTGAATACGTTATTTTAAAGAATGGTACCGTTATAAGTAATATAACAAACACAGAGACAGATAAAACATTTAATAATGAACGCCACGAATTAGGTAAGCTTTTTATTGCAGATAACGATATTATCCAAATAGCTTCTAAGGCAGTAACCAATAAAAAAATTCCGGAAAACGATGAAACAGCATGGTCTAGGGGCAGATGGAGTCGTCTTATTTTAACTCCCGATGGTATGGTAACTACAGAGATGTTAGAAACAGAAACACCTTTTACAGAACGTGATGGCTTGTTAGAAATAGAAGCAGAAGCATTTCATTACAATTCAAAAAATGGGACATATAGGGAATGGGTTATTAAAGAGGTTGGGGAGAAAACGGACCAAAGTGAAACAGCTAGCTCGCAAAAATATATCGAGGCTACTCCAGATACACGTGTTACACACGACGATACATTAATTCAAGGTGAGAATTTTTTTCCATTGCCTGGGGTTGGAGGGATTGTTTCATATAAAATAAAAATTAACACCCCTGGACGTTATTATGTTTGGGCAAGTGTTTATTCTAGTGGTACGGAAGACAACGGTGTCCATGTTGGAATAAACAATACTTGGCCGGAAAGTGGTGCACGTATGCAATGGTGCGATGGTAAAGATGAATGGACGTGGTCGTCGGCACAACGTGTACCAGATAATCATTGTGGTACGCCAAATACTATATTTTTAGACTTAGAAGAAGGCGAATCTATTTTATCTTTTTCTATGCGAGAAGATGGTCTAAAAATGGATCGAATTATTCTAACAAAAGATGTTAACTTTATTCCTAAATAAATTGTAATAATATGCAGATAAAAAGATGCATTAATCTTTTAATGTTTTTCAGCTTTTTTTTATCCCTAAATTTTTGGGCACAAACCCCTGCTCAAGATTTTAATTTTGTTAATATCAGAGAGGGTATTTCTAAAGTAGGTATTTACTCTATTACTCAGGATCATCAGGGGTTTATGTGGATTTGTACCAACGGATCGGGCTTATATAAGTTTGATGGAATTAATTATACATCTTATAAATTTAAAGTTGAAGATTCTACCTCTTTACGTAGTAATCTTGTTTTTTCATCTTATTTAGATAAAGAGAATCGACTGTGGATTGGTACGGAAGATGGTTTAAATTTATATAATAGAGATTTAGATCAATTTGAAAGAATTTCTGTTGGCGATTCTGATGAAGTGGGTATTTCTGTGTTAAGTATTAAAGAAGACAATCGCGGAAATCTTTTAATAGGGACAAGAGGGGTCGGTTTATATCTGTTGAATTTAGAAACGCGTGAGGCCGTTAAGGCAATGGATAGAGATAAATATCCATTTATAAATGCTATAGAAATATGCAATAATACTGTGTTTTTGGGAACCAGTGTTGGGCTTCGCGTATTAGATTATTCGAATAATAAAATTAGAAAACCACATACAAATACTAGTCCAAATTTTGATATACCCATACAAACATTAAAACTTGGTGAACGTAATCAACTATGGGCGGGAACTTATGGGAATGGAGTTATTAAGTATCAATTAGAAGATGATACAGTTACACAATTTTCAAATTTTGAAATAAGCAAGAAGCGCATACTTGCAATTATTCAGTTACCAGATAATTCTATTTTAATAGGCTCAGAGAATGATGGACTTTTTCATTTAAATTCTAATGGAGGGCTTATAAAAAGATACGTGTACCATAAAAGAGATGAAAATAGTATTCTTTCAAACTCTATCTGGTCTTTATTTCTGGACAAGGAAGAGCGAATTTGGCTTGGCTACTATAATAGCGGTGTTGCAGTTAGTGATAAACTATATGATAAATTTGGTAATATTGAGAGTTTAACAAGCAACGTAAACTCATTACAAACAGGTTCTGTAACTGGTATTGTTCAAGATAGTAAGGACAACCTTTGGGTATCTATGGACGGTGGAGGTATCGATGTTATAGATATTAAAAATCCAAAATTTAGTCATGTAAACATTTCTAATACCGAGCAATATTCGGGTTTAACAAGTAATTATATACAAACCGTTTTTATTGATAGTAAAGAAAATGTTTGGGCAGGAAGTTGGGATAATGGTTTTTATGTGCTTAAAAAAGGACAAAATAGCTTTGAGAATATCAATGTAGAAAACTCAAAAGGAAATCTAATTTCGAATGCTATTTTAACGATAGCAGAAGACCAAGATGGTCTTATTTGGATCGGTTCGTTTTATACTGGAATATATTCCTTTAATACTGAAACAAATGTTCTTAAAAATTATAATTCTGGTGCATTTGAACGTATTGCAACTACCGATGTTAGAAAAATTTTAGTAGATAAAGATAATATTATTTGGCTTGGTACTACGGCAGGACTTTTTAAAATTGCTAAAGGAAAAAATAACCAAGTACAACTTACTTCTCTAGAAGAACAGATGTCTCAAGCACCTAATAATCAAAAAAGTGCCAATCATATTTTATCGTTATATCAAGATTCTAATCAATATATTTGGATAGGAACACGAGGGGCAGGGCTTTGTCGATATAACAAACAAACCAATGAGTTTAAATGGTATAACAAGACAACAGGGTTTCTAGACGAGAATGTAACCGGAATTATTGAAGACGACGCTGGTGATATTTGGGTAACAGGTAATTTGGGGATTTCAAAATTAAATATTGAAACTAATGAAGTCACAAGTTTTTCGTCTAACGATGGATTGCTTTCCGACGATTTTAATTTTAACGCCACGTTAAAAGATGAAAATGGAGTTATTTATTTAGGTAATTATAAAGGGATAGATTATTTCAATCCAGAAAAATTAGAAGTTAACTCTAGTGTACCTGAGTTGTATTTAACGGGATTAAAAATTTTCAATAAAGATGTAGTTCCAAATCAGGAAAATAGTCCGCTTAATAAGGTTATTACCGAAACTAAAAGTATAGAGCTTAATTATAAGCAAACTGTATTTACTATAGAATATACAGGAATTAATTATACGAGGCCAGAAAAAAATCAATACGCTTATTATTTAGAAGGTTTCGAGGAATCTTGGAATTATGTAGGTAATTTACAAAGTGCCACCTACACAAACCTAGATTATGGCGAGTATACTTTTAAGTTAAAAGCAGCGAATAATGATGGTATTTGGAACGAAACTCCACTAACACTTAAAATAGCTATTTTACCACCTTGGTGGCGAACAAATATTGCTATGATGTGCTACCTTGGCGTGTTTTTTCTTGGTGTTTATCTTTTAAATAAAATGACTCAAAGTCGCATAAAAGAGAAGGAACTCATAAAGAATGAACGTGTCCAACGTGCCCAAGAAGACCAATTAAATGAGAAGAAAATACAGTTTTTTACAAATATTTCACACGAGTTTAGAACGCCTCTTACTTTAATAATTAATCCGTTGCAAGACATACTGCGGGATACTGGTTTGAAGCTACCTTTTACGGTTAAAGATAAGTTGGATGTTATTAACCGAAATACAGATAGGCTTTACAGAATGATAAACGAGCTTATGGATTTTAGGAAGTTAGAACTCGATAAAGTTAACATTAGAGCTTCAGAATTTAATCTTGTTAGTTTAACTAAAGATGTTGTAGCCTATTTTAAAGAAGAAGCTTCTAACAGAAATATTTATCTTTCTATGGATTCCGATGTACCCGATTTACCCATTTGGGCAGATCCAAGTATGTTAGAAAAAATTATTTTCAATATTCTATCTAATGCTATTAAAGTGACACCAGATGGCGGTGCCATTAATGCTGATATTTTATCTACAGACGATTTGGTTCTGTTTCCTCTTGTAGATGAACAAGTACCACAAAAAGCAT
Source organism: Formosa sejongensis (assembly GCF_033447105.1). NCBI lineage: Bacteria > Pseudomonadati > Bacteroidota > Flavobacteriia > Flavobacteriales > Flavobacteriaceae > Formosa > Formosa sejongensis. Next base: position 42,750 of record NZ_JAWQUN010000001.1, read on the forward strand.
TAGAAATTAGAATATCAGATACGGGGCCAGGATTAGAAGAGGATCAAATATCTAAAATTTTCGAACGTTTTTATCAAATTGAAAATTTAAATAAAGGCTATTATGGTAGCACGGGTATTGGTTTAGAGGTAGTGCAAAGTTTTATGAATTTGCATAGAGGAAAAGTTGAAGTTGAAAGTGAAGTAGGTAAGGGAACCACATTTAGAATTTTACTTCCAGCAGGTAATGCACATTTTACAAAAGAAGAACTTGCTCCTCAGGTCATTTCAGAAACAACTAAAAAAGAAAAATTTATTTTAAACTCGGCTGTAGAAGAGGTGGAAACCTATAACAATACGGCAAGTGGTATTATAACCAGTACATTACTTATTGTAGAAGATAGTGTGGAACTTAGAAGATATTTAAAAAGTGAGTTAAAAAAACATTACAAAATATTAGTTGCAATTAATGGAAAGGAAGGATTGAAAATAGCAAGAGAATCTATGCCAGATGTTATATTAACCGATGTTATTATGCCTGAAATGGATGGGTTTGAGTTTTGTAAACAAATAAAAACTGATATAAAAACAAGTCATATTCCGTTATTAATGCTAACTGCTAAAACCAGAATAGACGACCGGATGGAAGGTATTGGTTATGGTGCCGATGCTTATATGGTGAAACCGTTTGACATGCGCTTGCTAAAATTACGTTTGGCACAATTAATAACGAGTAGAAAGTTGATTTTCGATAAGTATTTTGGAGATATTAGTGGTAAAGATCAAGCGGGAGCAACATCTATTGATAAAGAGTTTATACAGAAAATCTTAAGCTATATTAGTGAAAACATGAGTGATTCCGATTTAAGTGTTGAGGTTTTGGCATCGCAATTAAACTTAAGTAGAAGTCAGCTTTACCGTAAAATTAAATCACTTACTGGCCAAACAGTAAATGAGTTTTTAAGAAAAACACGTATTCAGAAGGCTAAACAAATTCTTGAAACCGGAAATTATTCTAATATTAGTGAAGTATGCTATAAAGTAGGATTTTCTTCTCCTTCTTATTTTACAAAATGTTTTAAAACACACTTCGGAATTCTTCCTACAGAGGTTAAGGTAATAGATAACGAGGAGTTATAAATAGATTACAGCTTAAAATTTATTAAGAAAAACACATGAAAATCGCTTTTTTTGAAGCGTTGTTTATGTGTTTTTTTGTGCTTTATAATGAGCTTAATACGTATTCAATCCAAATATTAATAGTGTGGCTGTTTTATGTAAATTAATTTTTTAGCCAAGTCTCTGTTTTATAATACATGTTGCATCTATTGTATCTGATGTTGTAAAATACCGCTTTATAGGGGGAATCGCAACAAAATTCTCATTGTTGGTGTAATGCGTTCTACGAAAAATATAAGCTGACAAGTATATTTGATTTCTTAATAATAGTATTTCAAAATGAAACATTGTAAGACACGATTAAAACTAATTGCCGAAATAGCACTTGTCTGTTTTATGCTTTTCATTTTAGTTATGATATTCAGCTTTTTTTAAACCTCATTTATATATGATAAGTAGTAAACATAAAATATTAAACAATTCATTTTCAAATAGTATTCTGGTATTGGTTTTAATTTGCGCTTGTACTTTGTTGTCTTGTAATTCTAAAACAGCCGAAATTACTTATGAATTTCAAGACGAGTCACTTTCAATAGAACAACGGGTAAACGATTTAGTATCGCGCCTAACCTTAAAGGAAAAAATATCTCAATTAAGATATGATGCTCCAGCCGTAGATCGATTAGGGATTCCGGAGTACAATTGGTGGAACGAATGTTTACATGGTGTGGCTAGAGCAGGTGAAGCTACTGTTTTTCCGCAGGCTATAGGAATGGGGGCAACATGGAATCCTGATTTGATTTTTGAAATGGGAACGGCAGTTTCAGATGAAGCTAGAGCTAAGCATCATCAATTCGTAAAGGAAGGAAAAAGACGCATGGGCCAAGGTTTAACATTTTGGACACCCAATATAAATATCTTCAGAGATCCGCGTTGGGGTAGAGGTCAAGAAACTTACGGAGAAGATCCATTGTTAACTAGTAAAATTGGTGTTAATTATATTAATGCCTTACAGGGTGACGATGATAAATATCTAAAAGTGATTGCCACTGCTAAACATTTTGCAGTACATAGTGGTCCAGAAAAATCGAGACATCAAGATAACTACCAAACTAATAACAAAGATTTATACGAAACATATTTACCAGCATTTGAAGCAGCTGTTAAGGAGGCAAATGTATATTCTGTTATGTGTGCCTATAATAGATATAGAGATGTGCCATGTTGTGGAAGCGAGATGTTATTACGAAAAATTTTGCGTGACGATTGGGGTTTCAATGGTTATGTAGTATCCGATTGCTGGGCTATAAACGATTTTTGGCAAGCAGAACATCATGGTGTTGTAGAAACACCGGCAGAGGCGGCAGCTATGGCGCTAAATAATGGTACAGATTTAAATTGTGGTAATGTATACGATCCAAGTCTTAGCGACGCTGTTTTAGAAGAACTTGTTGATGTGTCAGCTATTGACGAGGCTGTAAAAAAACTATTTATTGCACGTTTTAAATTAGGAATGTTTGATGCTCCGGAACATGTAAAATGGGCCAATATCCCTTATGATGTTGTGGCTAGCGAAGCACATTTAGCGTTGTCGGAAAAAGTAGCTCAGGAATCTATGGTGTTACTTAAAAATGAAAACCAAACATTACCTCTAAGTAAAGATTTGAAATCTATTGCTGTAATTGGTCCGAATGCAAATTCTACGCAAGCTTTATTAGGAAATTATCACGGTACACCTAATCAGTTTATTACACCATTAAAAGCTATAAAATTAAAATTGCCTAATGCCCAAATACATTATGCTTTAGGTAGTGACATTGCTTCGGGTTGGTCAACATTAATTCCTATTCCTAATGCAGTACTTAAAACAGAAGGAGAAGCTGGTTTAAAAGCCGAATATTATAGTAATAATAGCTTTCAAGGAACGCCAGAGTTTACAAGAATAGATAGTATTATCAATTTTGTTTGGACTCCAAAACGTCCTATTAAAGATCTAAAATCGGATAATTTTTCAGTGCGATGGACAGGGGCATTAAAACCAACCGAAAGCGGTACTTACAGAATAGGTTTAAAGGCTAGTAGTTATGCTAAATTATTTGTAAACGATTCGCTTTACTTTGAATTTAGTGCAGATTACGAGCCAGTAACAAAGTATTTCGATATGGTTCTTGAAAAAGGAAAAGCACATACTATAAAAATAGAATATAACAATGTATTGTCCGATCCGCAAGCGCATTTACTTTGGGCGAAATTGGATGAAGATTTAATAACTCCAGCTCTAGAGGCCGTAAATAAATCTGATGTTGCCATCTTGTTTTTAGGACTTTCACCAGAAATTGAAGGCGAAGAAATGGAAGTGGAATTGGAAGGTTTTGATAAAGGGGATCGCTCTGAAATTTCATTGCCGAAAAATCAAATAGAATTAATGAAAAAGGTATATGCTACCGGAAAACCAACCATTGTTGTTTTAATGAATGGAAGTGCGTTGGCCGTAAATTGGGCCGCCGATAATGTTCCTGCAATTTTAGAAGCTTGGTATCCTGGTGAATTTGGAGGAAAAGCTATTGCCGATGTATTGTTTGGAGACTATAATCCGGGAGGAAAACTTCCTGTAACTTTTTATAAATCGGTAACAGATTTACCAGATTTTAAAGAGTATAACATGGAGAATAGAACGTATAAATATTTTAACGGCGAACCGTTGTTTCCTTTTGGTCACGGACTAAGTTATTCAACATTTGAATATTCGAACTTAAATATACCAGAACAAGTTAAGCTTAAAGACGCTATTGAAATTTCAGTAGAAATAAAAAACACAAGTAAAATTGCTGGTGATGATGTTGTTCAAATCTATTTAACACATTTAGATAAACAAGATCAAAACGCGATTAGAACTTTGGTGAGTTTTGAGAGAGTACATCTAGCTGCAGGAGAAAGTAAAACCTTAAAATATAGCATAAACGCCGAACAGTATAGCTGGATGAACTCTGAAGGAAAAAAAATAGTGCAACCAGAAAATGTATTGCTAAGTGTAGGTGGTAAACAACCCGATTTTAAGAATACAATACAAGAATCTTCAACACAAGTATTAACTAGAACCATAATAATTAAATAAAAACAACAGTAAACCAAACAAATTAATTTAAACTAAAAAACATGATGAAATTTAAACTTGCTATTATTACTCTGGTAATAATGTGCACACAAAACATTTTCTCGCAAACAAAGACCGTTTCAGGGAATGTTACAGATATTTTAGGAAACCCACTGCCTGGTGTTACAGTGTTGGTACAGGGAGTTTCGAGAGGAGCTTCTACAGATTTTGACGGTGAATTTTCGATTGACGATGTGAGTGATTCAGATACACTTGTATTTAGTTATATAGGAATGTTTACAAATACAACTTTAGTAGGAAATGAAATTAGATTTAAAGTTGTATTACTAGAGTCGACTGAATCTTTAGATGAAATTGTAGTAGTAGGTTACGGGTCTCAAAGTAGAGAAGATGTAACTGGAGCAATTTCTGTAGTGGGTGCAGAAGAAATTGGATCTCTGCCGGTAACAAATGCCGAGTCGGCACTGCAAGGAAGGGCTTCTGGTGTTACTGTTGCAACTAGTGGTGTTCCAGGTTCTACACCTTCAGTTTTAATTAGAGGTTTAGGATCTATTGGTAATAACACACCATTATATGTAATTGATGGTGTAATTACAGGAAACCTTTCTGCAATTAGCCCAAACGATATTGAATCCATTTCGGTACTTAAGGATGCTTCTACAACTGCGGTTTATGGAGCTCAAGGTTCTAGTGGAGTTATACTTGTTACAACTAAGAAAGGAAAAAATGGTAAAAGTAGATTAGACTTTAATACCTACGCTGGATTCCAATCGGTAGCTAAAAGATATGATGTTTTAGGAACAACAGATTATTTAAAGTATGCTAGTGAATTAGGTGTTTTTCCAAACAGACCCTTTTCTACGTATCAAACAGATACAGATTGGCAAGACGAAATTTTTCAGACTGGATTAATAGAAGATTACAATGTTACGTATTCAGGAGGAAATGATACTAGTAATCATTTATTCTCTGCAGAATATTTAAGTCAAGAAGGAACATTGGTAAATACAGGATACGAGCGTTACTCGTTTAGAGCTAACAGTTCAGCGAAATTCGGTAAACTTACTGTTGGAGAAAATATGTCTATTGCTTTTGGGGCACAAAATCCTGAACAAAGTTCAGGAGGTAGATCACCAATTGAACATGCTATTAAGTCTGCACCATATTTACAGGTTTATAACACTAATAATTTAGGTGGATTTCAAGGGCCTTCTTCTTCTGCAGATGGACAAGATGCAGAAAACCCAATGCGAGTTCAGATGCATCCTAATGCTTTAAATAAAACTCTGGGAATTGTAGGGAATGTTTATGCTGAATTAGAAATAATTGAAGGATTAAAATTTAAATCACAAGTTGGTTTAGATTACTACACTTACAATAATAGTCAGTTTATCGCATCATATAAAGACGATAATGTAGAAGGAAGTAATACAAATTCCCAAGCATATGCAAGTATTGTTAGAGATAACGGACAAGGACAGACTATACTTTTTACCAATAATTTGTTGTACAACAAAACGTTTGCAGATGTCCATAATTTTGAATTATTAGCGCTTGTAGAAAATTTCCAAAGAAAAAGTTATAGCCAACATGCAAGTAGTCAAAATGCAGTAACTAATGAAGTGGATCAACTTTCAAATGAAGATTCTAGTATAGAAAGTAGTTCAAGCGAAACAAATAAAATAGGGTATTTAGGTCGTTTAAATTATAATTATGACGGAAAATACATTGTTTCAGGATCATTTAGAAGAGATGCATCATCAAGATTTGGTGATAATAAACGTTGGGCAGATTTTTGGTCAGCATCTGCGGGATGGAATATTGCAAAAGAGAGCTTTTTAGAAGATACCGCATTCAGTACCTTAAAATTAAGAGCGAGTTATGGTACTGTTGGTAGTGATAACATTGGAGATTATTTATATGCCCCAACCTTAACAGGTGGGTTTGAATATCCTATTGGTGGAGATGTTGCATTTGGTGTTACAGCAAATGGTGGAGCTAATCCAGATTTACAATGGGAATCTAAGGAAATAATAAATCTTGGTTTAGATATTGGTTTCTTCCGTGAACAAATTACCGCAAGTTTTGAATTTTACAAAAACACAAGTAACGATTTACTTATCTACATTCCTTCAGTATTATCATCAGGAATTAATGCAGGAAGTTTACCTGTAAATGCCGGTTCTGTTGAAACTCAAGGATTTGAAATTTCATTAGGATATAATGATTATGAAGGTGATTTTACTTGGTCAGCAAATTTCAACTTAGGTACTTCTAAAAATGAAGTATTAAATCTAGGAGGTAGAGATGATATCGTAGGATCTGTTTTTAAAGGTGGAGGAAATATTACGCGTTCTACAGTTGGTGATCCTTTGTTCTATTTTTATGGTTTAGTAAGTGATGGTATTTATCAAAATCAAGCAGAAGTAGATGCTGTGTTTACAGCAAACCCGGGGCAAACTACTGTTCAGCCAGGTGATATTCGTTTTAAAGATTTAAATGGAGATGGTACTATAAATTCTGAAGACAGAGACATTATAGGAAATCCTTTTCCAGATTTAACTTACGGATTTAATTTTGAAGCTGGTTATAAAAATTTCGACTTTAATTTATTTATAACAGGAGTTTCTGGAAATTCAGTATTCAATACAAATACATACGATTTAGTAGGTGGTGCGAATAGATTATTTAATATAAGTACGACGTATTATGAGAATAGATGGTCTCCATCTAACCCTAACGGAACTGAGCCAAGAGCTTTAGGAGCACCTCAAAACAATGGAGTTTCAGATCGATTTGTTGAAGATGGTTCTTATATGCGTTTAAAAAACCTAACATTAGGTTATACGCTTCCTGAAGGTACTTTAGGAGATTATGTCTCAAAAATGCGTTTTTACTTAAGTGGTCAAAACCTAATAACAATTACAGATTATTCAGGTTTAGATCCTGAAATTGGTGGTGATGAGTTCGGAATCGACAGAGGTTACTACCCTCAACCTGTATCAGTTTTATTAGGCTTACAAGTTTCATTTTAATACTAAACAATTATGAAAAAATATAAATTAATAGTTATCGTTTTATTAGGGGTCTTTTCAATAAACTCCTGCTCTACAGAGGATTTACAATTAACAAATCCAAATCAATTATCGCCAGATACTTTTTTCTCAAACGAGTCTCAAGTACAATCTGCAGTAAATGCAGCATATGCCAATTTGCAACCTTTTGGAGTTTATGGTCGTAATTTATTCTATATGATGGATAATATGTCACATGAAAATGCAGGGAATGGACAACAAGAGGGTGATAAAGTTACGTTTGCAGATTTTTCTTTCGATTCAAGTAATAATCTAATAAAAGATTATTGGGATGGATGTTATAGAGGAATCAATAAAGCAAATTTTGTAATTTCTAATTCAGATCTTATTAATGCACTTCCAGAAAGCACTTTAAGCGCTAAAAATAAAGCGAAGTATATAGGTGAAGCTCGTTTTTTAAGAGCGCATTATTATTGGATGTTAATTAACCGTTTTGGAAAACTTCCTATTTACCATGGAGATGAGTCAGATAATCCGTTAGGTCAGCCAATAAGTTCAAAAGAAGATGTATATCAATTAATTATTGAGGATTTAACTAACGCTTCAGAAAATTTATTGAGTAAAGAAGAAGAAGTTTATGGAAGAGTGACTAAAGGTGCAGCTCAGGCATTTTTAGGGAAGGTATTATTATATCAAGAATCTTACAGTGCTGCTTTAACATCATTTCAAAGTATGAGTGGTTATGAATTAGAGGCTGATTATTATACTAATTTTATGGAAGAAACTGAGCATGGTGTTGAATCTGTTTTTGAAATAGAGTATGATCTTGCGTTAGGAGCTGAGCAATTTTGGTGGTCTGCAGTTAATGGAGTAGGTCCAAACCATGCAACTCTTAGAGGTAGAGATTATGGCCTTTTAGATTGGTTTAATGTGTATCCTTCAGATAATTTGGTTGCCGCATTTGAGCCAGGAGATAACAGGTTTGAAGGTAGTTTTTATGTAGCGGGAGATACTTATAACAATGGTGAAAACACATTTAAAGAATTAGATTTTGCAGAAAACGGTGGGGATATTCGTCCTATAGCTTGGAAAAAATATCAAAATTATTACAAACAAACTTCAGAAAACCAAAAATCTGGAATTAATGTAAAAGTAATTAGATATTCTGATGTATTGCTAATGATGGCAGAATGTGAAAACGAAGTAGGTTCTCAAGCAAATGCTATTGGTTATATAAACCAAGTAAGAGCTAGAGCAGGTTTAGCTGCATTGTCAACGAGCTTACCTAAAGATGCCGTATTTAAAGCTATTATACACGAGCGTAAAGTAGAGCTTAATGGAGAGCAAGTTCGTTTTGATGATATGATTAGATGGGGAATAGTAGCAACTGAATTAGCAGATACAAATTTCCAATCTGGTAAGAACGAAGTATGGCCTATTCCAGATCAAGAGATTAATACAAATGCAAGCGTTACTGCTGCAGATCAAAATTCAGGATATTAATAAAAATTTAGATAATAGTAGTTTGTTTTGATGATTGAAGATGGCGTGTGTTTGTTCACGCTGTCTTTAATTAATCTGAAACTTAATTTACTATACGCTTTTAGTGTAATAGTTAAAAGCTGTTTTTTTTAAATATCAATTATTAACAAATCAATAACCAAACAATATGAAAACAATTAAAATTTTAAGTCTGCTGCTTTTAGTCGCGACTATTTGGTCTTGTTCAGATGATGATGCAGACAATATCCAATTAACGGAGCCAACCTTTACAATTACAGTATCTCCAGACGATTCAAGTGTGTATTATTTTAAAAATACAACACCAAATAAAGAAGAGTTTTATAATTATTGGGAATTTGAAGTGGCAGGAAAAAAAGTTGCCGATTTAGACAGTGTTGTTGTATATCAGTATGATACTGCTGGTTCAAAAATAGTAACATTAACAATGGTAAGTAATTCGACTGCAATGCAAAGTTTTGAATACATAAACGTTGAATTACCTATAGTTGAAGATGATAATTATCCAACCAATCCTGAAAATTTATTGTTAAATGGATATTTAGTTGAAGGAAAAGATAATGATTTTACATACTGGGGAAAATACAATGGAGAAGATAGAATTACTGCAACAGATGATGCTTTAATTGGATCAAGAGCAATGAAAGTTTCTAATGATGCAGATGGAAATCCTTGGGATGTTCAGTTTGTTAGCGATGCTATTGAAACAGCCATTGATCAAGTATATACAGTTTCTTTTTGGGGAAAAGGTTCTGGTCAAATAGTGCGTTTTTCAACTAAACCTGATGAAACAGCAAAATACGGACCTGATTTTACTTTAACTTCAGAATGGGTACAATATTCTTGGACATTTACTGCAAACGAACCATCGACAAGCATTTCTTTAGATATGGGAACTTCAACAGGAACTTTTGTAATTGATGTTATTGAAGTTATTCCAGGTAGTTCTGCACTTCCATTACCTTCAAACGACAGCTTAATTTTAAATGGAGGTTTAGAAGAAGGAGATGGTAATGATTTTACATACTGGGGGAAATTCAATGGTGAAGATAGAATTACCGCTGAAACAACAGATGTTTTAGATGGATCAAGAGCAATGAAAGTTTCTAATGATGCAGATGGTAATCCTTGGGATGCACAATTTGTAAGCGACGCCGCTACTACAGAAGTTGATGCCACCTATATAGCTTCATTTTGGGCAAAAGGAACTGGACAAGTACGTTTTTCAACAAAACCTGATGAATCAGCTAAATACGGTCCAGATTTTACATTTACTTCAGAGTGGGTTCAGTATTCTTGGGAATTTATTGCAAACGAGCCTAGTACAAACCTGTCTTTAGATATGGGAGCGGTAATGGGAACATTTGTAATTGATAATATTAAACTTGAAAAGAAATAAATTAATAATCAAAATACTAATTATGAAAATAAATAAATTTTTACTGTTACTTGTTTCTGTGTTTTTAATGTTTTCATGTTCAGATGATGACACAGACTTTGTGCCGCCAGATACTATTGAGCCAGAAACTGTTGAGGCAACATTTACTTATACAGTTTCAGAAACAGATCCATATGTTTTGTATTTAGACAATACATCACAAGGTAGTGGAGATTTTAGAAGTGTATGGAATTATGGTTTAGGAGGAGATAATGTTATCGATATTCCAGGTCTAGAAGAAGTGAGATATAATACCGAAGGAAATTATGTAGTAACACTTTATGTACTTTTTGATGGCGTAACATCTATAGCAACACAAACAATAATAGTAGATGAAAATGGAATTTGCCCTAACGGACTTTGTGGTTCTACAAGTAACACAAGTTTAAAAGATGCTGCAACTACTTTTGCGGTTGGAAATATTACAAGATCTTCATGGGTAAAAGGAAATGGAACGTATATCGATCTTTTAAAGAACGACTTTAATAGTTTGACTTCTGAATATGAAATGAAGATGAATGTTATGTATCCTGCACAAGATGCTTATGATTTTAGTGCAGCAGATGCGATTGTCGATTTTGCACAGGAAAATAACATGTTTGTACATGGCCATGCCTTAATTTGGCACAGCGCGACTCCAAGTTGGGTAGAGAATTTTTCTGGAACCGACGCTGAATTTGAAGCTATGGTTAAAGATTATATTACAACTACAGTTACAAGGTATAAAGGAAAAGTACGTTCTTGGGATGTTGTGAACGAAGCATTGGAAGATGGTAGTGGAAATACTTTAAGAAACTCTGTTTTTAGACAAAAAATGGGAGACGATTATATTAAAAAATGTTTCCAATTTGCAAGAGATGCCGATCCTGATGTGCTGTTGTTTTATAACGATTATAATATGGCTTCAGATACTAACAAGAGAAACGCCATGTTTAACCTAGTTGATGGTCTAGGAGATTTAATTGATGGGGTAGGAGGTCAAATGCATATTTCATACAACGGTCCTTCAGCTTCTCAAATTCAAAGTTTTGCAGATGGTGTAGTTTCTAGAAATTTAAAACTACATTTTGCTGAAGTAGACATTAGAGCAAATCCTGATAACGATTTAACTTCTCTGTCAAATGAAAGAGCTGAAGCACAAAGAGCAAAATATACAGAAGTTGTGTCTATTTATAATTCAATTCCTTTAGAAAATAAATTTGCCATAACGGTTTGGGGTGTACGTGATAATGAATCTTGGTTGATTGATTTCTGGGGAAATCCTGATTGGCCATTATTATACGATGCTAATTATGCTAAGAAAGCATCTTATTACGGCTATCTAGAAGGACTTCAATAACAATAAAATTTAATCTATTTAAACGGGTTCGTAAATTTGAAAATAACACTGTTTTTTTTGAATTGATGAATCCGTTTTTTTTATATCTAAAATATTATGAGAAATAAATTCAAGACACATCTTTATGTATTCGTTTGTATAATTATAATTTGTAGTTGTGAAAATAAAGAAAACATTAAGGTAACAGAAGGTCTAAAAGACTATGCAACCTTTCCCATAGGAACGGCTATTAATATAAAAACCTTAATGAATGATGCTGAACTTCAAAAATTACAAATTGAAAACTTTAATAGCATTACGGCCACTAATGATATGAAAATGCAGTCCATAATACCGACTGAAAATAATTATAATTGGAAGACTGTCGATACCATTTTGTATTATGCCGAAAAACATAATCAGCGATTATTTGGACATAATTTAATTTGGCATAGTTCTACTCCAGAATGGGTTGCAGAAAAAGGAGAAAAAGATAGTCTATGGTTAGATAGCTTTATGGAAGAATACATAACAGATTATGTAGGGCGCTATAAAGGTAAAGTTGCTGCTTGGGATGTTGTTAATGAGTCTTTTGAGTCTAGTGGAGGTAATTATAGAGAAACGTTCTGGTACAATAAATTAGGTAAAAGTTATATAGAAAAAGCATTTAAATATGCACATGAAGCAGACCCTGATGCAGTATTATTTTATAACGATTTTAATATAGAACGCGATACCACGAAGTTGCATGCCGTAATTAAAATGGTAAATGAATTTAAGGAGAAAGGCGTTCCAATTTCTGGAATAGGTTTTCAAATGCACATAAGAATGGATATCCCAGACGAAATTATAGCATATTCACTAAAAAAAGCTGCAGAAACCGGATTACAAATACATTTATCTGAAGTCGATATTATTTTTAATACACATAACGATGAGCGATTGGGTGGTATAGAAAATTATAGTTCAATAACAGATGAAATGAAACAAGCTCAGGCAGAGAAATATAAGAACCTAATTGAAATGTATAAAGAAATAGTGCCTAAAGAGCAACAGTTCGGAATTACATTTTGGGATTTTACAGATAGAGATACCTGGATTAGAGGTTTTTTTAATATGGAAGATTGGCCTAGTATTTACGACGATAATTTAATGCCGAAGCCTGCCTATTTTGGTGTATTAGACGGTTTAAAAGATTAAAATTTTAAAAAATGATAAGATTAATAGGTTCATTATGTATACGTAAAGTAAGTTTAATAATTCTATTGTTGTTTTTGCAAAATGGATTTAGCCAAGAGTCAATCCCTCGTTTTAATTACAATGCTAAATACGAACCCGAAACAGGAATTTATCACGGAGCTGGTCAGGATAAAAATGGCTTTAATGATTATGTAAATGCTATTAGCCAAGATAAAATGCCAGCAATTTACATGACGTATGTTAATATAACGTCACCAGTAAAAAAGATTGAAAGTTGGGGGAAAGGTTTAAAACAAGTTTTAGATAGTTTGCCCAAAGGGATGATACCTCAAATTGGTTTAGGATTTACTGGCGGTAAGGATACTGGAGCAGGTTTAGATAAAGAAGTCGCCAGCGGAAAATATGACAAACAATTACAAGCATTCTATAAAGTGCTTTTAGATTTAGACAGACCCTCCTTTACCAGAATAGGGTATGAGTTTGAGGGTGATTGGAACGGATATTCTCCTGAGAGTTTTAAAAAAGTATTCAAAACTATCTCCAAAGTATTTAAAGAAAAGAATATAAAATCGGCTACGGTTTGGTGTTCTGGAGGTGGCTCTGCGGATTTTATAAGTACAGAAAAGTTAATGGAGTACTATCCTGGTGACCAATATGTAGATTGGTGGGGTATAGATATTTTTAGCCCTGAAGAATTTGATGATATTGGCTTGCAAAACTTTTTTGATGGCGCTCATGAACATAAAAAACCAGTGATGATAGGCGAGTGTACACCACGATACGTTGGGGTTTTAGATGCTGAAACTTCTTGGGATAAATGGTTCAAACCTTTCTTCAAGATGCTACATGATAACCCTGGAATAAAGGCATTTTGCTACATCAATTGGGATTGGGAATATTGGTCGAATAGAAATGGTTTTCCATGGCATGATTGGAAAGATGCCCGTATCGAAAAAAATGAATTTGTATTAGAGGCCTATACAACAGAAATGGAGAAACCAATATTTATTCACATTAATTAAAAGTCAGAAAAATGAAAACAGCTCTATGTTTAATTGTAGTTTTAAAGTCTTTTGTCGGTTTTGCTCAAGAAAACTACACTATTTCTTCTCAAAAAGATAGACTCAGACAATATACGGGTCAATGGGTAAGTGCTATAAATCCGAGTACTGAAAGTGTTGCAAAACATCCAGAAATAAAAATGAGTAGTTTGACTAATTTCAATAATCATTCGCTCACAGTAAAAGTCTCACAAAAAGATAGTATCAACCATTACTATCCAATACTTCAAGAAATTATTGGTTATGATACTGTTACCGATACTATTTTTGCTGCAGGCCATAATGCACAAGGTGCATTTTTCACGGGGAAAGGTACCTTTTCTTCAGAAAATCATTGGACGATGCAGGATAAAGACCTCAATGGTAAGAAAACAATGAAGGTTGATTTTAACTTTCAAAATTATACCGATGTGATGTTAGAAGGATTCGATAACAATGAAAAAAGTTTATGGAAAACCAGATACATTAAAAACAATCCTAAAGACAAAAATATTGGTATTCAGCTCGTTTCTGTTCACAAAGAAATGCTTAAAAACCCAGAGCAAACCCTAATTCAATTAGGCAGAATGGGGTACAGTTATGTGGAAACTTTTGTATATAAAGACGGCGGTTTTTATGGTCAGAGTCCAACGCAGTTTAAGGCGATGGTTGAAAAAGCAGGGTTGAAATTTCTAGGTTCGATGACTTTTTTCGATCCCGAAGATAAAAATGATGATGCCGCAATCAATGCATGGTGGAATAAAACGATACAAGACCATAAAATAGCTGGTGTTGAATATCTTTCTACCTCAAATAGTAAATTAAAAGGCATCAAGACCATCAAAGAACTCCAAGAGTATTCTAATTATTACAATAAAGTTGGAAAACTATGTAAAGAGAACGGACTTAAGTTTGTCTATCATAATCATGCTGATGAATTTTTAAAGGTCGAAGGCGTAACCATTTATGATTATTTTCTTCAGAATACCAATCCCGAGTATGTCTATTTTCAATCTGATGTGTATTGGATGCATATAGGAGGCGTAAATCCTGTTGAATATTTTAAAACCTATCCCAACCGATTCATTAGTTGGCATATCAAAGATTATAAAGAATTAGGCGCAAGCGGAAAAATAGATTTCAAAGAAATTTTCAACTATCAAAAAGTAGCTGGAGTGCAGTATATCTTGGCTGAAGTGGAAGATTATAACTTTCCACCTTTGTATAGTGTCGACTTAGCTTGGGAATATATTTATTATGAACTATTAAAATAAAATTTTGATTATGAGACCTTTTAAAAAGAAGTATCTATTATTAACTATATGTATCTTTACAATGATAAAATCAAATGCACAAGATCAGTTTCGTGTTTTATTGTTTACCCAGCATGATACGTGGCATTACAATACCATCCCTGTTGCTGTTCAGGCTTTTGAAGACATGGCAGTAGAAAATCAGTTTAAGTTTGATTGGACACAAAGACCGGATGATCTTATAGCGAAATTACCAGAATATGATGTCGTGATATTCTTGAATGCCAATGCCAATTTTTTGACACCAAAACATATGGATGCTTTAAAGGCATTTATGAAACGAGGCGGAGGATTCGTCGGCATACACGGAACAGCAGATGGTGAAAACGATAATGTTTGGTTTGATGGCCTCGTTGGAGCCAAATTTGTAAATCATCCAAAATTACAAGCAGGAATTGTAAACGTCGAGACTAGTGATTTTCCAGCAACATGGCAACTGCCCAATAAATGGCTTCGTAGTGATGAGTGGTATAATTTTGAAAATATGAATTTAGATAACCTAAATATTCTATTAACTGTTGATGAGGCTTCTTATGACTATACCGCGGGCTATGATAACATACCCTTAAAAGGTATGGGGGAAATACATCCTATTTCCTGGTATCAGGAATATGAAGGCGGAAGATCGTTTTACACTGCTTTAGGTCATAAACCAGAATCGTTTACAGACAAAAACTTTTTGAATCACCTTTTTGGTGGAATTTATTGGGCAGCTCAATAGAATCTTATATTTACTTTTTATTATATTAAAATAATAGCGTCCAAAACGATTAGTCTCTTTTTTCTAAAAAGATATGCCATTGCTGACTTTATGGAATTAGTTGTTCTGAGGGAGATACTTTTTCTATATAAGTTGAATTTTATTTTTTGGGTTGGCCTATCGAAAATTTATCGTAAAATTTGAAGAGAAAGTATCGTAAAATTTAAAGCTGTTTGAGCTAAACGAAAGTATTTATATTATTGATTTTCAGTAGCGAGTTCTTTAAATTTAGATAGTGAACGAAAAATTTAGATAAAAGTTCGTAAGCCTAGATTTTTTTGGTTCGTTTTTTTATCAATGAAAAAAATGAATATATAATATTATTTAGGACACGATTGATATTAAAATAAAAACTAAACCCAACAATTTATAAACAAAATTCTGAAAATCAACTATTAATAATGGATCACTAAAAATAAATATATGAAACGTAAAATAATATTATTAGCTATAAGTTTAATTTGTTTTCTTACTGTCGATGCGCAAAACATTGTTTATGTATATGGAGATGTTGCTGCTGATGGTACGATACCATCCGGAAGTAAAAAACCATTTCACCAAATGCGTTTGAATGATGAAGGTGATTTAGGGATGAGTGGTTTCAAAAAAGCATTGGAAGCAGTTGGATTTACAGTAAGCGAAGTTTACGATCAAGAAATTGTAATTAATGCCGAATTTTTAAAGGCGATTAATGTTTTGATTTTAGGCTCAAATCAGCGCGTTTTTATCGAAGCAGAAGCTAAAGCCTTAAAGCGTTGGGTGGAAAAAGGTGGAGGAGTAATTACTTGGTCGGATAGTGGATTTGGTGGAGAATATAGCATTGTAGGAGTGGATAATGAAGTGGGGCGAATTTCTGACAATGTTTTAATGGAGCAATTCGGTATGTATTTTTTGACTGACAATGGTGCTGGAAACTATTTGGTGAACGAGTATACACAAGATCATTTTATTAATAAAAACAATAAACATAAAGGCGTTGCTTTTAGGGGAGAAGGTGTAAGTTTTGTTCGTGTTTCGGAACCTGCAGTAATTTTAGCGAAAGCGCAAGAAGGCGGATTAGGTGGCAGGTTAGTTGTAAATTCTAATGATGGTAAATTTAATGAAAATACCGATGTAGCTTTAGCAATAGCTGAAATAGGTAAAGGTAGAGTAATAGGTGTTTTTGATCGTAATTTGTTTTGGAATGCCGGGGCTGGCACACGTTTAAGTCATTCCGATAATAGGGTGTTTGCACAACGTATTGCACTTTGGGCAGCAGGTATCGAAGATGAGCAACGCTTTGCAAATGACACCAATGCTTTAGGTTCTGCAATAAATACACCTCCAACTATTACTATTGATTATATTTTCTCCAAAACGGATAACAGTCTTGCAATTACGGCTGTGATTACCGATGAAGATAAAGATGCAGTTAGCCCGGAAATAGTATGGAAGCAAGTAAAAGGCCCTGCCGATTGTGAGTTCGAAAATAATAATCCCAATACAACAACACCACGTATTTTTATTCCCAAAGCAGGTAAATATGTTTTTAAAGCAAGTGTTTTAGATGGTGAGTTTGAAATTAATAAATTATTAAACTTTGAAAGGGAATAAATTCATTAAAATGATAATAAACGAAAAATTATTAAAAACTTTTTTAGATTTTAAAAACATCTTTTTGTTTTTAGTAATATGTAGCTCATGTAATGCTCAAAACAAAAAGAGTAAGCAAATTATAACCAATGGTGCAGAATTGGTCTTAATTTCAAATGACTATGAATTTACTGAAGGACCTGCAGTAGACAAACACGGAAATGTTTTTTTTACCGACCAGCCAAATGACAGAATTTTAAAATGGGATGCAAAAACCAATTTGGTATCTGAATATATGAGTCCTTCAGGTCGTTCAAACGGGCTTTATTTTGATAATCAAGGGAATTTACTTTCTGCAGCAGATGAAAATAATGAATTATGGCAGATAAGTCCTGATAAAAAAGTGACAGTCCTAATCAGTAATTATGAAGATGAAAAACTGAATGGTCCCAATGATCTTTGGGTGGATAACAAAGGAGGTGTTTACTTTACTGATCCCTATTACCAACGTTCTTGGTGGGCGCACAAAGAAGATCAACAAAAATCTAGAAGAGTGTATTATATGTCTCCAAATAGTACTAATGTTAGGATTGTGGCAGATGATAATTTTATTCAACCTAATGGTATTATAGGGTCTCCAGATGGTGAAATACTTTATATCGCCGACATTGGAGCAGATAAGACGTTTGCTTATCAAATTAATGATGAAGGCACACTTTCTAATAAAAAGTTGTTTACAAATAAAGGTTCTGATGGGATGACTTTGGATAATATGGGTAACGTGTATCTCACAGGAAATGGAGTAACTGTTTTTAATTCTGAAGGGAAACAAATCGAAAAAATAGAGGTGCCTCAAGGCTGGACTAGTAATGTTACTTTTGGTGGGAGAAATCAGAACATACTCTTTATAACGGCATTAAATTCCGTGTATACATTAGATATGAATGTTAATGGTGTAAGGTTTTAATCCTATGTTCTTATTCAAAAAAAAGGAGTTAATAACAATGGTTCTAACTCCTTTTGTCAAACTAAATACAAACTAACCAATATATGGTTTTAGAGGAACGATAGTTCCATCTTGATTATAAGTTATTTCTGCTAATTTAACAGACCTTAAATGGGTAACTCCTTTTGAAAGTGAGGAGTCGTGGTAAAATAAATACCATTTATTATCTACTTCACATATAGAATGATGTGAAGTCCAACCTACGACAGGTTCTAAAATAATGCCTTTATATGTAAATGGGCCGTAAGGATTATCGCCAGTAGCGTAACAAATAAGATGAGAATCTCCGGTAGAGTAGGAGAAGTAGTATTTACCTTTGTATTTGTGCATCCAAGAGGCTTCAAAAAAGCGTCTGTCAATATCACTTGCTACTAGTAAATTTCCTGCTTCGTCTAAAATCTCTAATTCTTTTGGTTTTTCAGAAAATTCTAACAAATCATTTGTCATTTTTGCAACAATAGGTAGTAATGCAGGTTCATTTTCTTTTGGCAAAAATGCCGTTGGACTATCTGGTTGTTCTGCGTTAAATTCATCAGTTCTCCAACGTTGTAATTGTCCACCCCATAAACCACCAAAATACATATAGTAGCTACCATCATCATCTTTAAAAACAGCAGGATCTATAGAGAAACTGCCTTTAATGGCTTCTGGTTGTGCTGTAAATGGACCTGTTGGCGAATCACTTATTGCTACTCCAATTCTAAAGATACCATCATAAGCTTTTGCAGGAAAAAATAAATAGTATTTACCATCTTTTTCATGAGCGTCTGGAGCCCACATTTGTTTTTCTGCCCAAGGCACATCATTTACATGTAGCGCGACTCCGTTATCTACAGCTTCACTATCTACAGAGTCCATAGAAATAACATGGTAGTCTTCCATAGCAAAATGACTGCCTAAATCATCAAACGCTTCTCCTGCATCAATATCATGAGAAGGGTAAATATATATATTTCCATTAAAAACATGTGCCGAAGGATCAGCAGTATATATATTTGATACTATGGGTTGAGATATTGCTTTTTTATTTAATTCTTTAAAGTCTATATGTTCTATATTTTCTTCCGGCATTATATTAAATTTTAATTAGTTCTTCTTTCTTTTAAATCAAATTCTATTTTCACTTCCATACTTTTATTAATTTCATAGAAAAAAAGTAATAAAATTCCAATTAAAAATGGGATTGCAGGGAAAATACTCACTAACATTCTTGTTCCTTGAATTGCACTTTCTGGTTGTACAATTAATTCACCGGCTACAGCTGCTTCTTTGGTTATATAACCATATAATCCAAGAATCCAAGTAACTAATGAGCTACCTATACTTAGCCCTCCTTTTAAACCAATCATCATCGCTGAAAATATAATAGCTGTTGCTCTACGGTTATTTTTCCATTCAGAATAATCTGCAACATCCGCAATCATAGCCCATAATAATGGAATAGTAAGCCCATAGAAAAAACCATGTAGTATTTGTGAAAGGAATATTAATTCTACAGATTTAGCAGAAAAGAAGTAGAATGCAATGATGAATAATGTTGAAATAAATAATGCTATTTTAAATACATCTCTTTTCCCGTATTTGTCAGCGAATTTTTTTGAAAGCGTTATTCCTACAATCATAAAGATAATTCCACCGGCATTAAACAATCCAAATCCTGCAGATACAGGGTTTTCTCCAAAGAAATTAATCCCAATTGCTGATAAAGAGTCTAATAGAGGTTGAATAAATAATGTTAGTTCAGTTTCATTTACATAGTTTTCAAAATAATATACATAAGAGCCACCTTTCATAGCAAGGGTTATAAATACTAATGTTGTTAAGACTAGCATAATAACCCAAGGCTTGTTTTTAAATAGATCTCCTAAATCTTCTTTAATACTAGACTTTTGTTCTGGGTTAGGTATAATACGTTCCTTAGTTGTAAAAAATGTAATTAGAAGCATAATTGTTCCAATTACGGCTAACCAAGTCATTACAATTTCAATTCCAACAGCTTTATCTCCACCTCCTGCAGTTTCAATGATAGGTAGCATAAAAACTTGCACAAAGAATTGAGCGAACATAACAGCTACAAAACGGTAAGATGAAATGCTGTTTCGTTCTGCCATATCTCCTGTTATAACACCACTTAAAGCAGCATATGGTAGGTTGTTAGCAGCATATAATAGTAGTAATAGCGTATATGTTATAACGGCATATATTACTTTTCCTTTATAATCGAAATCAGGAGTGCTAAATGCTAAGATAGCGACTACACCAAGAGGTACCGCAGTAAAAAGAATCCAAGGTCTAAATTTCCCCCATTTGCTGGTAGTTCTGTCGGCTATAGCCCCCATAATAGGGTTAAACCCAAAAGCAGCAATAAGTCCAACTGTTAAAATAATTGCGGATGCATCATTTGCTTTAAGACCATAAATATCGGTATAAAAATAAGCCAAGTAAGTCATTAAAGTTTGAAAAACTAGATTGGCAGCTAGGTCTCCAAGACTATAACCAATTTTTTCTTTTACTGATAATTTTTCCGTATTAGTTGTCATGGTTTTCTTTGTTTTTTAGGTCTAATACGCTGTAGTAAGCTTTTTTTGGTTCAGAGTTTCTGTCAAAAAGTAAAGGATAATTTGATCTATTATTTATTGGCCAATTATTTAACCAAGATTGTCCATCATTCACGCCCCAAAATGTTACTCTATCTATTTTATCTTTATGTTTAAGGAACAGATTAAAAATATCTTCATACCGTTGGGCTAATTGAATTTCTGCAGAATCTGAAAATTTTTCCGGATAAGGATTCATTTCTGGGTCGCCCTCATATTGCTCATAACTTTGCTCGACAGCAGCACCGTCTAAATCCCAAGGGTTAGGCAGTACGGTAACATCTAATTCTGTGAAACTAACTTTAACACCAAGATTTGAGAAGGCAATAATACTATTTTCAATATCTTCTATAGATGGGCCTTCTAGACTCCAGTGGGCTTGCATACCAACACCATCTATTTTAATACCTTGTGCTTGCAGTTTTTTTACAAGTCTTACTACACCAGCTCTTTTTTCAGGCTTCCAAAGGTTATAATCATTATAAACTAATTTTGCATCAGGATCGGCTTCGGCAGCTAATTTAAAGGCTAGCGCTATATACTCATCGCCCATAACCTCATAGAAATTAGAAGTTCTTAAGCTGCCATCTTCATTTAAAGCTTCGTTTACCACATCCCAAGTGTCTATTTTGCCTTTATATCTTTTTACAATAGTATTTATATGGTGCTCAATATGTTTCGTCATGGTAATGCTATCTTTTACATCTTGCATCCATGGTGCCAACTGGCTGTGCCAAACTAGAGTATGCCCAACAATATTCATGTTGTTTTTTTCTCCAAGCGCTACATATTTATCTGCAACATCAAAATAGAAAGTATCTTTTTGAGGATGAATTTGCTCCCATTTCATATCGTTTTCTGGAGTAATGGAATTAAACTCTTTATTAAGAAGGACTGATGTTTTAGAATCGATTTGATTTATTTGAGAATTACTGATGGCAGCTCCTATTAAGAAATCGTTTTTATATGATTCTTTAAGAGATATACTTGGCGTAATAGTTTCTTTTTTTTCTGTATCGTTTTTACAGTTTAAAAAAACAGTAAAAGCTATCATAAGGATAAAAAGAGTAGTTGGTTTATAAGTCATAATTATAAAATTATTTTAAAGTAGTTTTGAATAAAGTCATTATAAAAATTAATTTGATTAAAAGTACTTTTAAGCCGTTTAGTGAAGTAAAACAAAATCGACAAATGGTAAAACAATTGTTGCATTATATTATGTTTAAAGGGATCCAAGGATGTTTAAATAAAAACAAGAATAGTTTTTTCTGATTTCACTGCCGTTTTAAAATGGAGTAGTCGGTCAGTTTTTTGTTGTTAATAAAGATGGTTTTCAATTGTCAATGCCACAAATATTCTCCTCTATTATTTAGATAGTTTAAAAACTACTGATTGTTATTTTATTGACTTACATCAAAAAAATTGACTTGAGATAACACTAGTTTTGCAATTGAAAAAATAAATTTTAGAATGGTACTTACAGAATTAGATACATTACAAACGGTTGAATACGATAGTCAAGAACGAATAGAACAAGCATTAAAACACCTTCAAAATGGAAAAGGAATTATCTTAATGGATGATGAAGACAGAGAAAATGAAGGCGATTTAGTATTCTCGGCTCACAGCATGACTAATATCCAAATGGCACTCATGATTAGGAAATGTAGTGGTATCGTTTGTCTTTGTCTGACTAATCAAAAAGCCGATTTATTAAATCTACCTTATATGGTAAAGGAAAATACAAGTAGTTTTCAAACGCCTTTCACCATTTCCATAGAAGCAAAAGAAGGCGTAACTACAGGAGTCTCAGCCAAAGATAGATTGACAACAATTCAGGTGGCTTCTCATGAAAATGCAACAAGTAGCGATTTAGCAAAACCAGGTCATATTTTTCCATTACGCGCGAAAAACAATGGCGTGCTTGAAAGAAAAGGGCATACCGAGGGTAGCGTAGATTTAATGAAATTAGCAGGATTAAAACCAGAAGCGGTGCTGTGTGAATTGATGAACGACGACGGAACAATGGCAAAAATAGACACGATTACAGAGATTGCAAATGAATACGATTTGATGGTCCTAACCATACAGGATATTATTCAATATCGTAAATTTGTAAGAGACTATATATAATGACAAATTACACAGAGCTAACTAAGTTCATAAAAAAGAATATCGATATTGAAGATGCAGATTTGAAAATCGTATTATCTTATTTTAAAGCAATAAAAAAAAGTAAGAATGAAGTTCTACTTTCCAATGGAAAAAATAGCCAGGCTAGTTATTTTGTAAAAAAAGGGTGTTTAAGGCTTTTTTATATTGATGAGAATGGTAAAGATGTTACCCGATATATTGCGTTTGAAAATCAATTTGCTACGGAACTAGTTAGTTTTATAACCAATGAACCTGCACGAGAAACCATACAGGTTATTGAAAATAGTGAACTGTTATATATTACCCATGACGATTTTAGACATCTCATGACAATTGTTCCTAAATGGAAAGATCTTTATAGTATCTATTTAGAAAAGGCGTATGTTAATAATTCGAAAAGATTACACTCTTTTACCACGTTAGATGCATCAGAACGATACAAGCAATTGTTTAAAATTAATCCAAATATTGTTAAACGTCTTCCTAATAAAATAGTCGCTTCTTATATCAATATATCTCAAGAAACTTTGAGTAGGATAAAATCTAAAATCTGATTCCCAAAAGGAATAATTTCATTGTATTGCCTGTTTAGACTGAGGATTGCAACATATTTATTATAAAGTGTTTGTTTTGTGATACCCGAAAAATAGAACTCTCTTTACATTTACTTAAAAAAAATATTATGCTAAAAACCATAAAAAACATTCTAATAATTTCAATGGCCTTTTTTTGTTTTATTGGATACAGTCAAACTGAAACAAAAGCAAAATATGTATTTCTGTTTATAGGAGATGGTATGGGTGCAAGTCAGATTTACACTGCTGAAATGTATTTAAATGCAAAGCCTGGCGAAATTAAAGCAGAACCACTTTTAATGAATAGTTTTCCGGTACGCACAAATATGACCAACTATTCAGCAAGTTCTTATGTTACCACATCATGTGCAGCAGCAACTGCAATGTCTACAGGTTTAAAAACGAATAATGGGATAATTGGAAAATCTCCCGATCAAAAAACAGATTACGAAAACATATCTCAAAAAGCAAAAAAGGCAGGTTTTAAAGTTGGTATATTATCTAGTGTAATGATTGATCACGCTACTCCAGCATCTTTTTATGCGCATCAAAATTCTCGTGATATGTATTACGAAATTAGTATGGAGTTACCCAATTATAATATTGATTATTTTGGAGGCGGAGGTTTTCATTACCCAGAAGGAGAAAATGGAGATCGACCTAATTCCTATGATAATGCTGTAAAAAAAGGCTATACCATAGCCGACTCTCATAAGGAATTTAATACATTAAAAAATGGCGATGATAAAATAATTGCTATAAACCCTGATATGTATCCTTCAGGAGAATTTTATTGGGAGATTGATAAAAAAGAAGATGCACTTTCTCTAGCGGATTTTACTAAAAAAGGAATTGAAGTGATGGATAATGATAAAGGTTTCTTTATGATGGTTGAAGGCGGTAAAATAGATTGGGCATGTCATGGAAACGACGGTGTATCTATGGTTCATGAAATACTTGCTTTGAACGATGCTGTTAAAGTGGCCTATGAATTTTATAAACAACGACCAGAGGAAACATTAATAATAGTTACTGCAGATCATGAAACAGGTTCTTTGTATCCCGGAATAAATTATGCAGTAAATCCTGAATTCTTGAAATACCAGAAAATTTCTGTTCAAGAGTTTAAAAGAAAAATGACAGAACTTAAAAACACAAATCCAGAAATATCATTTAATACTATTTTAGATTTAATCCAGAAAGATTTCGGATTAGGTAATAGTGAAATAGGTTTGACTTTGGATAACGAAGAATTAGGCATGCTAAAATTAGCCTATAACGAGCAGTTTAAAAAAAATATTGAAGTAGATGCTGATGCAGATTATTTAGATAAACATGCTGTTAAATCTATTGCAGAAACAGCAGCTTATATATTAAATAGAAAGGCAGGAATAAGTTGGGGGTCTGGTGATCATTCAGGTGGACCAGTTCCTGTTAAGGTAATTGGAGAGGGCCAAGAAGAGTTCTCAGAATATTTCGACAATACCGACTTACCTAAAAAAATCGAGAAACTCATGGGTATATAAAAGAATCATTTTAGATGAAATTTTTTAAAAATATCCTGTAAAAAGGAATAATATTCCATTGTCAAATTTCAATTATACTTTTTATCTTCTAACATAACAAGAAGCATTAACTTAATAAAAATACAATAAATCTAAAATTTATGAAATACTCATTATTTCTCGCATTATTCTTATTCCAAATCATAGGCTATTCGCAATCGGCTGATGTAAAAACAACTTCTGAAAAAGGTGATGACAAGTTGTTATTAACAGTTTTTCTTAAACATGATCAAAGTATGAATTTAAACGAGATTGAAAAGATTAGAACAGATCAAGGGTTTTATGAAAATTTCCCGCCAGAAGGTGTTTCTGTTGTTAATTGGTTTGTAGTTATGGGAATTGGCCAAATGGTCGTATTGGAACTCCCTGCTTCAAAATTATCAGCTGTAAATCTGGCGATTGAAAGAACAGCATGGAAAGCTTTTAAATCAGAGATTTATCCAACCTATGATTTATACCCTATTATGGAGAAAAAGTTAAAGAATAAATCGAAGGTTACTTACTAGCATTTTAGTTGTGATATGTGATAGAATAACGTTTATAAGATAGGCGTTAATTGCACCTTGTGAAATTAACGACTGTTTTGAGTTTGTTTACGAAAATTATTCTTTACTAAAAGAGGTGTTCTAGGCTTGTTGAAATCAGCATTCAACGGACAGTATAAAAAAATAAAGTTGAGTTCCGCAAGCAAGAATTCTGTAAAATTAATTAAAAATTGGGAGAAATAATTGAGGGTTAACTGTATTTATAAGTAAACATTGGTTGTAAGCTTAAGTCTATATGAAAAACATAAATGCGCCCTATGCTGTTTTTACTTTACGTTTATCTGTCTGAATACTATAAAAACAGCACAGGGTCCTCGCGCAGATAAGTTATGGTGATTTGGGGGTAAGTTTGTTAAAAATTAATTACACTTTCTAAGGCATCATCTGTGTCTTTATGCAGGAAGTTTGATTGATACATAATGGTAGTAGTAAGAGATGAATGTCTGTAGAGTTTTTGAAGCATTTTTATTGGGATTTTATCCTCTGATATGTTACCAAAACTATGTCGGGCAATATGCATAGTTAGCTTTTTTGAAACACCTGATTTTTTAGCAACTTCTTTTAAGTGTTTGTTTAAATTACTATTAGCGACATTAGTTCTATTAAAAACTTCTTTTGGGTTGTCAAAATTTACCATTTTCATTTCGGGAAAAATTGTATCATCATAGTTCGTTTTATCTTTTTTATAAGCCGATAATATTTTATTTGCTTTCAGTGGCATTTTTAGAGATAGTAATTTTGAGTTTTTGTTCATGCGATAGTGTAAACGACCATCGTAAATATCACTCCATCTAATTTAAATAACATCGGCAGCTCTTATCCCGGCGAAATAAAAACTAAATAACCAAACATTCCTAGAATGGTGTTCTTCTTTTGATAGATTATTAATTAGTTCAAGTCTTTTTACTTCTTCCAGAGTCCAACCGATTTTTTCAGTTTCAGGAAATGATATTTTTATTTTATCTCTTCCGAAAGGATAGAGTTTTCTGTCTACAATTTCTAGTTTAATAGCTCTGTTAAAGAGGGTTCTTATAACAATGAGATTGTTTATTATTGATCGCTCTGATATTTCATTTCTAGTACGTAAAAAGCCCTTGAAGTTTCTAAGAAATGATTCATCTATTTGATGAAATTTAAGATGTTTTGATTTATGGAAAAGTAATACTTGATTAATGCGCGATTTGTCGGAAGCGTGGCGAGCTAATTCATTGTTTGTTTTAAGTTCTAATAGAAAATCCTCAGCAATCTCAAAAAAAGTAGCATTCTTTTTTGAATTGTAAATTGTAGTTTTAATCTGTTCAGGAGATAAATCATTTTCATCCGCTTGAAGTTCAATTAGTTTTTTATTTGCATCTGTTAGTTTTGTATAAAGCAAGTGATTCAACCTGGAGGCGTAAGGATGAGAATTTTTGACCCTCAAGTTTTTTTCATCCCAGTCATTCAAAGTTATATAGTGACCAATATAATGATAAATAGCACGCCTGTTTTTAGTTATTCGAATAGCTAAAGGGTATAGTCCTTCTTTGTTTTTCTTTTTTCGTACAACAATTTTAGTGAATGAAGCCATATTGTTCTGATTTATAGACTTAAAGGTAGTGTTTTTTTGGTACAACATAGGTACAACATTGAGCGGTATCATATGATATTGTTTGATGTTGTAATTTATGTATTATTCTGATTATTAGATATATAAGTGCTTATATGGTTCTATGTGTATCACAATTTTATGGATTCAAAATCCAATTTCTTCGGAAGTGTGGGTTCGATTCCCACCTTGAGTACAGTAAAACCCTTATAAACCTAGTGTTTATAAGGGTTTTTAATTTATGGGTGGCTAAAAGGGGCAAGATCTTGTATTGTGCTTTACTTTGTTTGCTTTTACTGCGGTTAATTTTTTATCATCTAGATTATAACAGCCTATTAATTAACATAACCAATAACTAATCCCGAAGAACTGAGGTTTTAGTTTGTAGCTATCTTTTTTTTATACTTTTTAAAGCTTCCGAAACTTTTGTTTGTGGTAATTTACAAGTGCCATTTGTACATACATAGATATAAGTTTGGTTTGGATTATACTTGTTTTCCATTAAAGGCAAATCACTTTCTGCAGTTGCTCCAGCTAAAATAATGTTAGGGAGATAATAGGCGTTTATTTCCTTTAAAAGTTCTGGAGCTTTTTCACCCGATATAACGACTTCATAAAAAGGGTTACTATAATCCATCATTAAACTAAGCCATTTACTATAACTTGAAGGCGTATCAACGGCATGTTCCTGCATCGCATGCATCATGTTTTTTGCAATTTTACTGTAGTTTTCGTCGTAATAATATAAACTTAGTTTGAATAAAGACGTGGCTAATGTTGCATTAGACGAAGGTATAACATCGTCTGTAGTTTCAATTTTTCTAGTAATTAAAGGAGGTGCATTGTTGGATGTGAAATAAAACAGACCTGTATTCTGATCGAAAAAATGTGTTATTGAATAATCCATCAATGTGTTGGCAGTGTTTAGCCAATATTCATCTAAAGTAACTTGATATAAATTAATAAAGGCATCAATAGTTGCTGCATAATCTTCGGCATAACCATCTACAGAGCTTTTATTATTTATGTACACATGGTTTAATCCACCGTCTTCTCTATACTGCTTGGTCATAATAAAATGGGCTGTTTTCTTAGCAACCTCTAGATAATGCGGATTTTGAAATATGCGATAAGCGTCTACATAGGCATTAATATTTAAAGCGTTCCAAGATGTGAGTGCTTTGTTATCCATTCTAGGGTGCGGTCGCGTGTTACGAGCTTCTAATAATATAGAATTCCAATTGTTTGTCTTTTCATTTAAATCCGTTTCACCTATATTATTTTCTTTAGAAATGTCTGCTATAGACTTAGAGGTTCGTGTAAGCACATACTTTTGATTTTCCCACAAACCAGAAATACTAACATCGTAATACGATTTAAATAAGTCATAATCACTCCCTAATAGTGCTTTTAGTTCGTTTTGAGTCCAAACATAATAAGCCCCTTCTTCCAATTCGCCATCTGCATTTTTACTATCGGCATCTATAGATGAATAAAACGCTCCGGTGTTGTCTAAACATTCGCGTTCTAAAAAGTTAAGCGTTTCTTCTGCTATTTTTTTGAATAACGGGTTTTTAGTAATAGCGTAAGCATTAGAATATAAACTGACTAATTGTGCATTGTCGTAAAGCATTTTTTCAAAATGAGGAATATGCCAAGTTTCATCTGTGGCATATCTAGAGAAGCCACCACCTACTTGGTCGTAAATACCTCCATTAGCCATTTTGGTAAGTGTCTTTATAACATGATTTTCAATGGATTTATCATTGTTTTGAATCGCATATTGCAATAAAAAATTTAGATTAATGGGCATAGGAAATTTTGGGGCACCAATTTGTCCGCCATTTATTGTGTCGAATTGAGTTTTCCAATTATTTACAGCTGCGTTAATAAATTCATTTTTAAATTCTGCAGGTTTTTTACTTACAGTAATTAATTCTGTAGATTTGATACCTTCTGTAAGATTTTCGGCAAAGCCTATAACTTTTTCGGGCGATTTTTTATAGAGGTCAGAAATGTCTTGAATAACTTTCATCCATTGGTCTTTTTCAAAATAGGTACCTCCAAAAACAGGTCTCCCATCGGGAAGTGTAATGCAATTTAAAGGCCAACCACCACTTCCTGTTAATAGCTGAACGGCATGCATATAGACTTGGTCGACGTCTGGGCGTTCCTCACGATCGACTTTTATGTTAATAAAGTTTTCGTTCATAATGGCTGCTACAGAATCGTTTTCAAAACTCTCATGCTCCATAACATGACACCAATGGCAAGCCGAGTAACCAATAGAAACTATTATTAATTTATTCTCCTTTTTAGCAAGTTCTAATGTTTCTTCATTCCAAGGTTTCCAATCCACAGGGTTGTGAGCATGTTGGAGTAAATACGGACTGCTTTCATTAATTAAATCATTAGTATGTTTAAAAGTTTGAGTGTTTTGTTTTTTCTCCTGAGAACAACTAGCAAGAACAAAATAAAGTAGGAATAAACTAAATATATATTTCACGATAATTTTAGATAAAAGTGGTGTTTTTTGTAATTAAAGATACTTATTTTAATTAATCTGTTTTAAATCTGTGTGAAAATAGTGTAAATCTATGGATTAAAATATAATGGTTGTTTAAGAAATTTTGATAAAAATGATCTTATTTCTTTCAGTCTAAGAATCAAAAAAAAATATTTCAATGATTTTTTTTATCATAATTAATATCTTGTCTACATCGATCTATTAATTGTCAATCGACACCGTTAGTTATGGATTACCATATAAACCGTGATTCCTTCTATAAAATGCAACAAATGTTTTAGTTATTGCCGCATTCGTAGTAATGTGTTTTAACCTTTACTGTTAGTTTCCTTTTCCTTATTCCTTATGCATTTTCTATGCTAATTAATATGTCGAAAATTAGTAAATACACAATTCATTATATGAAAATAAATTATAAATATTGTTGCGATTCTTGGTCTGTTTTATGTAAACAAGTTGAGTCTAATACTAACGTTACAGCTCAAAAAGGTATAGTAGATAAAATAAATCGTAATCGTTGCCATTAATCTATGTACAGATCTATAAGTCGTAGTTTTCTTCTGTTTTTATTTTGTGTAATTAGCAGTTATGCTCAAGAATCTGAAACTAAATCAAAATTAAAGTTCGATGGTGATTTTAGATTTAGAATAGAGCAAGATTGGAATTCAAAAAAATCGGACGGCTCCTTTCGTGACGATCGGTCACGATTAAGATATCGTGTACGATTAGGAATTACTTATGAAGCTCAAGATTGGCTGACGGTAGGCGCTAGAATTAGGACAGGAATACCTAACAAACAACAAGATCCTCATTTAACACTTGGAGACGGGTTTAAAGAATTTGGAGGCTTACCAGTTGCTTTTGAAAAAGCATATGCAAAATTTAAATATGATTGGTTCTCTGCATGGATTGGAAAAAATACGTATCCTTTTGAAAAACAGAATGAAGAATTTTGGAGTGATAATGTTTATCCTGAAGGCGTATTTATAAATGGTTTATTTCCTTTCGAAAATAAATTTCTAGATTCCTTTGGTATTAATCTAGGACATTTTATTGGAATATCTAATGGACTATCATTTTCTAACGACAGTTACTTTGAAGGACTTCAGTTTGTTGCGACTACATTAAGTAAACGGTTAACAGTATATTCAGGAATCTTTTATTTTAATAAGATGCCAAATATTCCCGATGGTAATGGAACTTTTAATATTAATTATACGATTATAAATTCCGGAGTTAAATTAGAGATTATAAAGAAACCTAAAGTAGTAATAGGTTTTGAGTTCCATAATAATGTACAGGATCTAAGTAAAAACGATTCTATTTCTAGCCGTTTTAAAAATCAAAAAAACGGAGGAATTGCAATGATTACTATAGGTAAATTAGACAAAAAGAAAGATTTTTTACTGAAGTTGAACTATTGTTATATGGAGCGTTATGCCGCTGTTGATTATTATGCTCAGAATGATTGGGTGCGTTGGGATTATTCCTCACAAGGTTCTCCAGACGGGAGATTAACAAATTTTAAAGGTTTGGAAGTTATGGGCGGCTATGCGATTAATGAAAAAATTAATTTAAAGTTAAGATTTTTTACGGTACAACAAATCCTATCCTATGGTGTAGGTCGAGAAAATGGAAATCGTATTAGATTAGATTTTAATGTAAAATTATGATATTAAAAGGTGTGGTTTTTTATCTTGATTTAGAATCTGCTGAATTGGAAATATCTATTTTTAATTTATATGTTTTATCAGATACTACCTTACAAACCTAGGTTGCTGCTGTAAATTGCAACTAATGTTTTAATAATTGCCGCAATAGTCTTAATACTTTTTTACGGTTTCGGGTAGTTTTACTTTCGAATTATATATGCTGTTTCTGTACTATGTTAAGTTCAGGGAATTAGGAAATCAATAACATATTATATGAAAATAAATCTAAAATATTATTGCGTTATATTGACTTGTATTACACTGTCTATTTCATGTAAACAAGTTGAGCCTGATACAAAAAATACTGGGCAAATTGATATAGAACATAAAATAGATAGTATTATTCCTTTATTAACTTTAGAGGAAAAAGTGGCTCTGTGTCATGCGCAATCTAAGTTTAGTACAAAGGGTGTTGAACGCCTCGGGATACCTGAAATTTGGATGGCCGATGGCCCTCATGGTGTTAGAGCAGAGATTAGTTGGGATGCTTGGGATTATGCCGGATGGACAAATGATTCAATTACCGCTTTTCCTGCGCTTACATGTTTAGCCGCAACATTTAATCCAGATTTATCAGGAGAGTTTGGCCATAGTTTAGGAGAAGAAGCAAGATATAGAAAGAAAGATGTACTTTTAGGTCCAGGTGTAAACATTTATAGAACGCCTCTTAATGGTCGAAATTTTGAGTATATGGGAGAAGATCCGTTTCTAGCATCGACTATGGTGGTGCCTTACGTTCAGGGTGTTCAAAAAAATGGAGTAGCCGCTTGTGTTAAGCATTATGCTTTAAATAATCAAGAACACTTAAGAAGTGTTATTAATGTAGAAGTAAGTGATAGAGCATTGCATGAAATATATTTACCTGCATTTAAAGCTGCTGTAGAAGATGGTGGCGTTTGGGCGATAATGGGGGCGTATAATCAGTTTCGTGGGCAATACACAACACATCATGAAACACTAACAACAAAAATACTAAAACAAGATTGGGATTATGACGGTGTTGTAATTAGCGATTGGAGTTCTGCTCATAGTACAGAGGAGTCTGCTTTGTATGGCTTAGATATGGAAATGGGAACAGGAACAGATGGACTTGGAACCACAACAGCAAACCATTACGATCAGTATTATTTAGCGAATCCGTTTCTTGAAAAATTGAGAAGTGGAGAGATTCCAGAATCAGTGCTTGACGATAAAGTTCGCAGAATTCTTAGACTTATGTATCGTACCAATATGAGTCAAAATAGACCGCTTGGAAATGCAAATACAAAAGCACATCAGGATGTGGCAAGACAAGTTGCAACAGAAGGGATTGTATTATTAAAAAATGAAGATCACTTTTTTCCAATACCTGACGACAAAGGTTTAACCATTGCAGTGATTGGAGAGAATGCAACACGGTCTATGACTGCTGGTGGAGGGTCTTCTGAACTTAAACCTAAATTTGAAATTTCACCTTTAGAAGGAATTCAAGAACGATATAAAAATGCAAAAATAGTGCATACTATGGGGTATGAAACGGGACCTTCAGAGTATGATATCGTAAATCCATCAACTTTAGATGCCGATTCTCTTAAAGTTGAAGCTATAAAATTAGCCAAAAGTGCAGACATTGTATTATTTGTTGGCGGACTTAATAAAAGTCATCTTCAAGATTGTGAAGGTGACGACAGACAACAATTTGGACTTCCTTTTGGACAAGAAGAATTAATTAATGAATTGTACAATGTAAATCAAAACATTGGGTTTATATTGGTTACAGGAAACGCTGTAGAAATGCCGTGGTTAAGCAAGGTAAAGGGTATGGTGCAAACCTGGTATTTAGGAAGTATGGCTGGACTTGCTATAGCTGATGTGATTAGCGGAGATGTTAATCCTTCAGGGAAATTGCCTTTTTCATTCCCAGCAAAATTAGAAGATAATGGAGCGCATTCATATGGTGAAATATCGTATCCTGGAGATGGCGTGAATCAGGAGTACAAAGAAGATATTTTAGTCGGTTACCGCTGGCATGATACCAAAAATATAAAACCACTTTTTGCCTTTGGGTATGGCTTGTCTTATACGGATTTTGAATTAGAAAACATCAAAATAAATAAGACATCATTTAAAAATAATGAGGTTATAGAGGTGCAATGCGAAGTCAGTAATACAGGAGATACAGCAGGTTCTGAAGTTATTCAAGTGTATGTAGGAAAACCAGATTCCAACATCGATAGACCTTTAAAAGAATTAAAAGGCTTTACCAAAGTAAAGTTAGAAAAAGGAGAAAAGAAAACCGTAACTGTAAAAATCGATGCTTCTAAATTGAAGTATTACGATACAGAAATAGCAGATTGGAATTTTGAAGACGGTGATTATGATATTTTTGTTGGTAATGCTTCAGATAATATAACAGATAAAGTTCGAGTTAGTATTGAGTAAAAATAGAGATTAATAGCCATTTTGAACAGCATAAATGTTATTATTTATGCTGTTTTTTTTAAATAGATTATATGAAAAGAATAATTATGATAGTAATAATAGGGCTTTTTACAAGCTGTATTTCTGGACAGAATAGTTTAATGCCTAATTATAAGGCTGTTTTAGAATATAACACAGAAGCTACTTTAGGAGAAGGTGCCTTTTGGAATTATAAGACGAATGAATTATTATGGATAGATATAGAAGGCAAGCAGCTACATATTTACAATCCGATTAGTAAGGTAAATAAGTCCATTCAAATGCCATCACATATTGGTACTGTAGTTCCAATTGATGATATTTTTGTATTGGTAGCACTTGCAGACGGCGTTTATAAACTGAATACAACTACAGAAGAACTTCACCTGTTTACAGATATGTCGGCAGATCTTCAAGAAGGTAGATTAAATGATGGAAAATGTGATCCGAGCGGACGTTTTTGGGTAGGATCGATGCATTGGAAACAATTAGAAGGCGAGGCTAAATTATTTAAGATAGACAGCAGTGGTAACTATCAAACAATGATTGATTCTGTCACCATTTCTAATGGTATTGTTTGGACTTCAGATAGCAAAATCATGTATTATATAGACACACCCACTTCAACAATACAAGCTTTCGATTTTAATAATGATACAGGAACTATTTCTAATGGAAGGGTAGTTGTTCAAATTCCAGAATCTTTGGGTTATCCTGATGGCATGACCATTGACGAAGAAAATATGCTTTGGGTTGGGATGTGGAATGGGAATGCAGTACTCCGATTTAATCCGGTTACAGGAAAACTCATGGGAAAAGTGGAAGTGCCTGCTCATAATATAACTTCTTGTGCGTTTGGCGGCGAGAATTTAGAAACCTTATTTATTACAACAGCACGGGTAGACATGACGGCAGATGAATTGGTTAAATATCCACTTTCAGGGTCTGTCTTTAAAGTTAACCCAGGTGTAAAAGGCGTGGAAAGCCCTTTTTTTATTCAGAATATTGAAAACTAAATAATATGAGAAAAGCAGGTGTTCTAGTTTTTTTAATCTTAATAATGGGGTGTTCAGAAGAGCGAAAAACTCCTGAAAAAGAAGATAATATTGAAGCAGCAATAAGTCAGTTAATTTCTAAAATGACTTTAGAAAAAAAAATTGGACAAACCAATTTAAGAGGAACTTCAAGTCAGTCTAAAGATTTACCCGATGATTTAAAGTTTGTAAATCATGAATTAATTGATGCTGCCGAAGAAGGGAATTATAATATATGGATTGGGCCAAACGCAGCCACGGGTTTAAAACATTCATTTTATCTTGATAAATAAATTAATTATGAAACAAATTAGAAACATAGTAATTCTATTACTAACAAGTTTAAGTACGATTCTTACAGCTCAAGAAGTTGAATTTTCTAACCTATTACAGAATATTGACTCTAGAGAAAAAACGGCATTAAATGGTATGTGGGATATTATTGTCGACCCACTTGAAAATGGATACTACAACCATAGGTTACAACCAAAAGACGATGGGTATTTTCTTAATGCAAAAATGCAATCACCATCAGAACTTGTTGAATATAATTTTGACACCAGCTTGCAATTAGTTGTTCCTGGAGATTGGAATACACAAATGGATAAATTGTATTATTATGAAGGAACTGTTTGGTACAAAAAAGACTTCAACTATACAGCCAATAGCGATGAATTAGCTTTTTTATATTTTGAAGCCGTAAATTATGAGGCTATTGTTTACCTAAACGGAGAACGTATTGGTTCGCATATTGGTGGTTATACGCCATTTCAATTTGAAGTTACCGATAAGTTAAAAGAAGGTGCAAATTTTGTAGTAGTAAAAGTAGATAATAAACGTAAAGCAGAAAATGTACCTACTGTTAACCAAGATTGGTGGAACTATGGAGGTATTACACGATCAGTATATATCGTTAAAACGCCTAAATCGTATATAGATGATTATTTAATTCAATTACCTAAAGAAACGACAAACACAATTGAAGGTTGGGTATCGGTTAAAAATGCAAAAGATGGTGATGCGGTTACTTTAAATATTCCTGAACTAAAAAAGACGACAAAAGCAATTGTAAAAAATGGAATAGCTACGTTTTCAATTAAAGCTAAACCGATACTTTGGGAACCAACAAACCCAAAAACTTATGAGGTAATTTTAAAAACATCAACCGATGAGGTTACAGATCATATTGGGTTTAGAACAATAACAACAGACGGTTCTAAAATTTTATTGAATGGAAAAGATATATTTCTAAAAGGGATCAGTATTCATGAGGAAGCACCATTTAAAACTGGACGTGTCGTTTCTGTAGAAGAATGTAAAATATTACTGGAATGGGCTAAGCAATTAGGATGTAATTTTATTCGTTTAGCACACTACCCACATAGTGAAGCCATGGTGCGTGAAGCAGAAAAAATGGGCTTTTTGATTTGGTCTGAAATACCAGTGTATTGGACTATACAATTCGAAAATAAAGATACCTATGCAAATGCGAAAAATCAGCTTACCGAGATGATTTCACGTGATAAAAACCGCGCAGCAGTCATATTATGGTCAATGGCAAATGAAACACCTGAAGGCGAAGCGCGATTGTCGTTTATAGCAGATTTGGCTAAACAAGCTAGATTACTCGATAATACGCGCTTAATTACAGCTGCTTTAGATACACAAGGTTATGGAGATGATGGCAACCTAATTGAAGATCCTCTGGGGAAAGTTGTAGATGTAATTGGAATAAATAATTATTGTGGTTGGTATGCAGGGACTACAGAGTCTTGTGCGACTTTAAAATGGGCAAGTGCCTATAATAAGCCTATGATTATGAGTGAAGTTGGTGGTGGTGCTTTGTATGGTTTACATGGTGATAAAGATGAAAGATGGACCGAAGAATATCAGGCAGAAGTTTACAAAACAAATATTGAAATGATGAGAAATATTGATTTTCTGGCAGGTTTATCGCCTTGGATCTTAATGGACTTTCGTTCGGCAAGACGCCCTTTAAGAAGAATTCAAGATGACTTTAATAGAAAAGGATTAATCTCAGAACAAGGGATGAAAAAACAAGCCTTTTTTGTGCTACAGGAATATTATATTCAGGAAAATAATTAAAATTCTATAGTGCTGTTTTATAAATAAAATCGCCTTTTGTTGCACTAAAAGTTTCTAAATACTATTAGTGCAACATTTAAGCAATACCATACAAATAGACCTTCAGATTATTTTTCTGTGTTGGCAAATACCGAATTTTAAAATTCACTTATACATTAAAAGGTCGTACTATATGTTTCATTTAAATAATGCTATATTCTTAATTAGAATTGGTGTTCAGTAATTGATTTGCTGCTAAGATTAAAAACATATAATCTGTTGTTCCTCCTCCTAAAACATATTCTGTTTGTTGCCATAAAAATGGCCATTCTAACAATTCTGGAAAGTCAGGTCTTATTAAAGCGGTTCCAGAGCCAATCCCTCCTGGAATAAATGAATGTTCTCCACGATTTACGCCATAGGCTTGTGTTAAAGATTTTGAGCCAACTCCTGATGCGAAAGACGAGGTGTTTACACCTGGATGCACACCAAGAATAAAATTCATGGCATTTAGCATATACGTATTGGGAAAAATATCTGGATAACTAGTATGAAGGAAATATTGTTGAACCCCAAAATTTTGAATTCCCCATCCTGCACCCCAAATATTTGGTTTGTAGGGCACGCCGTAAGGTGTTTCTTTTTCTAGGTTCTGAATTTCTACTAAATAAGATTTAACGGCTGTTCTTGTGTTTTCAACAAAAGTCGCGTCATTCATTAATGGTAAAATAGGACCAACCATCCAACCATAGTCATCAATATGATTTATAATAAATTTGGTTTGAGAGCTTAGAAAAATGCTATATTTCTCATCCCTAGTTGTTTGTAATAATTCTACGGCTAGCATGATTTTTTCAGTGTCATCAACATTTTTAGTGGTATTCCATATTTCTTCAGCTATTGAAAGACATTCTTGAGCTAACACGGTATTAAATAATTTTAAAGCCCTTGATGAGGCTGCTAACGCAGCAGCTGTATTAAGAGATCTTTTAGGGTTTTCTTCGGTAAAAACCCATCTATCATCAGGAGCGCCTTCAATCCCCATTTCAATAGCTTTATTTTCAATACTGTCTATAGCAGCCATATTTAAACTAGCCTGATTAGAAAAAATGGTATTATCGCTGTGATTTACGGGGTCACCCAATAAAACGTATTGTCTTTTTATAGGTACAATAATACCTCTGTAAAATCTATTCATAGATTTAAACCCACCAACAATAGATAAGGCACCATGCTCAATTTGTTGAAGCACATCTGGTTTTCCATCAGGTGCTTGAATTTCGACAACTCTAGTGTCTTGGTCGATGCTTGTATTATCATAATCTACATGAAATAGTTCATAGATATGGGATAAACCCTGAATCGTTGAAGCTTGAGATTCTACCCTTAAATCATAGTCGCCAGCATCATGCCAACCCCCAATATTAATTCCTGGAACATGCTCTCCAGACTTGTATTTTGTTAATGTAGAGGGGCCTTGTAAGTAGCCATCAAAGTGGTTGGTGTTAATAGGAGCCATTCTTGCATCGTCCATGTGACAGCGCCCATGCCATACCTTATAGCGGTCGTTAACGCGCATATGACACATTTGAACTGGTAAAAAATATTCCAGCGTTGGTTGCCAAACATCTCTTGTAAAAACCTGATCACTAATTTTAAAAGGGTTAGATGTGAAATTTTTATATTTTATAATATACATACCCGGATCTTTAATTTCAGAGAAATCAAATTGATAGTATTTATAGCGCAAAAAATCACCCCAATTTTCAGGTTGTACTGATTTTATTTCGGAAAGTCCTCCGGTATTATTAACTCTATAAAGCTCAATGTTTTCGGTTGAAGTATCGGTTTTATCTGTTTCAATAATTGCAATCTTATCTTGTTTTGGATGATAACCCACTTGAGAAACTTGCACTATGGATTCATAGTTAAAATCTTTGATAACGCTTGGGGTAATTAACCATTCAATGGCATTTTTAGTTGCACCGGCAGGTACTAGCGATCTTACAACAAACCAACCGTTATTATGCTTTGCACGACCATCTATTAATTGGAGATCGTTTGATTGTAAGTTTTTTATACGTAATGTTTGACTTTTGTTTTCGGGTACAATAACGAGTTCATTTCCTGATGCCATTGGGGTTATTTGATACTCGTTTTCGCTATCATTATAGCCTGGACCATTGGCTTGCCTATTAAATATCCCAAAAGATTCATCCATGTAGTATGATTTACCAAAAAGATCGCCTGGAAATAATTCTATATTCATCCCTACTTTTCCTACCCAAGCTGCAGGAAGAGGTTTGTCTAGATCTACAATTATTTTAAAAGATTTTCCAAATGGTTTTATTTTGAGGGTATATGTAAAATCTAAATCTGGATAAATAATAGGGTTGAATCCTGTTTTTTTGCTTTCATCAGGATATTGCATCTTCACACTTATAGTCTGGTTTTTAATGTCTACAATTCGTTTTCCAACTTTTGGAACTGGTTGCCATTGTCCTGGAGTGGGTTCTAGCCTTAAGTCGCCATTTGTTGCAACGCGAATTCCGTTTTGAATAATACCCACACCACCTTGATGACTTTCAGGATAAAAATCATGAGCTAACATGACATTGGCAC
This sequence comes from Formosa sejongensis, assembly GCF_033447105.1. Classification (NCBI taxonomy): domain Bacteria; kingdom Pseudomonadati; phylum Bacteroidota; class Flavobacteriia; order Flavobacteriales; family Flavobacteriaceae; genus Formosa; species Formosa sejongensis. The sequence continues at coordinate 82,605 of NZ_JAWQUN010000001.1, forward strand.
CACGCATTTCAAGATATTCTTCTGAATTTATTTCGAATTGATTTTTGGTAGATGCATTGTTTTGTCCGAAAACGGATAAACTAAGGCAAGCAAAAAGACACACAAGAATACGTTCCATAATGAATGTTTATTAGTAATTATTAAAAACTATTTGGTACTATAATTTTCTGTTTTTAAATGTGTTTTAGTAATATAGGCTCGTACTAAATCACCATTTTTAAGAGTTTTACAAAGCTTAAATTGAAAAATAGCATTGTTTAAAAAGTGTTTATCTATTCTGAAACTGGCACCTATCCTTATCTAATTTTTTACAGAAATAAATTTCAAAAAATCGTTGTTATTAGCACTTATAACTTTCTGCTCGTTACCTATTTTTATGAGCGCCATGTCTTTTAGATCTTTTGGAGCGTAGAAACCACTTTCTTCTATAGATAGAGGTGTAAATGTTCCATCGCCGTTACCTGATAAATATATTCCCGTTCCCGCATCATTACGGGGTGTTTCAATTTCTGAAGCGTATAAATTTCCTGCAGCCAATACATCTAAATTACCATCTGCGTCAAAATCTTTTACAATGATTTGATTAATACTTGAAAGCTGAATTTCATTAGGTAATTGATGCATGATAAATTTACCATTGTCGTTTTCAATATAAGTCGTTGCAAACGTGTTAACTTGGTAATGTAAGGCGTCATTTAGCTCTTCTTTTCCGTAAACATCCACTAAGGTTGCTTCGGCAAACTCATCATAAGATTTAAATTTATTTTTAATTTCGGCGATTTGTTGTGAGGAACAAGAACGCCCTCTAACAGGATATTTTTCACCTTGATTATAATAACTAAGTACAATGTCTCCTTTTTCATTATGATCGAAATCTTTGAAATAAATATCAAAAGTCTGATCGTCGGAAGATTTGTATTTATAGTTTAAACCTAAATTTCCTGCTATAAAATCGATATCTCCATCATTATCAAAATCACCACTCGAAATACTGAACCACCAACCCGTAGTCTGATCTAAACCGAGTTGCTTAGATTTTTCATTAAAGCCTTTGCCATGGTTGTTATGAAAAACACGTATCGGCATCCATTCGCCTACAATAACAATATCTTGCCATCCATCGTTATCAAAATCTTCAATTGATGCTGAGGTTGCCATTCCTAAATTTTCGAACTCAGGGATGAGTACAGAAGTAACATCTTTAAATTTTACCTCGTTCTTAGTACTTACGTTTTCTAGAATATATGATTTAGCTGGAGAAGGATAATTTGCAGGAACAAGACGTCCACATACCAATAAATCAAGGTCGCCGTCTTTGTCGAAATCAATAGAATACACTCTAGATCCGCTTGTAAGCATTTCTGGAAGCGCTTCTTTTGAGAGTGATAAATTTCCAAGACCATCATTTAAATATAATCGGTCTTGTAATAATGTCGAGTTGGGTTCGAATTCATTTCCACCACTAACAATATATAAATCCATATCTCCATCATTGTCTGCATCGAATATTAAAGATCCCATATCTTCTTGCTGCTGATTTGTTTCAGAAGTAAATTCTATTTTATCAAAGGTTCCAGCTTGGTTTTGATAGAATAAACCGCCAGTTTGTTTTGATGCACCACCCATAAAAAAGTCGTCCAATCCATCTCCGTTTAAATCACCCACAGTAACATAAGGTCCAAAATTTGATGTTTTATGAGGCAATAGAACTTCTTTTTCAAAATCATTATAATCATTTTCTATATGGCGGTATAATGAATCTAGAGGCGTTAATTTTGAATTGAAAATGGTTTCTGAGATCCTGTTACTTTTAGATTTTGTGTTTAATTTAGCATCGGAAAAGTTGATATTCAGAGTTTGATTTGAGGCAATAGATTTTATGATTTGTTGTTTTTTATTAGGCCATTCTATGTGAATGGAATCTATTTGTTTTTCATCGCCTAATCCAAAATGAAGCATTGAAGGGACAGATGAGAGATACCCTCGAGCAATACTCAGTTCTTGAAATTGCTTCATCCCGTTACTAAATACGGTACATTTAACTCCAATCCCTCTGGGGTTTAAATTTGGACCATTGAATTTTAGGGTTAGCGCATTTTTATTATCAATATTGTTGTTTTGAAAGATCACGGCCTTGTCGTCTATATTATTTAATATAATTTCCAAATCGCCGTCATTATCTAAATCGGCATAAGTAGCACCATTAGTAAAACCTTCGAAAACTAAGCCCCATTCTTTATTTACTTTTTCGAAAGTTAAGTCTTTAGAGTTTCTGTAAACAAAATTATCTGTTTTCTCAGACGGGATACTTAATGCTTTTTTAAGTGATTCTTTAGGGTCTGATTTTTTTGTAAAACTGGTGCTTTCATTTTTTATTTTATTGAAAAAATCGGTGTTATTAATTTCTCTCCGTGTTCCGTTTGAAACAAAAATATCTTTCCAACCATCGTTGTCTAAATCGGCAAATAAAGGGCCCCAACTCCAGTCTGTGGAAGAGACGTTTGCGATTCTAGAAATATTATTAAAAAGGGGTGCTGCATTTGGTGTTAATACACCTGCGTTTAATTGCAAGCTGTTGTGCATGTATTGATTGTAAAGCCCAGCATTATAAGTGTCCCAAAACACTTGAGGATTCATGCTAGCCATGTTTGATTTAGAACGTTTGTTTGTAGATGCGTCCATATCTACTTGAAAAATGTCTAAAAAACCATCGTTGTTAAAATCTGCAATATCGGCTCCCATTCCATACAGGGAATTATGTTTTGTAGATTCTTTTATAGTGTTTCTAAAGGTGCCATCTCCGTTATTTATGTAACAAAAATCGGCACTAGCAAAATCATTACTGACATAAATATCCTGAAGGCCATCGTTGTTTAGGTCGCTTACTGTTGCACTTAACGAGAGGCTATAAGATAAAACACCTGCTTCTTTGCTCACATCTGTAAACGTGCCATCTCCATTATTTGAATACAAATGATTAGAATGCTCAGGAGATGCAAACTCTATATGTTTTTTAAAAATATCTGGTGTTGTACTAAATGGTGTAATTGGGTAGTTTGCCACATATAAATCTAAATCGCCATCATTATCATAATCGAAAAAGGTACTTTGAGTACTATGTCCTGCATCTGCAATTCCATATTTTTCAGCTTCTTCTTTAAACGATATTTTGCCGTCTTCGCCCTTTCCTTGATTTATTAATAGCTTGTTATGACATGTTTCTGATATTCCCGAAACACTTAAATAGATGTCTAACCAACCATCATTATTAATATCGACTGTAGTAACGCCAAGATACCATGAGTCGTCCATACCAACATTGGCAGATTCTGTGATGTCTTCAAATACTAAATTTCCCTTGTTTAAATAGAGTTTGTTAGAAACCATATTTCCTGTAAAATAGATGTCTTGCAAATCATCATTATTAAAGTCTCCAATAGCAACACCACCACCCATGTATATATATGGGTAATTAAAATAATTAAGGCTATCAGATTCTGTTAATTTGTTATTGAAATCTATATTAGATTTGTCTGCAGGAACTAAGGAAAACTGCAACAGCTCTTCATTGTTTTTTGAACATGAAGTTAATACAGCTATTAGTATTAATAAGGCATATTTACTCATAAGATATAAGCGTTTTAAATTCAGAAAACCTGTATAACTAAAGCTATACAAGTTTTCTTTTGAATTGAAAATAAACTAAACAAACTACAAAATTTATAAATTGGTATTTGCCTGCAATTCGATATTTGGAATTGGCATCAAATAAGTGTCATTATCAAATCTTTTTAGGTCTAACCATCTTGATTGTTCTCCGGCTAATTCTACTCTACGTTCATGTTCTATGGCGTCTAATACGGCTTGAGTACCAGTAACGTTAATTGCTGGTAAAGCTACAGAAGGTCTTGCGCGAACTTGGTTTACATACCCAAGTGCAACTGATTCTGAACCTCCTGAACGAATTTCAGCTTCTGCTTGCATTAATAATACATCTGCGTAGCGAATAACTCTTGCGTTAATACCACTTTCGGTAGTTTCAGAAGCTCTGTTATCTAGGTTTTGGTATTTTCTCCATGCTGGGTTATCATCTGGACCAATACCACCAGATACAAATGTGCTTTCACCGTTATTATATGTGTTAGTCATTGTACCATTGTAACTGTCGTTAATAGAGTAAAAGTTTGCAGCAAATCGAGTATCGCCATCTTCATATTCGTTTAACAATTCTGGGCTTGGTTTTACATTGTACCATCCAGAATATTCTTGCGCTCTAAAAGTAGTTTCAGAGTTACCTCTACCATCTTGATTCCATGAATCTCCTGGTCCAGTAGACTCGTCATAGTTCACTTCAAAAAGACTTTCATTATTATGCTCATTAGCAACCGTAAAATTATCTCGGTAATTATCTACAAGTGCATAGCCAGTTACATTCGATAAAGCAGTTTTTGCTCCTGCTGCATCTCCTTTTTGTAACATTACTTTGCCTAATAATGCCCAAGCAGCACCAGAAGTTGCTCTACCAACTTCTTGAGAACCTTTTGCTAATAAGTTTGAAGCTGCAAATTGTAAATCTGCAATAATGGCATTGTAGATATCTTCTACTGAAGATTTTGGTCTTCCTCCTGCAAATGTTTCTAAGTTTAAAACTAGAGGCGCTTCTCCATACTTAGTAACAATATTGAAATAATAAAGTCCTCTTAAAAAACGAGCTTCACCAAGTCTTGATTGTGCTTCATCTGCTTGAATGCTTGTATTAAATTTGTCTTCATTAGCGATTAGAAAATTTGCACGTCCGATTCCTTGGTAATTTTGTTGCCAAAATTGATTGTTACCGTTGTTGGCTTCGTCTATATCTCTATTAATCATTTGAACTTTATCAGCTTCCAAATTTCCTGAAGCGTAGTTTTCTCCGCTTACGTTATCATTGATATAAAACTGATACCGACCATAATTTCCGGTGTCTTGCAAGTAAGCATACACAGCATTTGTTGCTGCGGTTATTTGCGTGCTAGTTTGGAAAAATGTGTCTGGCGACAATTGATTAGGGTTTGTTAATTCTAACTCAGATTCATCGCAAGATGCTATTACTCCCATAGCACAGGCAACACAACCTAATATAAATGTGATTTTAAATTTCTTCATTTCTTTTCTTGTTTTTCTGATTAAAAGCCTAGTTGTAATCCTAAAATTATTGATTTTGGTTGTGGGTAATTACCTCTGTCAATTCCTATACCCGCTGCTCCTGATAATTGATTAGGTGATACTGTACTTCCTCCAATTTCAGGATCGTAACCAGAATAATTGGTTATCGTAATTAGGTTTTGTCCAGATAAATACACTCTAAGTTTTGTAAAAGATCCTTTTGCGATAGAACTTAAAGCTTGATCGCTTAAACTATATCCTACTGTAACGTTTCTTAGTTTAGTATAAGCTCCATCTTCAACAAAACGGTCAGATCTATTTACGTTATCAGAATGGTCAGCTGTAAATCTTGGTACTGTAGCTCCTGTGTTTTCAGGTGTCCATCTATCAAGTACTGCAGTTCCTGAATTGAATAATCTGGTCATCCCTTCTAAATCATATAGGGTTGTATTATAGATATCATTTCCACTAACACCGGTAAAAAATATTAAGGCGTCAAATTGTTTATAATTTGCTGTTAAGTTTAATCCATATGTAAAATTAGGAAGTGGATCTCCAATTTTTACATTATCATCACCATCAATAGTACCGTCATTATTTTGGTCTACAAAACGGATATCTCCAGGACCTGCATTTGGTTGCGTACTGGTGTCGTCTCCAATTTGGAATAGTCCGTCTGTTTGGTATCCGTAAAAATAGTAAAGTGATTCGTCTAAAGTAATTCTTTGCAGGTTTTCACCTTCAAAAGTAGAGCTTTCAATAAAGTCTAGATCACCTAAGTCTGTTACTCTGTTTTTAGATGTACCTAGGTTCATACTTGCCCCCCAAGAAAAATTTCCTCCTTTGTTATGGTTATATCCAATACTTGCTTCGAAACCATCTGTCGTAGCCGTAGCACCATTTCTTTGTGTAAATCCTTCTGTTAAACCATCCGATGCAACATTTGGTATAGGCACAATAATGTCTTCACTGTTTATATTATAATATTCAAGTGAAATACTAAGTGCGTTGTTAAAGAATCCTAAATCTAAACCAATATTTGTTTGCGTTGATTGCTCCCATTTTAAATCTGGATTAGATGCTCCATAATTAGACCATCCATCGTTATAGCTAAGTCCTGTATAATTGAAACCATTAACTAATCCTGATGAATATACATAGTCATTAGATCCGTCGTTACCAGTAACCCCCCAAGAAGCTCTTAATTTTAAGTTACTCACACTATTTGATTCTTTAAGAAAACTTTCTTCAGAAATAATCCATCCTGCAGAAACAGCTGGGAATGTACCCCATCGGTTATTTGAACCAAATCTTGAAGACCCATCATATCTTAATGAGGCAGCCAATAAATATTTACCCATATACTCGTAGTTTATTCTTCCTATGTAAGAAAGAAGTGCATACTCGTATAATGTGTTATTAACCTGAGCAGTTCCTTGTACAAGAGGAATGGCATCTGTAATAGGATTTGAATTTTGTGCATCTGTATTTCTAGCCGTACTCTTAAACTCCTCTGCAACAAATAATACATCTAAGTTATGTGCTTCATTAAATGTTTTAGAATAGGTAAATGCACCAGAAATGTTATCTGAACTAAATGTGTTTGTACCTTGTTGTACATATGCCGCGGGTCTATTATTAACACCTTCATTGAAAGACGGTCTGAAAATGTTATTCGCAGTAGTCGATCTATCAAAACCATATTGCAGTCTAAAGTTTAGTCCTTCAACAATATCATACGAAGCGTAAATAGATCCTAATATTTTTAGTTCTTCGGTTTCATTGGTTTGTAATTGTTGAATTCTCACAGCGTTTTCTGCATCAGAACCGTTGTCTAGCGTAGTGTTTGGGCCTCCATACCCTCCAAGGTTGGCAGAATCGTATACAGGTGTATAAGGCAATGATTTTATCATGTGCTCTACTAAAGTTCTGTCTCCAGCTTCTTGCTCGTTTTGTTTATCTGAATCTGCTACAGATAATGTTTGACCAATTTTAAAGCGATTACCTAATTTAAACTCACTGTTTGCTCTTAATGTTGATCTTTGAAATCCTGTTGAAACAATAAGTCCTTCTTGATCTAAATAACCAGCCGAAATATTGAAAATAGCATCTTCACTACCTCCAGAGGCACCAACATTAACACTTTCCATAATTGCTGATCTAAATACTTGATCTTGCCAATCTGTGTTTAATTGGGTTGATGCAGGATCGACAGTATATCTGTTTGGTTGCCCAAATGTTTCACTTGTAAATTGAGCAAACTGATCGCTGTTTAGTAAATCTAAAGTTTCAGGTTTGGCTTGAGACGAGATGTAAGTGTCTACTGTTACTTTTGTTTTACCTGGTTTTCCTTTTTTGGTCGTTATCATTACTACACCGTTCGAGGCTCTAGATCCATAAATTGCAGCTGTAGAGGCATCTTTTAAAACATCCATAGATGCAATGTCGTTAGGATTAATTTCATTTATCCCTCCAGTTATTATACCATCTACAACGAATAATGGTTGGCTATTACCAAATGTTTTTAATCCACGAATTTGAACTTGTGGATTTGTACCGGGAGATCCCGCATTGGTAACGGTTACACCGGCAGCATTTCCTTGTAATGCTTGATCGACAGATACTACAGGTGTTCTCATTATAACATCAGCTTCTACTGTTGAAATAGCACCAGTTACTTTTCTTCGTGTTGTTACTCCATAACCCACAACAACAATTTCATCTAAGGCTTCTAGAGATTCTACTAACGTAACATTAATTGTTGCTTGACCTCCTACCGTAATGGTCTGCGAAGTCATTCCTATATAGGAGAATAAAAGTTGATCTGTACTGTTAAGGTTTTCAATGGTGTATTTACCGTCAAAATCTGTACTTGTTCCTTTTTGTGATTCTGCGAGAATGACACTTACACCAGGTATTGGCATACCAGACTCATCGCTTACTATACCGGATACGGTATTAGTCTGGGAAAATCCAATTTGTGTGAATATCATTACCAACGTCACAATCGCTAGTTTAAGTTTTATCATATTAAGTGGTTTTAGTTGTTAATTTGTTTTTTAGAATTATCGGATTAGAAAACGTAAACAATAAGGAATACAAATAGAGAGATAATGATTATTATTAAAACTACTTCGCCTAATGGTTTCCAATTGTTAGTATTCATTTTCATAAATCAATGTTAAATATTTATTAAGGATTCTTTTGGTAAATATTAAGCGATTATTAGAAAAAATGAAGCAAAGTGCTTCTAGTCTCCGTGTTTTACAACATTTGTGTTAAGTTGTTGCGACAAAATTAAATATGTACAAATCTTATAATCAGTTATTTATTTAGTTTTTGAGTAAAAAGAGGAATGCTTTCGTGTCACATGATTTTAAAGGTTTAAAATCATGTGACAAAAAAGCATTCAGGTGTTTTGAGTAAGGGGTAATTGATTTATTTAGATGTGTTTTTTTTAATTTTCAGTTCTGTGGGTAACATACCAAAGTTGCTTTTAAAACATTTTGTGAAATATGAGGCAGAAGAGAAACCAACTAAATAACAAACTTCACCAATATTTGAATTTCCATTTTCCATAATCTGTTTGGCTTTCTGTAATCTAATATTTCTTAGGAACTCGTTCGCTGTTTGATTTGTTAAAGCCTTAATTTTTCTGTAAAATTGGCTTCTACTTAAGTTTAATTCAGAAGCCAGTAACTCGACATTTAGATCTTGATTACTTATATTATTATTAATATAATTGAGTACCTTATCTAAGAATTTTTTATCTAATGAACTCATGTTTACATTTGCCGAGGCATCTGAAATTACACTAAAATATTTGTTAAAAATGAGCTGTCTACTCGTAATTAATTGAGATAAACGTAATTTAAGTAAACGCATGTCGAAAGGTTTAATCATATAGGCATCTGCACCAAACTGTATACTTTCTATTCTGTCGTCAATTTGTGCTTTTGCAGTAAGCATTAATAAAGGAATATGGCTCGTTTTTAAATCCTTTTTAATCATCTGGCATAAGGCCAATCCGTCCATCTCTGGCATTATTACATCTGTAAGAATAATATCTGGCAAATGTTCTTGAGCCATTTGATAGCCTTCTTTTCCGTTTTTAGCAACTATAACTTTATAGGTTAGTGCTAGTTCGTTTTTTAAATAATTTCTTAATTCTATATTATCCTCAACAACAAGTAATGTGTAATTGCTCAGTATTTCTGTTTTAATCTCGTCTGAAGTATGCTCAGAATTTAATAAATTGGTTAATGTAAATTGATCCTTTTTAGATACTATTTGTTCTTTTTCTATGGAGAGTTCTTCTGCCTTAAAATGAGAGTTTCCGGCAGGAAGAATGATTTTAAAAGTGGTGCCTTCTCCTTTGACGCTTTCAACTTCAATTTTTCCTTTGTGTAAAAACACAAAATTTTGCACGACTTCTAAACCAATACCTGTACTGCCATAGTAGGTTTTATTCATGTGATCTACTTGATAGAATCTCTCAAATATTTTATTTATTTGATCTTTTTCAAGTCCTGGGCCGCTATCGGAAACATCTATTTCAACCGTTTTTACTGATTTGTTGGAATCTATTAAAGGTAATATGTTAGTCGTTTCATTTAAATAAATGTTCATACTTATAAAACCGCCATCTGGCGTTAATTTTATAGCATTAGACAATAAATTGAAAATTATTTTTTCAAGCATACTTTCGTCGGCCCAAACAGTTAAGTCTCTTATGTCTGCATCTATACTAAGCTGGATGTTTCTATTTAAAGCTTCTTCCTTGAAATGACTTAATATTTGGTTTGAAAAATTTAAAAGATTTAATTCTTGTGCTCGGACATGCATTTTATCCAATTCTAGTTTTCTAAAATCAAGAAGTTCGTTTACTAATCGATATAGCCTATCTGTGTTTTTGTAAATTACACGGTGTTTGTTATTAATGCGTTCAGGTAATTTAAGCGTTTCGTCGCTTAGGATATCTTTAAGAGGACTTAAAATTAAAGTTAAAGGTGTTCTGAATTCATGAGATATGTTTGTGAAGAATTGAAATTTCTTTTCATTTAATTCTTTTTCCTGTAACCTAAGATTACGTTCACTTTGTATCTCTTGTTTCTCTTTAAGTCTGTTATTCGTTACTTTATTAAGAAGGTAAATTGCTAAAAGAAATAATAGTATGTAAGCGAAAACAGCAAAAGTAGATTTCCACCATGGCGGTAATATTGTAATTTTTAAATCTCGTGATGTTTCATTCCAAATACCATCATTGTTAGATGATTTAACCTTGAAGGTGTATTCTCCAGGATCTAGATTTGTATAAATAGCAGACTTGTTTTTTCCAACATAATTCCAGTCATTTTCATAACCTTCTAAATAATATGCAAATTCGTTTTCTTCGGGTCTTGTGAAATTAATTGTAGAATATTCTATCGTAAAAACAGATTGAGAACTATTTAATGTAATGCTCTCAGTTTCTGAAATCACTTTGCTAAGTGGGGAATTATCTAGCTTAGGGACAACATCTTTATTTGCAAGTTTAAAACCTGATAAATATAGAAAAGGTAGATTTTTATTGGTTTCAATTTTACTGGGATTAATGTAGTCGATACCTTGAAAGTTTCCAAAATATAGATTGCCAGCTTTATCTCTAAAAGAAGAGTTTACATTATAGTCGTTAGAAAGTAAACCATCATGCGTTGTATAATTAGTGAAATTAGATGTTGCTAAATTAAATTCTGTAATCCCCGTGTTACCCGCTAACCAGATATCGCCATCTAAACTCTCTACAATAGAACAAACATTGTCTTCAATTAATCCGTTAAATTCATTAAACCAAGTAAAATTATCTTCTGAAATATTGTATTTACATAAGCCTGCACCTCGTGTTCCTATCCATAAATTCTTACTGACATCTATGAGTAGTGTTAGAATATGATTTGTACTCGTATGATTATTATAATCTTTAGACATTCTAGCACTGTATGAAATCACATTCATTTTATTATTGTGCAGATTTTGCTCAATTTTAAATAAACCACGTGTAGAACCTACCCAAATATTATCCTTATCATCTACTAATACCTTACCTATATTAGTGGTGGTTAATTGGTTGTCTATAAATGTTTTAGAGTTGTAGTGTGTGAATTTTTTAGTTACCGGATTAAAAGCATGCAGTCCTTTATAGTATGTGCCAAGCCAAATAATGCCATTTGAGTCCTCGGCAATACTCATTACAGTATTAGATGTTAATTGATTGTTAGAGTTTTCTACATTATAATTAATAAACTCGTTTGTTCCTTTTTTAAGAAAATATAAACCTTTATCCCAGCTCCCTACCCAAATATTCTCATGGCTGTCCACAAAAATATTTTCGATGTAATCGCTAGTTAAGCCTTTGTAAACTTCATTATTAAGCTTATTTATATGCGTAAAGGAATTGGATGTATTGTTATAAATATCTATACCCCCACCGTCCATACATATCCATAGATTTCCGTTATTTGTTTCTGTAATGGATGTTACCGAAGGGATCTTAAGTGAATTAGGAGTGTTTTTTATGCTTTTTATATGGCTGAATTTATCATACAATTTATCAAAAACAGAAACCCCTGCATTGTAATATCCCATCCAAATTCTTTCGTTTTTATCTAAGTATAACGACCATATGGAATTAGATAATAAGTTTTCATTATCTGATTTACTAGCTTTATAATTATTTAAAATATTCCCATTGGAGGCAATATGAAAAAGACCGTCATTCTCTGTTCCGCACATAATTGTGCCATCTGATAACTGGATAATGGAGAAAATTATATTATCGGTGATATCTATTTTAGAAAACTCAAAAGATGTTTTTAAAGATCTATTTATATGTATTAAACCGTCTGAGGTAGTACCTACCCAAATATCATTTTTTTTATCAAAAAGAATTGATTTTACTGCCTGATCAATTACTTTAGGAGTGATGTTATTATCAATATCAACTTCAAAAATTAATGGTGAGATTGTATTATCACTTTCATTATATTCTGCTAAACCTAGATTGGTTCCTACATACAATTTATTATTATTGTCAATCTCTAAAGCGTTAATATTTATAATTTCGGAGGTGTTAAATCCGCGGACTGCAATTTTCCTTACTTGAAGCGTATTTATGTCAATTTTAAAGAGACCATGATCGTAAGTTCCTATAAATATGTTCCCTTTTTTGTCGCCTGTTAAACTTCTTATAGAATAATTTGTACTATCAGAATTGGCATCAATAATAGGTATTCTTTTAAACTGATTATTGTCCTTATCATATATATTAAGACCTTCTTCTGTCCCAAACCATAAACGATCTTTCTCGTCTAGAAAAGAGGAATATACTAAACTACTACTAATAGATGTGGAATCGTTTAAAACATGCTTATAGAGATCGTATTCTAAACCGTTAAAGCGGTAAAGCCCAGAACCATTTGTCCCTAGCCATATAAATCCGGAACTATCTTGAGTAATTGTGAATATTCCAACCTTAGAAATGCCCTCTTTAATACTAACAAATTTTAATTTATCTGTATGGTTTTGTGACCAAATTTGAGCTATTAATACAAAGTAAAAAAGAACAAAGTATATCAGGTTTTTCTTCATGGAATGGGAATATGTACTTTTAAACTTACAATTTAATTTAAACGATTGAAATATACTTTAACATTCTTTAGGTAGTTAATTCAAATGGAGCATTAGTTGAGATAAATGTTGCATTTTAACTTAAACACATAGCATATTCGGTTAAATGTTCTTCAATCATAGTGTTAATATCTGCTATTTTATAATTGGTTTTTTGTTGATTGAGCTTGTTAAAAGATACAGATTTGTTATTTGTTAAAACGAATCGAATGTAAGAAAAATTAAGAGATATTGAATAATCTTTAATTTTACCTATAAACATTGTATAAATAATACATAAAAGATGTGCATTACAAATAAATGTCACTAAATTTAAGAAGAATATTATCTGACTAAAAAAAATATCATTTTGAAAATTAAAACAGTACTTGTTGCTAATCGTGGAGAAATAGCCATTAGAATTTTTAGGGCTTGCACAGAAATTAATGTTAAAACTATTGGTATATATACCTTCGAAGATCGGTATTCCTTACACAGGTATAAAGCCGACGAATCCTATCAAATAGGAGAGGATAATGAACCTTTAAAACCTTATTTAAATATTCAAAGCATTATAAAAGTTGCTCTTGAAAATGGTGCAGATGCCATTCATCCTGGATATGGATTTTTATCTGAAAATGCCGATTTTGCACAAGCCTGTGAAGATAATGGGATTGTTTTTATTGGTCCAAAAGTGTCTGTTTTAAGGTCGTTGGGAGATAAAATTATGGCAAAAAAAGTTGCTGTAGATAATGATATTCCAATTATTAAAAGTAATGACAGACCCCTAACAGATATAGATGTTGCACTATCCGAAGCTAAAAAAATCGGATATCCTATTATGCTTAAAGCTGCTTCTGGTGGTGGTGGCCGTGGGATGCGGGTAATAAGAAAAGATGATGAATTAAAAAGTGCTTTTAATGAAAGTAAGCGAGAGGCTTTAAACGCTTTTGGTGATGACACCGTTTTTCTAGAAAAATTTGTAGAAAATCCAAAGCATATTGAAATTCAAATAGTGGCCGATAACTACGGCAATACGGTGCATTTGTTTGAAAGAGATTGTTCGGTACAAAGACGTTACCAAAAGGTAATAGAATTTGCTCCTTCTTTTGATTTGAAAGCTGAAATTAAAGAATCACTATATAATTATGCTATTAAAATATGTAAAGCCGTAAATTATAATAATATTGGAACTGTTGAGTTTTTGGTAGATGGTGATGCTATATATTTTATCGAGGTAAATCCAAGAGTTCAAGTAGAGCATACAGTTACAGAGGTTGTAACAAATATAGATTTAATTAAAACGCAATTATTTATTGCCGGAGGCTATAAATTATCCGACGAGCAAATTAAAATACCTAACCAAGAAGCTATAAAAATAAGTGGTTATGCCTTACAATGTAGAATTACTACAGAAGACCCTCAAAACGATTTTAAACCCGATTATGGCACCGTTTCTGCTTATCGTAGTGCTGCTGGTTTTGGTATTCGTTTAGATGCGGGGAGTATATATCAAGGTGCTGTTATTTCGCCTTTTTTCGATTCTATGCTTGTAAAAGTAACGGCACACGGAAGAACTCTGGATGGCGCTAGTAGAAAAATTCGTCGTGCACTTGCAGAATTTAGAATTCGAGGTGTTAAAACAAATATGCCTTTTCTAGACAATATTTTAAAACATGAGACTTTTAGACAAGGAAAAGTAACCGTAAATTTCATTAAGGCTAATACAGATTTATTCATATTTAAAGCGCCCAAAAACAGGGCCACTAAATTAATTACCTATTTAGGAGATGTTGTGGTTAACGGAAATGCTGATGTAAAAAAAGTAGATCATTCCAAAACCTTTGTAAAACCTAAAGTACCAAAATTCGATCCTAATGCCGCTTATCCAGAAGGTACCAAAGATTTGCTAACCAAGTTAGGTCCAGATAAATTTTCGGAATGGTTAAAGAATGAAAAGAAAGTTCATTTTACAGATACCACCATGCGAGATGCACACCAAAGTTTGTTGGCTACCAGAATGCGTACTTACGACATGCTAAAAGTAGCAGAAGGCTATGCCAAAAATCATCCAGACATTTTTAGTATGGAAGTTTGGGGTGGAGCCACTTTCGATGTGTGTTTAAGATTTCTTCAAGAAAATCCATGGGAAAGATTACAACTGTTGCGTAAAGCCATGCCTAATGTGTTATTGCAAATGCTTATTCGTGGATCCAATGGTGTGGGTTATAAAGCGTATTCCGATAATTTAATTGGTGAATTTGTTGAACAATCTTGGGAAAATGGTGTCGATGTTTTTAGAATTTTCGATTCTTTAAATTGGATGAAATCTCTTGGTCCCTGTATAGAACATGTTCGAACTAGAACTGGTGGTTTAGCCGAAGGTTCTATTTGTTATACCAACGACATTCTAAACCCAGAAAACACTAAGTACAATCTAAAATATTACATCAATTTAGCTAAAGAAATTGAAAATTCTGGTGCCCATATTTTAGGGGTTAAAGACATGGCAGGTTTACTAAAACCATATGCCGCCTACGAACTTATTTCGGCATTAAAATCTGAAATCAACATTCCAATTCATTTACATACGCACGACACTTCGTCCATTCAATCGGCGACTTATCTAAAAGCTATTGAAGCTGGGGTGGATGTGGTAGATGTTGCGTTGGGTGGTTTGTCTGGATTAACGTCTCAACCTAATTTTAATTCGATTGTAGAAATGTTGAAATTTCAAGATAGAGCAAGCGATATTAATATTGATTCTTTAAACGAATATTCTAATTATTGGGAAACAGTAAGAGATTATTATTACCCATTTGAATCGGGCTTAAAATCAGGTTCAGGAGAAGTGTTTAAACATGAAATTCCTGGCGGACAGTATTCTAATTTAAAACCACAAGCACAAGCCTTAGGGTTGGAAGATCGTTTTCATGAAATTACCAAAATGTATGGCGAGGTAAATACCCTTTTTGGGGATATTATTAAAGTGACACCAAGTTCTAAAGTCGTGGGAGATATGGCGCAATATCTGGTAAGTAATCATTTAACAATCCAAGATGTGATTGAAAAAGGAGATACTATTTCTTTTCCTCAATCTGTAGTCGATTTGTTTAAAGGTGAACTTGGACAGCCTGTTGGTGGTTTTCCGAAGAAACTTCAAAAGTTGATTTTAAAAAATCAGAAACCTTATACAGACAGACCAAATGCACACATTCCGCCATTAGATATTGATGAAGAATACAAGGCATTCAAGAAAATATTTGAACACGATTTAAGTCGTAAGATTGATTTTACCGATTTTTTATCTTATCAGCTCTATCCTAAAGTATTTACCGATGCATTTAATAAGCATTTAAAATATGATAACCTCATGAACTTGCCTACCAAAAATTTCTTTTATGGTATGGATTTAGGAGAAGAAATTATTGTAGAATTAGATAAAGGAAAAACATTGCTAATCACTTTAGAATCTATCGGAAAAGCGAATTACGATGGTATGGTAACGGTGTATTTTAAAGTTAACGGACAGGGTAGAAGTGTTGATATAAAAGATACGTCTATTAAAGTCGATAAGGTTGAAAACGTAAAAGCAGATAAAACAGATCACAATCAAATAGGTGCGCCGCTGCAAGGTATGTTATCCACTATATTAGTGGAAAGTGGTGAGAAAGTGACCAAAAATCAACCGTTGTTTATTATTGAAGCCATGAAAATGGAAACTACAATTACAGCTACAGCTGATGCTACGGTGAAGAAAATTATTCTAAAATCAGGGTTTATGGTAAACTCAGATGATTTAATAATTGTATTAGAATAAATAAACGTTTTTTTAAACCAAATCACAAATTAAAAAAAGAACCTAACAGATTTTAAAAATACGTTAGGTTCTTATATTATAGTGTTAAATGAGGTATCAATTCTTGTTTTAAGGCCACATTTTACAGCGAGCTTTAAGCTTTTACGTTATTCTATAGATTCAATTTTAGTTCTAATTATGAGTTTAAAGAGCTAAAATAATTTTTCACATTAGTAATGTGTTTTTCTTTAGCTTCAGAACGCAACCAACTTGCTTCAAAACCATTAATGGCTAATTGCATCAATTGATTTTTATTTAAGTTTAGCGCTTTGGCCGTTTCATAATAATTCTCATTCATATAACCTCCAAAATATGCTGGGTCGTCAGAGTTTATTGTCGCTATAATTCTTCTGTCAAGAATTTTAGCAATATTATGATCTTCCATTTTTTTAATCACTTTAAGCTCTAAATTACTAAGCGGGCATAAGGTTAAGGCTATGTTTTTGTCGACTAATAGTTGTACTAAAGTTTCGTCATCTAAACACCTATTTCCGTGATCTATTCTATCGACTTTTAAAAGATTTAGAGCCTCCCAAATATATTCAACAGGACCTTCTTCTCCAGCGTGTGCTACTAATTTGAAACCTTGTTTTGCAGATGCTTTAAACACATTAACAAACTTGCTTGGAGGGTTGCCTAGCTCGGAGGAATCTAAGCCCACACCATCAATCCAATCTTTAAACGGCATAGCAGATTCAAGAGTTTCGAATGCAGATTCTTCGCTTAAATGGCGTAAATAAGACATGATGAGTTTATATGTAATGTTTAATTCATTTTTACCCTTCTCAAGCGCTTTATATATTCCATTTATAACAACTTCAAATGAAATGCCGCGTTCTGTATGTGTTTGTGGGTCGAAAAACACCTCTACATGCACCACATTTTGACTGTGCACTTTTGTGAGGTAAGCCCAAGTTAGATCGAAAAAATCTTGCTCATAAATCAATACTTTAGCACCCAGATAGTAAATGTCTAAAAATTCTTGAAGGTTATTAAATTTGTACGCTTTCTTCAATGATTCTACAGAGTCATAATCTAAGGTTATATTGTTTCTATTGGCTATTTCGAACATCAGCTCAGGTTCAAAACTACCTTCTATATGCAAGTGAAGTTCTGTTTTAGGAATACCTTGAATGATGTTTTTTAATTCAGACGATTTCATTTAATGTGTGATTTGTTAAAATTATAGATGAAGTTTTTGTCGGCTATATGTGTAATTAATATCAGATAAATTCGATTAAATTTTGATTTTCCTTTTCTGCTTATTAATCGTTAGTATAAAGTAATGCTTTCTTTTCCGAAATTCTGATAATTTGGCATAAGGTTTTTTATGATAAGCTGTTGTCTGTTTAAAATCAGTTAATTAGTAGGTTTTTGCGTAGTCCTTGGTTTCATTTTTAAAATTTACAGTTTTTATAAAAAAAAGAATAAGCATGTGTAAGTTAAAGCACTCCATAATCACCAATTATTCGATTGTATTATTATTGTTTAATTAAATTTAGGGTGCAATTAATAAATATAATTCAACACGTTTGTATTCTTAATCATCTATATTTAATAGTTTCTAATTTTGGGAACATAAATTGCATTTAATAAGCTTCATCTATGTGGTTACGAATTAGTTGTGACTTGGCTTTCAATATAGAAAGTCCAACACCTTTTATTTTAATGTTACGTCCCCGTAGTGGTGCAGAGCAATGGATTGAACGCGACGAATTCAAAATATTGCCAAATGTGCCAATTGTTGAATTTACAGATGGTTATGGTAATCTATGCCAGCGATTTGTTGCTCCAATAGGTGATTTTTTAATTCATACAACTTCAGATGTAAAAACTTCTGAATTTGTAGATGTGGATTTCAATGCGAGTTTTGTAGAAATTCAGAATTTACCAAACGATGTGCTTTGTTATTTATTACCGAGTAGGTATTGTGAGTCGGACCGTTTTAATGATATGGCAAACTCTATTACTGCAGATCAGCCGCCTGGTTATAAACAAGTATTTGCTATAGAAGAATGGCTGCGTAATAATATTAGTTATATTCCTGGTAGTAGTGATTATCCAATTTCGGCTATAGAAGTCAATCAGAAATGTTCAGGTGTTTGTAGAGATTTGGCACATTTAGGAATCGCGTTATGCAGAAGTTTAAGTATTCCTGCTCGTATGGTAGTTGGCTATTTGCATAATTTGAAACCGATGGATATGCATGCCTGGTTTGAAGCCTATGTTGGAGGACGTTGGTATGTTTTTGATGCGACCCAAACCGGTACAAAAGGAGGGTATGTAACCGTGGGTTATGGCCTTGATGCTGCAGATGTTGCTATTTTTAATCAATTTGGACCTGTCGTACATTCTTTACAACAAAAAATTACAGTAGAGCAAATTAAAAATAAAGAATAGATTCTCTCCTTTATTTTTTGATACTAAAATTGTTGATCCTTTTAAATTAGTAAAGGATAATAAACCTATAGCTACTTAAATCTCGTAATTGATGATCCGCTTTTTTATTGTATTTGGGAAATTTTAATACAAAAGTCGTTTAGATAGCAAATTATAAAGTGAATAATTTAAAGGTATTATAAAAACAGAAAAAGCATCCCGAAAGAGATGCTTTTTTTTTATATAGAAATTTAAATTTATGCTTTAGTAGCAGTACAACATGCTTTTGTTCCTGTGGAAGTACAAGCCATAGTTTTGTCTGCACCTTCTACTTTGTCTTTACAACATGCTTTTTCACAATCTGCTTTACAAGCTTCTTTAGTAGCTGAATTAGTGGTTGCTTTATCTGCACAACATGCCATTTTACAGTCGGCTTTACAAGTGCTAGCCGTGTCAAAATTTTCAACAGTTTCTATGTCTGTAACCGTGTACATATCTCCTGCTTTTGTAACCGTTTCTACAAGAATAGATGCGTTTACTTTAGCTTCGTCGTATTCTACCATAGCTAATCTTTTATCGAAATCTACAGTTGCAGATTTCATACCGTCAAGATTAGAAAGTTTCTTTTCAATTGTTTTTGCACATCCAATAGCACACGTCATCCCCTCAATAGAAAATTCTGCTTTTGCATAAGTTGCATTTGGGTCTAACGTTTTTGTAGCTATTTCTGTAGTAGTTACCGTTTCTATAGTTTTTATTTCTGGTTCAGCTTTATTTTTACATGAAAATGATAAAATAGAAACTAAAAATAAAACAAGAATAATTTTAATATGAGACATAAGGTTAATAGTATTTATAAGGTGAACAAATTTAATAATTAATGTGATTTTTTGTGTTAAAAGTTTCATTTTTGTAGCATTATAAAAAGTTTTATGAGCGAAAACACTTCAAAATGGGGATATCTTTTTGTGTTATCATTAATTTGGGGAAGTTCCTTTATTTTAATGAAAAAAGCACTTATTGGTGTAACACCTTTTCAGCTGGGTGCTTTGCGTACTATTTTTACAGCATTAATTTTATTTACAGTAGGTCTTAAGCATGTAAAAACAATAGATAAGCCTGCTTGGAAATGGGTTATATTATCAGGGGTTTTTGGATCGTTTATACCAGCATTTTTATTTGCTATTGCAGAAACAGAAATAGATAGTGCTATTGCGTCTATTTTAAATTCGTTAGTACCGCTGCAAACAGTATTAGTTGGTTTTGCGGTATTTCAGATAGCTTCATCAAAACGGCAAATTTTAGGTGTCGCTTTAGGTTTTATAGGGACTGCTCTATTGGTTATGAAAGGTGCCGATTTAAATCCGCATCAGAATTATTTATATGCAGGTTATATTGTTTTGGCAACTGTAATGTATGCCTTTAATGTGAATATTATTAAAAGCCATTTGCAGCATTTAAAACCTCTAACGATTGCTACTGGAAATTATGTGTTTATTATAATTCCTGCGCTTGTAATTTTACTGTTTTCTGATTTTTTTGAAGCATCTAATTTACAAAAGCCAGAATTAAAAATGGCTATGGTTTATGTGTTCATTTTATCCTTTTTCGGAACAGCATTAGCTAAGGTGTTATTTAATAAGTTAATTAGAATTTCTACTCCGGTTTTTGCATCGTCTGTAACTTATGTAATGCCAATTGTAGCTTTAACTTGGGGCTTTTTAGATGGAGAAGGGTTTAGTTTATTACAAGGTTTTGCATCTCTTATTATATTATTAGGAGTGTATTTAGCGAATAAAAAAAACTAAAAATAATAGAAGCGTCGACCGTTAATTAGGTTTAAATGCTAGATTAGAAGCGCGAAAATGTTTTCTAAGGATTAAGTTTTGAAGCCATTTAAAAAGTGAATGTAATTGGAAAATAAACTTCAGCTTAAGAAATAGCCAATTAAAAAATAAATAATTTTATTTCAATTTACATAAAACGTTTGTAGTTTAATTATTTAGATGTATATTTGCACTCATTTTTGAGTAAAATTAATAAATAAAAACGTTACGCTATGTACGCAATTGTAGAGATAGCAGGGCAACAATTTAAAGTTGTAAAAGACCAAAGAGTGTATGTTCACCGTTTAGCTTCAGAAGAAGGAGATGCAATATCATTTGATAATGTACTTCTTATTGGAGATGGTGATAGTATTACTGTAGGCGCCCCGGCTATAGGTGGAGCACTAGTAAGTGCAAAAATCTTAAGACACCTTCAAGGTGAAAAAGTTATTGTTTTCAAGAAAAAGAGACGTAAAGGATACCGTGTTAAAAACGGTCACCGTCAAGCTCTTACTGAAATCGTAATTGAAAGTATTGCTGGTTCTGGAGCTAAAAAAGCTGCACCAGCAACAAAAGCTAAAGCAACTAAGAAAGAAGTTGAAATTAGTGAAAATTTAGTAACACGTGCAGAGCACCGTGCTGAAGATGCGAATATCGAAATTAATATCGATAAAGTACTTCATAGCATTGGAACAGCTTTAAAAGCTGATGCTGACGATTTGAAATTAATTAACGGAATTGGTCCTGTTTATGAAGACAAGCTTAATGAGCTAGGTGTTTATACATTCGAGCAAATCAGTAAATTAAAAGCTGCCGATAGAGAAGAACTTTCTGCTATTGATGGTATCACTCGTGAGAAAATTGAAGCTGACGAATGGGTTAAACAAGCAAAAGCTTTGTTGAAAAACAAATAAAAGAATATTAACAATATAAAACCTTAAGACAATGGCTCACAAAAAAGGGGTAGGTAGTTCTAAAAACGGTAGAGAATCAGAATCAAAACGTTTAGGTGTTAAGATTTTTGGTGGTCAAGCTGCAATTGCTGGAAATATCATCATAAGACAAAGAGGAAATACACATCACCCAGGTGAAAATGTGTATGGAGGTAAAGACCACACATTACACGCTAGAGTTGATGGTGTTGTGAAATTTACTAAGAAAAAAGACAACAAGTCTTACGTTTCTATAGTTCCTTTCGAGGCTTAAGAAGCATTTCTAATTTATAAAAAAAACCCTTTCAGTTTTTACTGAAAGGGTTTTTTGTTTGAAATTTTGTCGTAAATTTATTTTTTAAAAACAAAAAAATGAGAAATATAAAAACAGGTGTCTTATTAATAGCAATAATGCTATTTAGCGTGTATGAAGCTAGTGCGCAAGAGATTACAAAATTTGACTATCTAGAAGTTATTGTTTTCCAAAAGATGGATAATAGTGGGAAAGTAAAACGTATTGAAGTTAATAAACAAAAATCACTTGAGGGAAAGACAGTTACGGCAAAATCTATTGAAGCCCTAGGCAGTACTTCTGATTTACTAAACTATATGAATGCTAATAATTGGGAGTTTGTCGATAGAACTTCAATAACTGAAAAAGATAGTCCAATATGGTTGAGTTATATTTTTAAGAAACAAAAATAGAGGACTTTTGGGCTTATTGCTACAGTATTCATTTAGGAAAACATATCTAATAAAAAAATCCCAAACAAAGTTGTTTGGGATTTTCTATATCTAAAAAACGTAATGCTCTAGTTATCTAGAAGTATTCGCTTAATTAGTATCTGTAGTATTCTGGTTTGTAAGGACCTTCAATAGTTACACCAATATATTCAGCTTGATCTGCTTTTAATTCAGTAAGTTCTACACCTATTTTAGCTAAGTGTAATTTTGCAACCTTTTCATCTAAATGTTTAGGTAACATGTATACTTCGTTTTCGTAAGCATCTCTGTTAGTCCACAATTCGATTTGAGCTAACGTTTGGTTTGTGAATGAGTTACTCATTACAAAACTTGGATGTCCAGTTGCACAACCTAAGTTTACTAAACGACCTTCAGCTAAAAGAATAATATCTTTTCCGTCTATTGTATATTTGTCTACCTGAGGCTTAATCGTATCTTTAGTATCACCGTAGTTATCATTTAACCATCCTACTTGGATTTCGTTATCGAAGTGACCAATGTTACATACGATGGTTTTATCTTTCATTGCTTTAAAATGTTCAGCACGTACGATATCTTTATTTCCAGTAGTTGTAATTACAATATCTGCAGTAGTAATAACATTCTCTAATTTTTTAACCTCAAAACCGTCCATTGCTGCTTGTAATGCACAAATAGGGTCTATTTCTGTAACAGTAACAATACTACCTGCGCCTTTAAAAGAAGCAGCTGTACCTTTACCAACATCACCATAACCACAAACGATTACACGTTTTCCAGCTAACATAATATCTGTTGCACGACGAATCGCATCTACAGCACTTTCACGACATCCGTATTTGTTGTCGAATTTAGATTTTGTAACAGAATCGTTAATGTTAATTGCAGGCATTGGTAAAGTTCCGTTTTTCATACGTTCGTATAAACGGTGAACTCCTGTAGTTGTTTCTTCAGATAAACCATTAATACCATCAACGAATTCAGGATATTTATCTAAAACCATATTGGTTAAATCTCCACCATCATCTAAAATCATGTTTAGAGGTTTTCTATCTTCACCAAAGAATAAAGTCTGCTCAATACACCATTCAAATTCTTCTTCAGTTAATCCTTTCCAAGCGTAAACAGCAGTACCACCTTCTGCGATCGCAGCAGCAGCTTGATCTTGAGTAGAGAAAATATTACAAGAACTCCAAGTTACTTCAGCTCCTAAAGCTTTTAAAGTTTCAATTAAAACCGCTGTCTGAATCGTCATATGTAAACATCCTGCAATTCTTGCGCCTTTTAATGGCTGACTTTCTTTGTACTCTTCACGAAGGCTCATTAATCCTGGCATTTCTGCTTCGGCTAATTCAATTTCTTTTCTTCCCCAAGCCGCAAGCGACATGTCTTTTACTTTATAAGGTACGTAAGGAATCGTTTTTGTATTCATAATTGTATATTTGTCTCTAAATTTAAGAGTGCAAAGTTACATAATTAGTACGAGAAATATAAATGCCAGTATATAAAACACTAAATCCAAACTCACAAACTACTGTTAAGATTTGGAAGATTACAGAATCTTATGATGAATTGTTTCAGGGAGTTAAGCTAAAACCTGAAAGTTTATCGCGCGTTTTAGGCATGAAAAGTGAACTTCATCAACGTGGATTTTTAAGTGTGCGATATCTTTTGGCTTCATTTGGTTATACCGATTTCGATTTGTTTTACGACCAATATGGCAAGCCTCACCTAAAAGATGGTAAGCATATTTCTATTACACATTCATTTACATTCTCTGGAGTTATTATAAGTGATACTAAAACAGGAATAGATATTGAGAAAAATCGAGAAAAAGTGAAATTAATAGCACATAAATTTTCAAATTATGAATTCTGCTACTTAAATGAAAATGAAATTGATTTTGTTAAAAAACTTACCGTTATTTGGGGTGCAAAAGAGGCATTATATAAATTATATGCAACACCAGGATTAAGTTTTTATAATCATATTTTGGTGATACCTTTTGATTTAAAAGAAGGCAAAACAACTGCTTGGATTGATTATAAAGAAAACAAGAGTCGATTTGATATCTATTTTTTAGAGATCGAAGATTTTACTTGTGTATACACTGTAACATAAATGAAGAACGTATTAACCAATATTCAACATAACATTTTTAGTAATAAAAAACAGTTAGCTATACTTATTGATCCTGAAAAAATAAGACTTAGTGATGTTGAAAAATTCGTAAACAAAATTAATAAATCTGTAGCGAATTATATTTTTGTTGGTGGGAGCACCGTTCCTGTAGATCTTACCGAGCCTTTGGTTCTAGAGATTAAACAACATACTAAACTTCCTGTTATTTTATTTCCTGGCGATGTCGCTCAAATTACAAACAAAGCGAATGCATTGTTGTTTCTATCCCTTTTATCTGGAAGAAATCCTGCGTATTTAATAGGTAAGCATGTAGAAGCTATTCCGAGATTAAAAGAAACCAGTTTAGAAATTATTCCAACGGGATATCTTTTAATTGAAAATGGTGAGATGACTACAATACAAAAGGTTACAGAAACCGAGCCTATGCCATCTAAACAAATAGAAAATATTGTAAATACAGCTTTGGCAGGCGAATTACTAGGTATGCGACTTATGTATTTAGAGGCTGGTAGTGGCGCTAAAAGTCCAGTTTCCCCAGAGATTATAAAAGCAGTAAGTAGCGATTTAACTATTCCATTAATAGTAGGAGGAGGTATAAGATCTAAAGCACAAATGGAGCTCGCTTTCGATGCGGGTGCAAATATTGTTGTTATCGGTACAGCTCTAGAAAAGAACGAAGATTTGTTCAACGATCTTAAACGTTGGTAAACAATTAAATTATTTCCGAATTAATTCATTAAAACTAAAAACCTTAGTACTTTTGGTTATTCTTCAAAATGACTCTTTGTCATTTTGAAATTAATTACTAAAAAATGAGTCATGGAAATATCTGTAGAATTAACCTTAATGCCTTTAAATAAAGATTACGAACCACCTATTCAGGAATTTATTAAAGACTTAAGAGCTTCTGAATTTACAGTTCTAGAAAATCCGTTAAGTACACAAGTGTATGGCGACTTCGATAAAGTTATGCCATTTTTAACAGATGCCCTTAGAACATCATTCCAAAATCAAGAAGGTGTGATTGCAAACATGAAAATTGTGAAGAGCGATAGAAGTGACTATGTCCCAAATTTTTAATTTTCTATTCGGACAATACGCAGATTATCAGACTATAAATATTGTATTAGAAATTGTAGCTGTAATTTTCGGATTTATGTCGGTGTGGTATTCTAAACAGAATAATATTCTGGTGTTTCCGACAGGTATGATTAGTACCCTAATTTTTGTTTACCTTTTGTGGCATTGGGGCTTGTTAGGCGATATGATGATAAATGCTTACTATTTTATAATGAGTGTTTACGGTTGGTACATTTGGACACGTAAAGTAGATGAAGATCATCTAACACCAATAACCAGAACAACAGCAAAAGAACAAAAAATTGGTGTCGCCATCTTTTTTGCAACTATGGTTTTTGTGTATGCGGTTTATACCATTTTCGATAAATTAACAAGTTGGGTTGCTTGGGTAGATATACTTACAACAGCTTTGTTTTTTGTAGGAATGTGGCTTATGGCAAAACGCAAATTAGAGAATTGGATCCTTTGGATTATAGCCGATATTATTTCTATTCCGCTTTATTTTTATAAAGGATTTACGTTTACTAGCTTACAGTATTTAGGATTTACATTTATAGCAATTTCAGGATATTACGCATGGAAGAAGACCTTAGACAACGACCTTCAAACCTCTTAAAAATTGTGTTATTCGGTCCAGAATCGACAGGGAAGACCGTGTTGGCAAGACAATTAGCAACACATTACAATACTGTTTTTGTTCCAGAGTATTCGAGGACATACGCCTTAGAAAAATTAAAAACGAATGAAACCTTATCCGCAAATGATGTGATGCCAATTGCAAAAGGGCAAATTTTTTTAGAGAATGAGTTAAGCAAAACTGTAGAAAAGCTATTAATTTGCGATACCAATTTATTGGAGACTAAAGTCTATGCAGAAGTGTATTACGAAGGGTTTTATAATGAAGATTTAACAGCTTCAGCCATTCAAAATCAGTATAATTTGTACTTTTTAACGTATATTGACATCCCTTGGGAAGCAGACGAAGTTAGAGACAAACCTAACGAAAGACAAACTATGTTTAATGCATTTCAAAAGGCATTAGACGATAACCAGAAACCTTATGTTTTACTAAAAGGATCCTTTAAAGAGCGGTTCGATTTGGCAGTAAAACATATCGACAATTTAATATTAGAACACGCATGAATTTTTCAGAAAAAGATTTAAAACAAATAGGAGATAAGGGATTAACCCTAAAAAAAATTGATTCGCAAGTAGAGCAGTTTAAAAACGGAATTCCGTTTATAGATTTAGAATCGCCAGCAATAATAAACCATGGTATATTAAAGTTTACCGAAGACGAGCGTAAAACATATGTAGATGCTTACGATGAGAAACGTAAAGGTTTATCAGTTTTAAAGTTTGTACCTGCTTCTGGAGCAGCAACGAGAATGTTTAAAAATCTATTCAATTTTGTTGCTAAATTTAATCCGGAAGGCGAGGAGTCTTTCAATACCTACGTTGATAAAAATAACGATACAAATATAGCTTCATTTTTTAAAGGGCTAGAAGAATTACCTTTTTACGAATTAGTAATGGAGGTAATTAATAAAAGTTACCCCGATTATAAATCCTACAATGCTGATAAGCAAAAATGGATTTTTGTAAACGTCATGCTTGATGAAAAGTATTTAGATTACGGTGCTTTTCCAAAAGGATTATTGCCTTTTCATAAGTACGACGATCATATTTCTACAGCGTTCGAAGAGCATTTATTCGAAGCGGCTTCTTATGCTTCAGCAAATGGTAAAGCGAATTTACACTTTACGATTTCAGAAACTCATAATGATAAATTTGAAGCTGAATTCAAGACTATAAAACCACTAGTAGAGAAGGATACGAAATTGGACTATAATGTTTCGTTCTCATTTCAAAAACAATCTACAGACACTATAGCACTTACTCCAAACAAAGACGCTTTTCGCGAAGACGATGGTAAATTGTTGTTTAGACCTTCAGGTCATGGTGCTTTAATAGAGAATTTAAACGATTTAGATGCAGATGTTATCTTTATTAAAAACATAGATAACGTTGTTGTCTCTAAGTTTAAAGATAATATTGTTGAATATAAAAAGGTGCTTGCAGGTGTGCTTTTAGAAGTGCAGGAGCAAGCGTTTACCTATTTGAAAGATTTAGATAAAGGTGAAGCAGATGAAGCAGAATTAATTGAAATTGCTGAATTTCTAACACGAAAGTTAAACGTTTATGTTCCAAATGATTTTGCGAGCTTAGCTAATAGTCATCAAATTGAATTTTTAAAAGAAAAACTAAATCGCCCTATTCGAATTTGTGGGATGGTTAAAAATGACGGAGATACTGGAGGAGGTCCATTTTGGATAGAAGATCACAATGGTAATTTATCACTTCAAATTGTCGAGTCGGCTCAAATCGATATTGAGAATGCTATTCAGAAAGATTTATTAAACAAAGCAACCCATTTTAATCCGGTAGATTTGGTTTGTAGTGCAAAAGACTACCAAGGTAACGGTTTCGATTTATTACAATTTGTAGATCCTAAAACAGGATTTATTACTCAGAAAACGAAAGAAGGAAAAGACTTATTAGCCCTTGAATTACCAGGATTATGGAATGGGGCCATGGCAAATTGGAGTACCGTTTTTGTAGAGGTGCCATTAAATACATTTAATCCAGTAAAGACAGTTGCCGATTTATTGAAACCAGCGCATCAAATGTAAATATGATTGATGAAACTCAACTTATTTCAGAATTATCTTTTAAAGCCGTACGCAGTTCTGGCGCTGGAGGTCAACATGTAAATAAGGTCTCATCGAAAGTAGAATTAAGCTTTAGTGTTTTAGACTCTTCAGCATTAAACGAAGGACAGAAAGAACGACTCATAACCAAACTTCAGCCTAGATTAACTAAAAATCAGGTATTGTTATTGCAATGCGACGAAAGTCGTAGTCAGCATAAAAACAAGGAATTGGTTATCAGTCGTTTTTTACAATCTATCCACGACGGACTTAAAGTTCAGAAGAAACGCCGGCCAACAAGAATTCCTAAATCAGCTATAAAAAAACGTCTAAAAGGTAAGCGTGTCGTTTCAGAACGGAAAGTGTCTAGACGTAAACCAAACTTAGATTAGAATTTTACAGAAATAATTAGAAGTAATCAGAATTGTTTCTACCTTTGTAATGTTCTCAAATAAAGGGGTGCCTATATCGGCTGAGATCATACCCATTGAACCTGGAACAGGTAATGCTGTTTAGGAAACGAGCGTTAAAAAATGTCTAGTTGATGTTTTTAACTAGTACGAAAAAATTCAATGCTGTTTTTCCTTCTAAATCTAAGCATATTTATATATGTCTTATTTTTAATATGAAAGATAACATTTTTAATATCGTGATAGTTTAAGCGCTCACAAATAAAATCATTATAAAATATAGAATAAGGGCCTCTTTTTATTCGGTTAATACAATATCGAATGAAACATTTTTTTGTTTTAATATGCTGTGTAATTACAAGTTTTACAGCGTTTTCTCAAGAGGGAAAAACACAAGATACTACTAAAGTAAAGACAGAATCTTTAGATGAAATTTTAGTGTTAGCTGTCCGTGTGGATGCCACTTCGCCAATAACGCATTCCAATATGGATAAAGAACAGTTGGCTAAAAGAAACCTAGGACAAGATATTCCTATTTTATTAAATTTTCTTCCATCGGTGGTTACAACTAGTGATGCTGGTGCAGGAATTGGATATACCGGAATTCGTGTTCGTGGTGTAAGTGGGCAGTCTACCAATGTTACTATAAACGGAATCCCTTATAACGATGCAGAATCTTTAGGTACGTTTTGGGTGAATTTAGGAGATATGGCATCATCTACAGAAAGCCTGCAATTGCAGCGTGGTGTTGGTACATCTACAAACGGTTCTGGTGCTTTTGGTGCAAGTATTAACATCTTAACAGACGCGGTTTCTAACACATCAAATGCAGAAATTTCTAATAGTTTTGGAAGTTTCAATACGCAAAAACATTCTGTAAAATTTAGTACAGGTTTATTAAACGATCATATAGAAGTGGCTGGACGTATGTCTATTATTAAGTCTGATGGATATATTGATCGCGCTTCAACCGATTTAAAATCTTATTTTTTACAAGCTTCTTATGTTGCAGAAAACACATTGATAAAAGCAATCGCTTTTGGAGGTACCGAAAACACTTATCAATCTTGGAATGGAATTGATGAAGAAAAACTGGAAACAGATCGGACATTTAATTCTGCAGGAATTTATATAGATGAAGAAGGTAATGTGCAATTTTACGATAATGAAGTCGATGATTATAAACAAGATCATTATCAGTTACATTGGAACGAACGTTTTGATAATAATTGGTCTACAAATTTGGGATTAAATTATACTAAAGGAAGTGGTTATTTTGAACAATATAAAGAAGATCAGTCTTTTGCCGACTATGGTTTGGATAATGTTACTATTGGTGACGAAACTATTTACACTACAGATTTAGTTCGCCGACGTTGGTTAGATAACGATTTTTATGTAGCAAATGCGAATGTGAATTTTAAGAATGAAAGTATAAATGCCTTTTTGGGAGGGTCTTACAGTTATTATTCTGGCGATCATTTTGGAGATGTTATTTGGGCACAATATGCGAGTAACGGAGGCACAGATTATGAGTATTATAATGGAAACGGAGAGAAGCAAGATTTAAGTGTATTTACAAAAGCCACCTATAGATTAAACTCTCAGTGGAGTTTATATGGCGATTTACAACTGCGTATTGTAGACTATAAAACTACAGGCGTAGATTCAGACCGTTTGCCTTTTATCGTCGATGTACATTATAATTTTTTCAATCCTAAAGCGGGTGTAACTTATGAGCTAAATCAAAATAATAATATGTATTTTTCTTATGCGAGAGCTAATAGGGAGCCAACTCGCGATGATTTTCAAAGTAATCCAGATGTTCAGCCTGAACAATTAAACGATTTTGAATTGGGTTGGAGACACGAAAAACAACGTTTTAAATTCAACGCAAATGTGTATTACATGCAATATAATGAGCAATTGGTCTTAACAGGGAGTATTGATGATGTTGGAAACCCTATTCGAACAAATAGTGGAGAAAGTTACCGTTTAGGTTTAGAGATTGAAGCCGCAATAGGATTAACTAAAGCCTTTTCAGTTCAACCAAATGTTACAATAAGCACCAATAAAAACAAATCGATTTACTTGCCTTTCGATGGTGAATTGACAGATTTTGGGACTACAAACATTTCGTTTTCTCCAGATATAGTTGTGGGGAATGCTATTGTTTTTCAACCAAACGAAGCGTTCCAAGTATCGCTTTTAAGTAAGTTTATTGGCGAACAATATATGGGGAATACAGATTCGGAAACCTCTAAATTAGATAGCTATTTTGTTAATGATATAAGTATTACTTATGAATTTAAAATGAAATCTATTTTTAAATCAATCGTTTTAAGCGGACTGGTAAATAATGTTTTTAACGTAAAATATGTATCTAACGGTTACTATTATACTTATGATGACGATTGGAGTGATCCAGATACTATTACCACTTTAGAAGGTGCAGGATATTATCCGCAAGCCACGACTAATTTCTTGGTAGGAGCAACTTTAAAATTCTAAAAAAAAAAGCGATTCAGAAACTGAATCGCTTTTTTTTAATTGTTATAGACTCTAATTATGGAGCCGCTTACGGAAACATAATAAGGTTTTAATGTATAACCTCCGGTGGTTCCCGTTTCGGGTAATCCATTAAGAATATTATACGAATTATCGTCGTCGCAATTACAAGTCGCTATAATGCCATTAATTGTTAACTTAGAACATGTTGTAATTGGATGGTTTGGGTCGCTAAGTTCAAAGACCGAGTACATATCTGCACCTGCATAATACAAAACAAGTCCGTTTATTCCATAAGGAGGCGGTAAAGTAATATAATTTCCTGGGAATTTTAAACTATTATATAGAGGTAAAGACGTGTTAATTATGTTTCCAGTATCAAATGAATAGTCAGGTAAATTGGGATTATTAATAACGTTATCGTCAGAGCTGCAATTAACCATCAATAAGATAGTTATTGCGATAAAAAAAAGTTTTTTCATAGTAATTATTTCGGTTTGCAATTTACAACAAAAAGTAGTTTGCTATAAATATTTTGTATATTTGTAACACAATCTCGTACTGCGAGATTTTTATGTTTTATAAACTGAGGTTTGTGAAACATATTTTTTTGAATTAAAACGATGAAGTTATGAGTAAAGTATCTTATTACACTGCAGAAGGGCTAAAAAGGTTAAGAGACGAACTAAAACAATTAAAAGATATAGAAAGACCACGTGCATCTCAAGCAATTGGAGAAGCTAGAGATAAAGGTGATTTAAGTGAGAATGCTGAGTACGATGCTGCAAAAGAAGCACAAGGCATGCTTGAGATGAAAATTTCTAAATTAGAAGAAGTTTTAGCAGGTGCTCGTATAATAGACGAATCGCAATTAGACGCTTCTAAAATATTAGTGTTATCTAAAGTGAAAATTAAAAATCAAACCAATGGTATGGAAATGAATTACATTTTAGTAGCAGATGGTGAAGCCGATTTAAAGACGGGAAGAATATCTGTAAACTCACCAATAGGTAAGGGGTTATTAGGTAAATCTGTTGGAGATGTTGCCGAAATTCAAGTGCCAAGTGGTATCATGAAATTTGACATTATAGAAATTTCGAGATCGTAGTCTCAAACAATTTAATGATTAAGATTCCTAAAGTTTTAAACTGAAATTAATTTCGGTTTGTAAATAAACTCTAGGAATCTTTTTATATTTACGTAACTAAATTAACTATTATGGCTTCAATTTTTAGTAAAATCGTTTTAGGAGAAATTCCGTGTTACAAAGTTGCAGAAACAGACGATTTCTTAGCATTTCTAGATATTAATCCAAATGCTAAAGGACATACGTTATGTATTCCAAAGAAAGAAGTAGATAAAATTTTTGATTTAGACGATGAACTCTATATAGGTTTAATGCGTTTTTCTAAACAAGTAGCAATAGCTATCGAAAAAGTAGTGCCTTGCAATCGTGTTGGTATGACGGTTATAGGTCTTGAAGTACCGCATGCACACGTGCATTTAATTCCTTTAAATACGATGGAAGATGCTAGCTTTTCACAAAAAACAAACGTATCTAAAGAAGAGCTTCAAAAGATTGCAAATGCGATTAATGCTGCATTGTAATTAGGCTTTTTGCTCTAGTTCCTTGTGTCGTTTTAATACAATTTGCATCGTTGTACCTTTGCCAACTTCCGATTGTAACACACGAATTTTTCCTCCATGAAAATCCTCGACAATACGTCGAGCTAAAGATAAACCTAAACCCCAACCTCGCTTTTTGGTTGTAAATCCAGGTTCGAAAATACGGTTAAATTGAGATTTTGTTAGTCCCTTTCCTGTATCGGTAATATTTATTTTCACATCATTTTCACTTGGTAGAATTACCACAGATAATTTTCCTCGCCCTTTCATTGCGTCTATTGCATTCTTAACCAAATTTTCTATTGTCCAACTATACAGTTGTGTGTTAAGTTGTACAGGAATTTCTGTATCGGGGACATCGATGCTAAAATCGATTAATTTAGAAGTACGTGTTTTTAAATAATCGTAAGACTCTATAGTTTCTCTAACAACATCGGCTTTTTCAAGTGTTGGGACAGATCCTATTTTGCTAAAACGTTCGGTAATAGTTTCAAGTCTGCTAATATCTTTTTCTATCTCCTTTATATACTCGGGGTTTACATTCTCAATTTTTAAAATTTCAGCCCAACCAATTAAAGAGGATAAGGGAGTTCCAATCTGATGTGCAGTCTCTTTAGCCATCCCAGACCATAATTTGTTTTGTGTCGCAATTTTTGTACTTCGATAAAATACATACACAAGTCCTGCAAAAAGAACGAGTATAAGTACAAAAGCAATAGGATAGTATTTTAGTTTATTTAATAGTGGTGAATTTCCGTAGTATAAGGTGTTTAAAACTCTACCGTCGTAAATAATTTCTAAAGGACTATTTTCTATTTCAAATGCTAAAATAAGATCCTTTACGTAAGCACTGTTTTTGGCTTTTTTATCATCTAAATTATTATGCTCTATATTACCATCTAAATCCACCATAATCATTGGAGTCGTGGTGTTGCTTTGTAAAATTTGAAGCGGTAACTCACCTATATCTCCATCTAAATTGGTGCTTTTAATTAAATCGCGTTGCGCAGCAGACCAATTCTCCATTTTTATACGTTCTTCAGCTTTAAAACTCTGAAAAAACATATAGGTATTCCATAAAATAAGGGAGACAATAACAAACGAAAATCCGATAAATATCCAACGGATGAGGTTTTTATGTTTGGTAAAAAGCATGAAATTTATTTTTAGTGGTAATATAATGCAAATCTGTTAATAATATTGTGCGATCAAGTGTTCAAATCATTTTTTGTTAATTGATAGATTAGTTACCTTTGTAAAAAATTAAAATTCACATAATGATTTCATTCGAGCCTAAAGATCTAACAACAGGTGAATTATATGGGTATTTGGTAAGCGCAGTCGCTCCAAGGCCTATCGCTTTTGCTAGTACTATAGATGCCGATGGAAATCAGAATTTAGCACCTTTTAGTTTTTTTAATGTATTTAGCGCAAATCCGCCAATTTTAGTATTTTCGCCAGTTAGACGTGGACGTGATAATTCTGTTAAACATACGTTGTTAAATGTAGAATCTACAAAAGAGGTTGTAATTAATGTTGTAAATTACGACTTAGTTTATCAGATGTCTTTAAGTAGTACAGAATATGCGAAAGATGTAAATGAGTTTGATAAAGCAGGTTTAACAATGTTAAAATCTGATATTGTAAAACCATGTCGTGTAGGTGAAGCTCCTGTTCAATTTGAATGTAAAGTGAACGAGATTGTAGCATTAGGAGATCAAGGTGGTGCTGGAAATTTGGTGATTTGTGAAGTTGTTAAAATACATTTAGCAGCAGAAATTTTGAATGCAGATAAAACGATAAATCAGGAACGATTAGATTTGGTTTCTCGTGCTGGAGAAGATTATTATACGCGTGCCAAAATGGGATTTTTTAAAATACCAAAACCTTCGTCGAAGTTAGGAATTGGTGTAGATAATTTGCCTGAAGCGGTTAAGAATAGTATGATTTTAACTGGAAATGATTTAGGTATGTTGGGTAATATTGAAGCTTTACCATCGTTAGAAGATGTACATGCTTTTATTGTTGAGCAAGGCGAACGTTACCCGAGTATAAAAAATGTAAATACATTAAGAGAAAAGCATAAATTAGCGCATAAATTTTTAAGCTACGGAGACGTAGACAGTGCTTGGAAAGTGTTATTGACTTAAGAGATTAAAAAATAAGAGAGTTTTTATAATAGAAAATTAAATGTAATGGAAGTACAAGGAAAAGTAAAAATGGTAAGTGAAACCCAAACTTTTGGGAGTAATGGATTTAGAAAAAGAGAGTTAGTTGTAACAACAGAAGAGCAGTATCCTCAACATATATTAGTAGAGTTTGTTCAAGATAAAACAGATTTACTAAACAATTTCAGTGTAGGACAAAACGTAAAAGTGAGTATTAATTTAAGAGGTAGAGATTGGGTTAATCCACAAGGAGAAACCAAGTATTTTAACTCAATTCAAGGTTGGAGAATTGAAGCCGTACAAGATGCAGCTTCAGGAGCAGTTCCTCAAGGACCACCTGCAGACGCTTTCGAACCAGCGTCTAGCTTAAATGAAGACGATCACGATGATTTACCTTTCTAGTAAGGGTATACTATGACTAATTCAAAGTGTGATTAACCTCAATATCTTACGATGTTGGGGTTTTTTTTATTAGGGTGTTGATTCTTTTTTATAAATTAGGAGTATGAAATTTTTAAAATCTAAAATAGAATTTCCAGATATTAAGGAAGCGACTAGCGAGGGCATTATTGCCGTCGGCGGCGACTTGTCTACAGATCGGTTATTGCTGGCTTATAAACGAGGTATTTTTCCTTGGTTTGAGGACGATAATTCTATTTTATGGTGGTCGCCAGATCCTCGTTTTGTTTTGTATCCGGAAGAACTAAGAATTTCTAAAAGTATGAGACAAGTACTTCGCAATTGTAATTTTACAGTTACTATAAATCAAGCTTTTCCTGAAGTTATAAAGGCTTGCGCCGAAATTAAACGCAATGGTCAAAGCGGTACTTGGATTACCAAAAATATGACTGAATCCTATATAGAACTTCACAAAATGGGTTTTGCAAAATCTGTAGAGGTTTGGGAAAACGATACGTTAGTTGGCGGGTTTTATGGTTTGGATTTAGGAAACGATGTGTTTTGTGGAGAAAGTATGTTCTCTAAAGTAAGTAACGCCAGTAAAGCGGCATTTATCACCTTCGTACAAAATACCAATTATAAAGTTATAGACTGTCAGGTTCATACATATCATTTGGAAAGTCTTGGAGGAAGAGACATTCCAAGAGATACATATTTACAATATCTGTAATCCGATTTTAAACTTCCTTATATCGGAAACAATTTACTTCATGGTCGTTAACCATTCCAGTTGCCTGCATGTGTGCATATATTACTGTTGATCCCACAAATTTAAATCCGCGTTTTTTTAAGTCTTTACTAATCGCATCACTCAAAGGTGTATTCGCTGGTGCTTCTTTATAATTCTGAACTTTGTT
Organism: Formosa sejongensis; assembly: GCF_033447105.1. Classification (NCBI taxonomy): domain Bacteria; kingdom Pseudomonadati; phylum Bacteroidota; class Flavobacteriia; order Flavobacteriales; family Flavobacteriaceae; genus Formosa; species Formosa sejongensis. The sequence continues at coordinate 119,074 of NZ_JAWQUN010000001.1, forward strand.
TTTTATTGGATTACCATCTACAAAGTTCCAGATATAGGTACTAAAACTTCCAAATTGGTCTTGAATTTTAAGGAAGGATTGCGCATTACTTACCGTTGCTTTTATTTTAAGTTTATTTCTAACAATGCCTGCATCTTGGGCTAAAGCATCAAGTTTAGATTGCGGATAATTAGCAATTTTTTTATAGTCGAAATGATCTAAAGCAGCTCTGAAATTTTCTCTTTTTTTAAGAATTGTAATCCAACTTAAGCCAGCTTGGAAGGTTTCAAGAATTAAAAACTCAAATAATGTCGCATCATCTTTTACTGGTACACCCCATTCTAAGTCGTGGTACGCTTCATATAAATCGTCGTTTTTACACCAACCACATCTGTGTTTTTCCATTTTGTAAGGTTTAAAATTTAAAACTACTAATGTAACAACAGTTACCAAAAAAAATACATTTAAGGATTAAATTTGTCAGGTAATTAATAAAAAATCTCATGGAAGTAACGCGCAGTATAGTTAAGAACGAAATCATTCAAAAGAGTTTAGAGAATGCAATGTCTTATCAAGATTTTAGAGTTTTAGTTAAAGAGTTATCTAAAACTGGAGGTACAACAGGGCACAATCAAACCGAAGATTTGGTAGGATATACAAAAGTGAACGAAAGCAGAATGAAGCGTTGGGATAAAACACTTAAAATAACTGAAGTTGCTACAGAAGCTATTCAAAATTTTAAAGGTGATGTAACATGGTTGGTAATTGCTGAAAGCTGGTGTGGAGATGCTGCGCATGTGATGCCAGTAATTAATAAAGTTTCAGAATTGAATGAAAATATCGACTTTAAAGTCGTGCTTCGTGATGCCAATGAGGTCTTAATGAATATGTTTTTAACTAACGGCGGGAAATCAATTCCGAAATTAATTATGATAGATAATACGACTGGAGACGTTGTAAATACATTTGGACCAAGACCGACAGTGGCAACAAAATTTGTTGCAGATTATAAAGCAGAACACGGTGTATTAACTCCTGAATTTAAAGAGTCTTTACAAACGTGGTATAACTTAGATAAAGGGCAGAATACAATTACAGATTTAATAGCATTATTAGAAGCTTAATCTTTGCCATCAAAATAAAATGTAATAGAACCTAATTGGGAGGATTTCGATGCATCTGAACTAAAACGTGCTTTTTTGGCGTACTCTAGGGCACTGCCAATTAAGCACTCGTTTTTTGAAGTGGAAGAAGTGTTTACACGCGTATCTACAACGTCTCCAGCAGCACTTACAGTAATATTAATTACGATTTTTCCACTAGCTTCACACAAATAAATGGGTATTGGTAAATATTTATGGGTTCTGTCTACAAGAGAATAATGCACGCTACTATTTTTATTAGTGGATGCATTCATAGCCATTGTACTACTAGAATTATTTCCGTTAGAAGCGTTTGATTTACTCTTTTTTTGAGTGCTTGCTTTTAAAATACTATTTACACTATTGAAGGATGATAATTCGTCGGCATCTGAATTGCTTTCTTCAGAATCTGAATTTGTATCTTCTAGTTCCTCTTCTGCTTCTGTAATGTCTTCGGTTTGTGTTAATCTAGAATTCTCGTAATCTTTTGGAGGTGCAATAGGGTTATATGCTTTAGCAAAACGTTTGTTGTCTTGTGTTTCGTTAAATGCTTGATTTGTTTCGGTTTTTGCTTGTTTGGATTCTTCGGTAAGCTGTTTTTGTTCTAATTCCTTTGCGGTTTCTCGCTCAGGTTCCATTTCGTAGAAGGTTTCAGTAATTAAAGAAGCGTGTTGTGTGAGATGCATGTTAAACACCGTAAGCAAAACTATTCCTGCAATTAGTGCAGTTATTAAAGCGGCTTTATGTGTATCTATTAATTTCAAGAAAAGTAGGTATTGGGTGTAATCAAAACTAATATACGTATTTCCTGAAGTTTTAGCCGTTTAATTCAGCTATAAACTGTTCAGGACTTAAGGCGTCGTTTATATTGAAATCTCCAATTTTTGTGCGTCTTAGTGCCGATAAATGAGCCCCTGAATGTAATGCTTTTCCGAAGTCGTTTGCTAAAGAGCGAATGTAAGTTCCTTTGCTGCAAACCACTCTAAATTCTACTTTATTTTCAGAAATATTCGTTATCTCGAATTCTGCTATATGAATCGTTCTAGGTTTAATTTCGACTGTCTCACCAGCTCTTGCAAACTCATATAGACGTTTGCCGTCTTTTTTAATTGCAGAAAACACGGGTGGATATTGTTCAATGTCTCCAATAAATTGTTTTGTGGCTTCATGTATTAATTCATCAGTAATATGTGCTGTAGGAAAGGTTTCATTAATTTCAGTTTCTAAATCGAAAGACGGCGTTGTGCCTCCTAAAACAATGGTTCCCGTATATTCCTTTATCTGACCTTGAAACGTATCGATTTGCTTGGTCATTTTACCAGTGCAAATCACTAAAAGTCCAGTTGCTAAAGGATCTAAAGTTCCTGCATGTCCAACTTTAATTTTTTTAATGTCGAAAGTACGACGGATTTCCCAACGCAGTTTGTTTACGGCCTGAAAAGAGGTCCAATGTAAAGGTTTGTCAATTAATAAAACTTGACCGTCTAAGTAATCGTCTACTGTTTTCATATTAATAAAGAAGGGAATAGCCGATAGCGATGAAACCAACAATAGCACAATAGTAGGCAAAATATGATAATTTACTTTTCTTAACCAAAGCAATCATCCAAGTACAAGCGAAAAGTCCGCAAACAAATGCCGCAATAAATCCTGCAGAAAGAGCCGTAATATTTGTACTTTCTATATTTAATTCACCACCTAAAATATCTTTAGCAATTTTTCCAAAAATTAAAGGCACCACCATTAAAAATGAAAAACGTGCCGCTTTAGTCTTGTCGTTTCCAAGTAAAACCGATGTGGATATTGTAGCTCCAGATCTTGAAATACCTGGTAACATAGCAATAGCTTGCGAAATACCAATGATAAAAGCATCTTTAAAAGTTACCGGTTTTCCTGTGCTTTTAGCTTTGTCTGCAAGAAAAAGTAATATGGCTGTAACGAGTAACATGGCGCCTACTAAAAGTAAATTTCCACCAAAAAGAGATTCTAATTGTTCTTCGAAAAATAACCCTATAATAACAGCAGGAATCATAGAAAGAGCAATTTTAGAAATGAATTGCAAATCGTCGTTCCATTCAAATTTTAAGGCACCTTTTATAAGACTTAAAATATCTTTTCTAAAAATAACCATGGTGCTTAAAGCCGTTGCAAAATGAAGTACAACTGTAAATAATAAACTTTCTTCGGGTACAGAATGATCGCCTAAAATTGCTTTTCCGATTTCTAAATGTCCGCTAGAGGATACTGGTAAAAACTCAGTAAGACCTTGAATAATACCAAGGATAATTGCATCTATAGTTTCCATTATTTCTTATTCGGATTTAAAAGAATAGCATAAATCTGAAATCCGAATCCGATTAAAATTAGTGTTGGTGCTAATCGTATTCTTCTGAAACTAAAAATATCTGGACTAAAAACATTTGGGTCGTCGCTACCACCACCGGACATTAAAATGAAACCTAGCGCAATAATGCCAAGTCCGATAAGCATAAATTTATAGTTTTTCTTTCCGAAGATAAATTCACCTTTTTCAAGATTTTTTTGTTTTTGTTCTCCCATGTGTATTTTAATAATGCATTGGCTTTAAAAGCACTGCAAATTAACGGTTTTATTTAAAAAGAATCCTTAAAGCAAACTTAAATTACTCGAATTCTATAGAGTTTATAATCTTGTATAAGGCCGCTTTTTCTTCTCCATTGGTGTATGATAATATAAAAGACAAACTAAAGCCATGACGTACAATACAAAAGAATTCTTGTTCTACATTATGTCTGCCATAACTCGCTTTGGCTCTTAATATATCAAAAGTATCACCATCAATAATTTTTGTATCGAAGCCTTCTTCAAATTCATATTGTGCGGGGGTTTGCTTTAATAATTCTTTAGAATTAAATAAATAATCACGACCACGCATAATTTCAGGGTTTCCTGCAATATTTTCGGCGATAACACTTAAAGACGCATTATAGTCTTGTGTTGATTTTAAAGGATGTCTGAAAATGGAAAATAAATAAGCTGTGTTAATTTGTGAAGCCTTCAAAATAGAACCCATTTTTGTGTTTTCTCTTGCTAAATACTTTTCACCTGTATCTGTAATGGCTTTTATATCGTGCTTTGATTGCAAAGACCAATCTGAAGGGTATTCAAACGTTAATCCAAAATAAGGATTGATATATACGTTGTCTTTAGTTTCACCAAAATCAAAATCTTCAGGTAAATTTTTAACTTCTTTTTTACAGCTAATTACACATAAAATAAGGAGTGCTAAGCACATTGATTTCATCATAGTATTAATAATATAATTGATCAGTTTTTAAATTTAAGAAACGTTGAGTGGCTATAAAAGTACTGATCCACGTAATTAAAATTCCTAAAATAAAAATGGTTAAAAATAAACCTCCTACTAGAATTGGGTTGTTTAATAATTGTAAATCTGGGAATGTTTCATTTAAATAATAGAACACGATAGCCATGCCAATTAATGCTAAAATAGCACCAATAATACCAAGTTTTACACTTTTCCAAACAAAAGGTTTTCTAATAAAATGCTTAGTAGCACCAACCATTTGCATGGTTTTTATTGTGAATCGTTTTGAGTAAACCGAAAGTCTAATCGAACTATTAATTAACAGTACAGCAATTAAAGTAAAAACACCGCTCACCACTAAAATCCAGAAACTTATGCGTTTAACGTTGTCGTTCATTAAGTTTACCAAATCGTTATCGTATCTCACTTCGTCCACAAATGTTTTTGCTAGTGCTTCATCAGAAATAATTTTTAATTGTTCCGAGGTTACAAAATCTGCTTTTAAATGCACATCGATAGAATTTTGCAATGGATTATACCCTAAGAAATTCATGAAATCTTCACCGTTTTCAGCTTTCATAAATTCTGCCGCTTGTTCTTTAGAAACATACTCGGTAGTTTTTACGTAATCTGACATCGATAAGCTTTTTTCAAGCTGTTTCGTTTCAACCTCTTTAGCTGTATCTTTTAAGTAAATGGTAACGACTACTTGCTCTTTAAAATGGTCGGCAACTTTTTTTGTGTTTAACACGAGCATGCCCAGTAAACCAAGTAAAAATAAGACTAAAGCAATACTCAACACCACAGAAAAATAAGACGATATTAATCGGCGTTTTTGATAATTTTCAAAAGATGAGCTCATAGTTAAGGTGAATTTGTCTGTAAAAATATAAAAGAAATCTATTTCATTAAGGATAACAACGTTTAAACTTTCAACATTGTTATAATAACCTTAAATTTGCGCCTTTATTAAGCGGAATACGACATCATGAAATATAATTTCAACGACATAGAAGCCAAATGGCAACACTATTGGGCAGAACACAAAACGTTTCAAGCCAAAAATCAATCTGAAAAACCTAAATATTACATTCTCGATATGTTTCCTTATCCTTCTGGAGCTGGATTACACGTTGGGCATCCGTTAGGATATATTGCTTCAGATATTTATGCGCGCTACAAACGCCATAAAGGATTTAACGTTTTGCATCCGCAAGGATACGATAGTTTTGGTTTACCGGCAGAGCAATATGCGATTCAGACAGGGCAGCATCCTGCGATTACTACCGAAACCAATATCGCAACCTATCGTCGTCAGTTAGATCAAATTGGATTTTCTTTCGATTGGTCTCGCGAAGTCCGTACGTCGAATCCGGAATATTATAAATGGACACAATGGATTTTTGTGCAATTGTTCAATTCTTGGTTTAATAACGATTCAGGGAAGGCTGAAGATATTTCAACTTTAGAAGCTATTTTTTCTGCTGAAGGAAACGCAACGGTAAACGCGGTTTGCGATGATAATATCGAACCTTTTACTGCAGAAGCATGGAATTCATTTTCGTCTGAACAAAAACAAGATATTTTATTACAATATAGATTAACATATTTAGCTGAAACAGAAGTGAACTGGTGTCCTGCATTAGGAACGGTTTTAGCAAACGACGAGATTGTAAACGGCGTGTCTGAACGTGGCGGACACCCTGTAGTGCGTAAAAAAATGACACAATGGAGTATGCGAATTTCTGCCTATGCAGAACGTTTGCTTCAAGGTTTAAATACAATTGATTGGACAGACTCTTTGAAGGAAAGTCAGCGTAACTGGATAGGGAAATCTGTTGGAGCAAGTGTAACGTTCCCCATCCTATCCTTCCCCAAAGGGGAAGAGACAGCAGGTTCTGATATACGTGCTGGTTATATGACTGGAGGGAATAATTCTCATTTATTAATTGAACGCGCTAAAGAAATGCGTGCGAATCCTACTTCTGCAGAATCTGCTTTGTGGCAATGTTTAAAAGGGAAAAAATTAGAATCTAAATTCAGACAACAGCATTTAATAGAAGATTTTATTGTTGATTTTGTTTGTTTGTCTAAAAAGTTGGTGATAGAAGCCGATGGTGAAATTCATAATTCACAGTTAGAGGCGGATGCTGAAAGAACTTTGGTTTTAGAATCTAAAGGATATAAAGTTTTACGATTTAGAAACAATGAGATTCTTAGAGATATAGAAAATGTTCTAGAAAAAATTCAAAATGAGCTTTCTCAAAGAGAATCACATTCGAGTGAGCAAGCTACCCCTTCGGGGGCTGGGGGGATCTCTGTCTTTACCACACGCCCTGACACTATTTTTGGAGTAAGTTTCATGACCTTAGCGCCAGAACACGAATTAGTAGCTAAAATTGTAACCGCAGACCAAAAAGATGCTGTAGACGCGTATATTGAAAAAACAGCTAAACGTAGTGAACGCGAACGTATGGCCGATGTAAAAACCATTTCGGGTGTATTTACAGGAGCATATGCCGAGCATCCATTTACAAAAGAACCTGTTGCCATTTGGATTGGAGATTACGTATTGGCAAGCTATGGAACAGGTGCTGTTATGGCGGTTCCTTGTGGTGACCAACGTGATTACGATTTCGCTAAGCATTTTGATATTGAAATTCCAAATATTTTTGAAGGTGTTGATATTTCTGAAGCAGCTTTTGCTGAAAAAGGAAATACGAAACTTGCGAATAGTGATTTCTTAAACGGCTTGTCTTATAAAGAAGCGTCGCCAAAAGCCATTGAAGCATTGGAAGCTCTCGGACAAGGTGAAGGAAAAACAAATTACCGTTTACGGGATGCCGTTTTTAGTCGTCAGCGGTATTGGGGAGAGCCATTTCCTGTATATTATGTGAATGGAAAACCACAAATGATTGCAACTGAGCATTTACCAATCCGTTTGCCAGAAGTAGAAAAATATTTACCAACAGAAACTGGAGAGCCGCCTTTAGGTCGTGCCGATGTTTGGGCTTGGGACCGCCTCAAGGCGGAAGTAGTCTCAAACGATTTAATCGATAATGAGAATGTTTTTCCTTTAGAATTGAACACGATGCCAGGTTGGGCGGGAAGCTCTTGGTATTTCTTCCGTTATATGGAAGAGGCTTCAAAACGAGGCGATGTATTTGCAAGTGAAGATGCGCTTAACTATTGGGAAAGCGTAGATTTATATATTGGTGGTAGCGAGCATGCTACTGGTCACTTATTATATTCTCGATTCTGGGTGAAATTTTTAAAAGATCGCGGATTTGTTAATATTGAAGAGCCTTTCAAAAAGCTAATCAATCAAGGGATGATTTTGGGTACTAGTGCTTTTGCTTATAACGTATTGCCTTTCTTTTATATCAAAAAGTTAGAAGTTAGAACATTTGTTCCAAATGGATTAATTCCAAATTTCTACGTAAGTTCAAAATATAGTGATTCGGGAAAATTTGAAGAGTCTGTAGCTCATGTAGTTGTAGAAAAATCTTTTGATTCATTAATTAAATTTTTAATAAAAGATTTTCCTGAAAGAAAGGAGTTATTTGAAAACTTGAGTGTTGAAGATGTTACTCTTTTTACTAGTCAGATAAATCCAAAGCACATAAATGTTAAATATGTTGACTCTTCAGATATATTAGATATTGAGTCATTGAAAACAGATGGTGAATTTGGTAGGGACTATGAAAATGCAATTTTTATTGGAGAAAAAGGAGGAGTAATTGAAGGTGATAATGATGTTTACAAAGTAGGTCGCGAGGTTGAAAAAATGTCAAAATCTAAATACAACGTCGTTAATCCAGACCAAATTTGTGTTGATTATGGTGCAGACAGTTTAAGATTGTACGAAATGTTCTTAGGGCCTTTAGAACAAGCTAAACCTTGGAATACAGCAGGAATTACTGGCGTACATGGTTTTCTTAAAAAATTATGGAAATTATATATTGGTGAAGCTGCTGTAAATGTTACCGATGCAGAACCAACAAAAGACAATTTAAAAACACTTCATAAAACGATTAAGAAGGTAGAAGAAGATATCGAGAATTTCTCATTCAATACTTCAGTATCTACTTTTATGATTGCTGTAAATGAATTCAACGCTCAGAAATGTGTGAGTAAAGCAGTGCTAGAACCATTCTTGGTTTTATTATCACCATATGCGCCACACGTTGCAGAACATCTATATGCTTGTATTTATTTTAACAAGTTAATAAAAGTAGAAGAGCTACCAAAAGATTACAAAGGGATTTCTGAAACACCTTTCCCAATATTCGACGGGAGTCATTTAGTGGAAAGCAGTAAAGTGTACCCAATTTCTTTTAACGGAAAAACACGTTTCACATTAGAGTTATCTTTAGATTTAGGTAAAGACGAAATCGAAAAAATAGTAATGGCTAACGAAAAAACACAAGAGCAATTACAAGGGCGTACACCTAAAAAAGTAATTGTCGTGCCTGGAAAGATTATCAATATTGTAGGATAGTCTAAATTTGGGTTTTCGAATTCAGAAATTTTCAATACATTTTTTTAGAAATATATATAATCACCTCTATAATAATAGGGGTGATTTTGGTATGTGTAATAATTTGATATTCAGTACTATTAATTTGTAGAAGTATCAGAAAATAGCCAAATTTATAACACAAAAAATCTGTAATTATGAAAATAGGCATTCCAAAGGAAATTAAGAATAACGAAAATCGGGTAGGTATGACACCGGCTGGAGTTTTCGAATTAGTTAATCAAGGTCATACCGTTTATGTGCAATCTACAGCAGGAGATGGTAGTGGGTTTTTCGACGATGTGTATCAAGAAGTAGGTGCTGTCATTTTAGAAACCATAGAAGCTGTTTATATATCCAGCGAAATGATTGTAAAAGTAAAGGAGCCTATCCAAGAAGAATATGCCTTAATTCAGCCACAACAGATTGTATTTACGTATTTCCATTTTGCATCAAGCGAAGCATTAACTCTGGCGATGCTTAAAAGTAATGCAGTTTGTATTGCTTACGAAACCGTAGAAGACGACGATGGGACGTTACCATTATTAACGCCAATGTCTGAAGTTGCGGGACGTATGTCAATACAACAAGGCGCTAAATATTTAGAAAAACCCATTAAAGGACGTGGTATTTTGTTAGGTGGAGTTCCTGGAGTTTCGCCAGGGAAAGTATTAATTTTAGGTGCAGGTGTTGTTGGTGTTCAGGCAGCTAAAATGGCTTCAGGCTTAGGTGCCCATGTTACGATTATGGATGTTAATATGAAACGATTACGATATGTAAACGATATTATGCCAAGCCATGTGGTTACAGAATATTCTAGTGTGTATAATATTAGAAAACACATTCAAACTCACGATTTAATTATTGGTGGTGTCTTACTAAAAGGAGGAAAAGCGCCTAAATTAATCACCCGAGATATGTTGAAATTAATGAGACCAGGGACTGTTTTAGTCGATGTTGCAGTAGATCAAGGCGGATGTATGGAAACCACAAAAGCCACAACTCACGAAGATCCTACTTTTATTATAGACGATATTGTACATTATTGTGTGGCTAATATGCCCGGAGCTGTGCCTTACACATCTACTTTGGCATTAACAAACGTAACTCTACCGTTTGTATTGAAATTAGCTAACAAAGGTTGGGCGCAAGCCTGTGCGGAAGATGCAGCATTACAAAAAGGATTGAATATCGTTGGAGGCGAGATTGTGTATAGCGAAATTAATGATGCTTTTGGTTGGGGAACAAAATACGCCTAACAACTGACAAAATTTCTTAATCAGATTTTGGCTCATTATTTGATATATTATAGTAAATTTAATCTTTCAAAATTTAAAAGAATGTTTACATATTATATACTTATTGGTGTTATTGCTTTAGTAAGCTGGTTGGTTAGCAACAAGCTTAAGTCTAAATTTAAGACCTATTCTAAAGTTCATTTACGTAATGGAATGACTGGGAAAGAAATTGCTGAAAAAATGTTAGCAGACAATGGTATTCGTGATGTTAAAGTGGTGTCTACACCAGGACATTTATCAGATCATTACGATCCAAGAACCAAAACCGTAAATTTAAGTGAACCGGTATATTCTGAAGCTAATGCAGCAGCGGCAGCAGTTGCGGCTCACGAATGCGGTCACGCAGTACAACATGCACAAGCGTATAGTTGGTTAACTATGCGTTCTCAATTGGTACCTATTGTTAGTATATCGTCTAAAATGTCGCAATGGTTAGTTATTGGTGGTTTAATTTTAGGAGCAGCATCTGGTGCAGGAATGGGATTCTGGGTATCTATTGTAGGTTTAATTATGATGGGTATGGCGACTATCTTTAGTTTTATAACATTACCTGTAGAATACGATGCGAGTAATCGTGCTTTAGCTTGGTTGAAAAATAAAAACATGTTAGCGCCAAATGAATATGATGGAGCTGAAGATGCTTTAAAATGGGCAGCACGTACGTATTTAGTTGCTGCTATAGGTGCATTAGCGTCATTATTATATTGGGCTATGCAGATTTTAGGAAATAGAAATTAAATTAAATTATTAGAATAGTAAAGGGGTCAGATTTTTTTAAATCTGACCCCTTTTTATTTTGTATTATTAGTGTCTTTGTATTATCCATTTTGACTTTTATTAAAAGACTCAAAATAGAAACGTAAAGTTTTTTAAGAGACTTGTAAAGAGAAAGGTAGAATCGTGTCTAGATACTTGTATTTCTTAAAACGAAGCACTCTTTATTCTTCATCTATTTAATAGCACCACAAGCGATGCGTTTTCCTGCGTCACCAGTTGGTTGTGTTGTAAAGTCGTCTTTACCTTCATGTATAATAATTCCTCGACCTGTAATGATTCTGGTTGTATCTTGAGAAGTTATAGCCCATTCATCTGTTTCAAAAGTAACAGTAGCATTTCCATTTTCATCTGATGTGAAATTACCAATGTCTCCACGGTGATATCCTTGAACATCTCCCCATTTACCATGTTTAGAGTTTGTAGGATTCCAGTGTCCTCCAGATGACTTCGCATCATGAGCAGAACAGTCTGCTGTTTCATGTAAATGAATGGCGTGTACCGTATTTGGTTTTAAACCATGAAGTTCTCCTAGCATATTCACAGAGTTATCAACTTCTGTAAAAACAATCGTTCCTGATACTTTACTGTCGCTTTTTGCTTCCATAACAACCTTGATTTGAATCGTATTGTCCATGTCTTCACTATCTGCATTATCAATAACGCTTTCTTTATTTGGGGTATGTGTTGGATCTGACATTGGATTGCTTTCCTTCTTTTTATTATCGCAAGATACAAGACCTACTAGGCATATTGCAATTAAGAATGTTTTGTAAGTTTTCATAGTGTTGATTTTTAATTATTTACGGTGAAATTATAAAATCAATACTATAGAAATTGATGGAAACACATCTAAGATTAACTCATATCATAGTTAATAGATTATATCGGAATCTGACGATCGATTTGTTGTTGGAGGGAAATGAATGTTTCTGTCCTAGAAACTCCTGAAATAGATTGAATGTCTTTGTTTAGTAATTGCATTAAATGTTCGTTATCACGGCATAATATTTTAATAAAAATACTCCAGTTTCCTGTGGTATAATGACATTCTATAACTTCTGGGATTTTTTTTAATTGTTTAACAGCCTCAGGGTTACTCATGGCCTTATCTAAATATATTCCAATAAACGCCATGGTTGTATATCCTAATATTTTCGGATTTATAGTGAATTTAGAACCAGATATTAATCCCGATTTCTCTAATTTTCGCAACCGCTGATGTATGGCTGCACCCGAAATACCAACACCTCTGGCAATCTCTAAAATAGGAGTTCTCGCATCATGCATTAAAGCACGAAGAATTTCCTTGTCGATACCGTCAATTTCAATATTCTGATTTGTAGCTTTCATATCCCGTTTATTCTAAATTAGAATATAAAAGTAGCTAAAGAGTTTTAAACTGAAACTATTTATGTTAAAGAATTAATGGATTGTAACCTAAATATGGAACTTCCTTTTCTGTGAATTTAATATCGAAGCTCTCAAGCTCTTTTAAAATAGGTGTATAAACTTCTTTCGTAATTGGTCTTTGGACGCCTGGTGTCGTGATTTTTTTATTCAGGATAGCTAATGTTGCAATCGCAACTGGTAATCCTACTGTTTTTGCCATGGCGGTGTAGGTTTGGTTTTCACCTTTAGTAACCATAGTCGAATCTATTTGATGGTTCTTTCCGTTTAATTCATATCCAAATTTATGATACATCACAATCATGTCTTTGTCTTTTTCTGCTAACGTCCAACTTTCCATTAAAATGTGTTCAAGAATCTGAGCTGGAGTTGCTTTTTGAAGGTTGATCTTTTTATTCGGATTGAAAATATCTAATTCTAAAAATTTATTCCAAACCACATCATCTTGATCAATTTTTAATTGATGTCTAAATTTTAACTCCACAGAATCTGACGGACTATATGGTAAAAAAGCATTTACAAAATCACGATAACTCAAATGCTCGCTATCTTCCATAATATAACTATCGTCTGTCATACCCAGTTGGACAAAAATATTCCAAGCACGACTAAAACCAACACGTCTTATGGTACCTCGATACAACGTTTTAACAGTATCTAACCCATAAACGCTTTGGTACTTTAAAGAATCGCGATTAGCATACGCCTCAAATCGACCATAACCGTCGACTTCTAAAAATTCTGTACGCCTAAATAAACGGTTATAGGGAATGTATTTATAAGTGTTTTCCTGAACAAATTTAGCAACTCCGCCTTGGCCAGCAATAACTACGTTTCTAGGGTTCCATGTAAACTTGTAGTTCCATAGGTTGGTATCGTTTTCCGGAGCCACTAAACCGCCTGTAAATGATTCAAAAAGGATCATGTTTCCGCCTTTAGAACGAATGCGATCTATTACCTGCATGGCACTCATATGGTCAATGCCAGGGTCTACACCAATTTCGTTCATAAAAACCAAGTTTTTTTTTGTAACTAACTCATTTAGAGCTTGCATGTCGTCACTAATGTAAGATGCTGTTACTAAATTTTTGTCAAAATTTAAGCAATCTTTGGCGACTTCAATGTGGAATCTAGCAGGAAGCATTGATATAATAATATCTGCGTTTTTTATGGCTTTTTTACGTGTAGTGTCATCAAAAATGTCGAACTTTATAGTAGTCGCATTAGGATGGTTTTTAATTAGTTTTTTAGCATGTTCTAAAGCTATGTCAGCAATAGTAATATGCAACTTTTCGGTTTCAGATTTATCTAATAAATACCAAATTAAATAAGAAGTCGATTTTCCGGAGCCTATGACTAGAATGTTTCGCATAATAATCTGAGTTAACTAGTTTAACAATGTAACTTAAAATGGTGTGTTTTTATAAATGTACTAAAATGAAAGTGTGAAATCTTCGAAAATTAATTTTATATGGATAAAAAAATAGTAATTACTGGTGGTGTTTTAGGTTTATTAAGTGTAGTTGTTGGTGCTTTTGCAGCACACGGATTGAAATCTTTAATCTCGTTAGAATCTATTCAAACATTCGAAACAGGCGTGAGATACCAAATGTATCATGCATTGCTTTTATTATTTGTTGGCGGAACAACTTTAATTCCGAAAGCAAAAAAAGCATTAATTTTTTATTTTGTTGTAGGTGGTGTTATTCTGTTTTCTGGATCCATATATGGTTTGGCGACAAATGTACTAACAGGATTCGATTTTAAGGCAATTGGCTTTATAACGCCTGTTGGAGGGTTGCTAATGATAATAGGCTGGATAATTATGATATTATCATTTTTTAATTTAAATAGTAATAATAATTAAATAAATTGAATATAATTGAAGTCTAAAATAGCAAATATTGAATTTTATTGTCTATTTTTTGAAATAAATTTTTGATATTTGTACAGTAAAACAACATTATCATGATGAACAACATTCAAATTACGAAAACGATTTCGTTGGAATCTTACGGAATTAAAAATGCGAAAGTAAAGTATCAACTATCTTCAGATGAATTGCAGGATCTGACTATTGAAAAAGGTCAGGGTGTAGAGGCTTCTTCGGGAGCATTAGCAGTAAATACTGGAGAATTTACGGGACGGTCTCCAAAAGATCGTTTTATTGTTAAAGACGATATTACTAAAGATAAGGTGTGGTGGGGAGACGTAAATATTCCTATAGAATCTAAAACGTTTGATGCTTTGTACGACAAGGTCACAGATTATTTGTCTAATAAAGAAGTTTTTGTAAGAGATAGTTATGCGTGTGCAGATCCTAATTACAAAATGAATATTCGCGTGATAAACGAGCATCCTTGGGCAAATATGTTTGCGCATAACATGTTTTTAAGACCTACTGAAGATGAATTGAAAGATTTTAATGCAGAGTGGACTATAGTAAATGCGCCAGGATTTATGGCAGACCCGAAAGTGGATGGTACGCGTCAGCATAATTTTGCAATATTAAATTTTACAAAAAAAATTGTATTAATAGGTGGAACGGGATATACAGGTGAAATTAAAAAAGGAATCTTCTCTGCTTTAAATTTTATTTTACCGGTATTTAAAAATACACTACCAATGCATTGTAGTGCGAATGTTGGAGAAAAAGGGGATACAGCTATTTTCTTCGGACTTTCTGGAACAGGAAAAACAACACTATCCGCAGATCCAAACCGTCGTTTAATAGGAGATGACGAACATGGTTGGACCAATGAAAATACCGTTTTTAATTTTGAAGGCGGATGTTATGCAAAAGTGATTAACTTATGTAAAGAAAATGAACCAGATATCTATAATGCAATTAAGCGCGGTTCTATCTTAGAAAATGTTGTATTAGATAAAGAAGGACATGTAGATTTTGCAGACACTTCTATCACTCAAAATACACGTGTTAGTTATCCTATAGATTTTATTAAAAATATACAAGTGCCATCTATAGGAGAAAATCCTAAAAATATATTTTTCTTAACAGCAGATGCTTTTGGAGTGATTCCGCCAATATCAAAATTAACACCAGCACAAGCTGCATATCATTTTATATCTGGTTACACTGCAAAAGTAGCAGGAACAGAAGCTGGAGTAAAAGAACCACAACCATCGTTCTCTGCTTGTTTTGGAGCGCCATTCATGCCGTTGCATCCTGCAAAATATGCAGAAATGTTAAGTAAGAAAATGAAAGACGCTGGTGTAAACGTTTGGCTTGTAAATACAGGATGGACCGGAGGTGCTTATGGTGTTGGTACACGAATGAAATTAAAATACACACGTGCTATGATTAATGCCGTTTTAAATGGAGATTTAGGATTATATAATCACCACGATTATCATATTCACTCTGTGTTTGGAGTCGCACAACCAAGAACGTGTCCAGGTGTTCCTACATCGGTATTAAGTCCGAGAGCAACTTGGAACAACGATGAAGCTTATTATACTACAGCATTTAAATTATCGAATGCATTTAGAATAAATTTCAAACAGTTTGAAAGCATAGCAAGCGAGGAAATTAGACGTGGAGGTCCACAACGTTACAATCCATAGAAGTCTAAAGTGCCAATTAGTATTAAACAAAAAAAAGGCGATTCAGTTTATGAATCGCCTTTCTTGTATATAATAGAAAATTATTTATTTTCCTTTATTCGTTTTATCTATATATTTATCTAAAGCCATAGTCATAGATGGTGTTTCTGGCGTTGGCGCAGAAATATCTACACGTAAGCCTTTTTCTTCAACAGCTTTAATAGTCGTGTTTCCAAAGACAGCAATTCGGGTTTCGTTTTGCTTAAACTCGGGGAAGTTATGGAATAATGAATCAATTCCAGAAGGACTAAAGAATACCAAAATATCATAAGATACGTTAGCTAAATCTGATAAATCACTAATTACAGTTTTGTAAAAAACAGCTTCCTTCCAGTTGATATTTAAACCGTTTAAAATTTCTGGAACTTCAGGTTTTAATTTATCTGAAGCAGGAAGTAAAAATTTCTCGTCTTTATATTTTTTAATTAAAGGCGTTAGCTCGGAAAATGTACGTTTACCAACATATATTTTTCGTTTTCTATAAACCACATATTTTTGAAGGTAATACGCAACAGCTTCAGACTGACAGAAATATTTCAATGAATCTGGAACTTTAAAACGCATTTCTTCAGCAACTCTAAAAAAATGATCTACTGCATTACGGCTCGTTAAAATAATAGCAGTGTAGTTATTAAGGTCTACTTTTTGCTGTCTAATTTCTTTCGCAGGAACCCCTTCAACATGTATAAAAGGGCGGAAATCAATTTTTACTTTTTGCTTTTCTTGAAGATCAAAATACGGGGAATTTTCTATTTTAGGTTCTGGTTGAGAGACTAAAATTGTTTTCACTTTCATAAGCACTTTTTATTAAGATGACCTCTAGTTTACCGTAACAAATTTGTACAAAATAACATAGGGTGCGATTTCGAGAGTGCAAAGATACAAAATAAAATAAAAAAGGTTCGATTTTATTAACTTTTGATAACGTTTTAATGATGTGCTCAAACTTATAGTTAAAAGAACCAATAATACCGATAAAACAACATATAAAATTGTTTTTGAAGGTGTTATGCTGTAAATTAAAATGGCATTTACTGGGATGAGTAACATACCAAAGAAATTTTTATAACTTGTTTTCTGAAAGATGTAATTATCAATAACATCATCTATATTAAACAGGCTTGCAATTAGCCGTTCGAAAAGCGCTTTTATAATTAAAAAAACACTTATACCTAGTATAAATTTAAGAATAATATCGGGATCTAATTTTACATCTGCAAGTAAGACTTTGTAACAGATACTGATAAAAATCGCTATGGAGATAATAAAGTTTGAAAAAAGTAACGCATCAAACTTGTCTAGAAATCTTTGTTCGCGAGAATAAATGTTTAAATATTTCGAGTTGGCTAAAATTGCAGAGAAATCGTTAAATCTAATCGTATATGCAATTTTAGCAATTGTAATACAAATCAATCCAACCATTATTAAAATGGTAAATATTTCGTTAGATGTAACTTCTCGAAGCATGGCCCAAAATTATTTAAAATAATAATAGCCACATTGAATTATTAAGGAATATTTAAAAAAAATAAATTGTGAAATAATGTACATTTGTAAACTTAATAGCAATTATAAGTGAGAGACTCTATAGTCATTATCCCTACATATAACGAGATTGAGAATATCGAAGCCATTATTAGGGCTGTGTTTTCACAAGAAAAGGACTTTGATGTTCTGGTTGTCGATGATAATTCGCCAGATTTAACCGCCTTAAAAGTTAAAGAATTACAAACGGAATTCCCAAAACGGTTGTTTATAGAAGTTAGGCAAGGTAAATCAGGTTTAGGAACAGCCTACATTCACGGATTTAAATGGTGTTTAAAACACGCATATCAATATATTTTCGAAATGGATGCGGATTTTTCTCATAATCCCAAGGATTTAGTGCATTTGTACGATGCATGTGCAAAAGATGGTGCAGATTTATCTATCGGATCGCGATATGTAAAAGGAGTAAATGTAGTAAATTGGCCAATGAGCCGGGTATTAATGTCGTACATGGCATCTAAATATGTGCGTGTTATTACAGGAATGAAAATTCACGATACAACAGCAGGATTTGTGTGTTATAAACGGGAAGTTTTAGAGACCATAAATTTAGATAAGATTAAGTTTGTAGGATATGCGTTTCAAATTGAAATGAAATTTAAAGCTTATATTAAAAAATTTATAATTAAAGAAGTTCCAGTTATTTTTACTGATAGAACTAAAGGAGAATCAAAATTAAGTTCAGGAATTATTTCGGAAGCCATTTTTGGAGTAATTTCAATGAAACTGAAAAGTATATTTTAAAGACAGCAATATTATGCAACCAAAACAAGTACTAATTAAGAACGCCAAGATTGTAAATGAAGGCAGCATTTTTGAAGGCGATATTTTAATTGAAGGCGAATTCATTAAAGAAATAGGCGATTCTATTAGCGCAAAATCTTCAGATGTACAGGTTTTTGATGCAGAAGGGAAATATGTATTACCTGGCGTAATAGACGATCAAGTCCATTTTAGAGAACCTGGTTTAACTGAAAAAGCTAATATTGAAACCGAATCTAGAGCTGCAATTGCTGGTGGTATCACCTCGTTTATAGAAATGCCAAATACGATTCCTCAAACTACAACTATCGAGAAATTAGAAGAGAAATTCGCTATCGCAGCAGAAACATCTTATGCTAATTATTCGTTTATGTTTGGAGGTACTAACGATAATTTAGATGAAGTTTTAAAAGTAGATGCTAAAAATGTAGCTGCTTTAAAACTCTTTTTGGGATCGTCTACAGGGAATATGTTAGTCGATAATCCGAAGGTTCTAGAAGAAATATTTTCGAAAGTAAAAATGTTAATCGCTGTACATTGTGAAGACGAAGAGACGATAAAAACTAATTTTGAAGCCTTTAAAGAAAAATACGGAGAAGATATTCCAATTAAGTATCATCCAGAAATACGTAGCGAAGAAGCTTGTTATTTATCATCTTCTAAAGCGATTGAATTGGCAAAGAAAACGGGTGCAAGATTACATGTATTTCACCTGTCTACAGGTAAGGAAACAAAATTATTTTCAAACAAAATTCCTTTAAAGGATAAGAAAATTACTGCCGAAGTTTGTATCCACCATTTATGGTTTACAGATGCCGATTACGAGAAAAAAGGAACGTTTATAAAATGGAATCCAGCAGTTAAAACTGAAAAAGATCGCGATCAACTTTGGGATGCACTTTTAGATGGTAGAATAGATGTTGTGGCTACAGATCATGCTCCACATACATTGGAAGAAAAACAAAACATTTATACTAAAGCACCTTCAGGAGGGCCTTTAGTGCAACATGCTTTACCTGCGATGTTAGAAATGCATCATCGAGGTAAAATTTCTATTGAAAAAGTAGTCGAAAAAATGTGTCATAATCCTGCTATTTTATTTCAAGTTGAAAAAAGAGGTTTTATAAAAGTTGGATATTTTGCCGATTTAGTTTTAGTCGATTTAAATAATCCTTGGACCGTAAAAAAAGAAAATATTTTATATAAATGTCAATGGTCTCCGTTTGAAGGAACTACTTTTAAATCACGAATTACTCACACGTTTTTAAATGGCGAATTGGTATATCAAAATTTCAAATTTAATGACGTTAAAGCAGCAAAACGTTTAACTTTTAATAGATGATGAAGCGTTTAGTTTTAGTAATAATAATAGTGTTTAGCGTCGCGTCTTGTCATCAAGTTAAGAAACCAGAAAAGCCTAAAGATCTGATTTCAAAAGATAAGATGGTTAAGGTTATTATTGATATGAGTCTGCTTACTGCAAGTAAAGGAATCGATAAAAACGCGCTGGAAAAGAACGGTGTTTCGTTACAATCTCTAATTTACGATAAGTATGGTATAGACAGTCTTATGCTCGCTGAAAGTAACGAGTATTATGCTTACAATATAGATGAATACGAAGCACTTTACGTAAAAGTGAATGATAGTTTAACGCAACTTAAGGAGCTATTTAATATAGAAAAAGAAGAAGCTGAAGCCCAAAAGAAAAAGCAAGACTCAATAGAAAATTCGTTGAAGCCTAAAATTAAAGACGATAGATTGAAAGTGTCAAAAAACTTAAAAACAGAAGGTTTGCCATTACCAAAAAATAATTAATTATCAGATTTAAATTGTTTTGAAATAGCATTTATACTGTCTTCTATAGGCATCCAATTGTAATGTAAAAGAGCTGTTATTTTATTAGCATTATAAGTCGATTTTGAATTGATAGTTTGTGCCATCTGTTTGCTTAAGATGCGTCTTTTTCCGGTAGTTTTATTACGCAACCAATCTAATCTCCAACCCAATTCTGCTTGCCAAGATTGCACTTCTTTTGTAGGAAGACTAACACCTAAATGAGTGGCAATAGTTTGTAAAAACTGTTTAAAACTCCAGTTTTCTGAGACTAAAATATAACGTTCATTTTTTACTTCGGAAGCCATTAAAGCTATCATTATGTTTATAACATCTTCAACAGCAACAAAACCAGTAACGCCGTTCGTGTAATATTTCAAGTTTTTGTAGACGCGTTTAAAGAAATTTCCGCTTCCATGGCTCCAGATACCACTTCCTAAAATAACACCTGGATTTACAATAACTGCATCCAAACCTTCTTGAGTACCTCTCCAAACTTCCATTTCTGCACCATATTTAGTAATAGCATATACGTTGTTGTCTCCTTCTGGATTCCAATATGTGTCTTCGGTAATTGGATCGTCGTTTAGCGTTTTTCCTAAAGTTGCAATAGTGCTTACATAACACAATTTCTTAATATTAAAAGCCAAACATAAATTTACAATATTGGCTGTGCCATGAGTGTTTGTCCGCTTTAAATCCGGGTATTTGTCAGGTTCAAAAGAGACTAAAGCAGCACTGTGATACACATGGGTAATATCCTTAAAAGCTTCCGTCAAATCAGGTATGTTTAGTAGGTCGGCCTTAATCCATTCAATACGATTAAAAAGGGCGTCTACTTCAGTTGTATAATAAGAAAAGACTTTTTTTACGATATCAAGTTTTTCTTCCGATCTGTAAATTGCTCTTATTTTATTGTTGTTGCTTGCTAATCTGTAAAGTAGATGCGAACCAACAAGTCCTGTGCCTCCTGTAACTAAAATCATAAAACTAAGGTAAAGAATTATTTAATATAGGGGTAATTATACTACGATTTTTATCTTTGCAGGAGATTATTAAAATTTAGAACTAATGACTGGAAATTTTGTTGAAGAATTAACTTGGAGAGGTCTGGTGCATGATATCATGCCAGGAACCGAAGATCAATTAAAGAAAGAAATGACAACAGCCTATATTGGCTTCGATCCTACTTCAGATTCTTTACATATTGGAAGTTTAGTTCCAATTATTATTTTGGTTCATTTAGAAAAAGCAGGTCACAAACCTATGGCTTTAGTAGGTGGAGCAACAGGAATGATTGGAGATCCTTCAGGGAAAAGTGACGAGCGTAATTTATTGGACGAAGTAGCCTTAGCAAAGAATGTTGCCGGAATTAAAAGTGTGTTATCTCGATTTTTAAATTTCGATTCAACAGCAGCAAATGCACCTGTATTGGTGAATAATTACGATTGGATGAAAGATTTTTCTTTTATCGATTTTGCTCGTGATGTTGGTAAACGTATTACCGTAAACTACATGATGGCTAAAGACTCGGTAAAAAAACGTTTTTCTGGAGAAGAAGGGAGTATCGGGATGTCGTTTACAGAGTTTACATACCAATTAATTCAAGGCTACGATTTTTACCACTTACATAAACACTACAACTGTGTGTTACAGATGGGAGGTAGCGACCAATGGGGAAATATTACTACCGGAACCGAGTTAGTAAGACGTATGAATCCTGGTGTAGAAGCTAAAGCTTATGCGATGACTTGTCCGTTAATTACAAAAGCCGATGGTACTAAGTTTGGTAAGACTGAAGGTGGAAATGTATGGTTAGATACCGATAAAACATCTGTATACAAATTCTACCAGTTTTGGTTAAACACGACTGATGAAGATGCTGAAAAATACATTAAGATCTTTACGTTTTTAGATAAAGCGACTGTTGAAGCTTTAATTACTGAACATAAAGAAACGCCACATTTAAGAATATTACAAAAACGATTAGCTGAAGAATTAACGACGTTTGTGCATTCTAAAGAAGAGTTTGAAAATGCCGAAAAAGCATCGAATATTTTATTTTCAAAATCGTTTAAAGCAGATATTAAAACCTTAGATGAAAAAACATTTTTAGATGTTTTTGAAGGTGTGCCAATGGCAGAAATTACTAAAGCAGAACTTGAAGATACAGATATGATTGCTGTACTTTCAGCAAAGACTAATTTCTTAGCATCTAATAGTGAAGCAAGACGTGCTTTAAAAGAAAATGCAGTTTCAATAAATAAAGAGAAGGTAAAAGAAGATTATAAATTAAGCGCAGACGATTTAATAAACGATAGCTATATCATTATTAATAAAGGAAAGCGTAATACTTATATTATAAAAGTGGTTTAAAAATAATGAAGCCGGATTATATTTAATCCGGCTTCAAAAAAACCAACTAACCATTAAAAACCAACCTCTCTTTGAATATTTCTAAAGAGTAGGAAGTACAAGGATAGTCGCTATTTAATTCGTTTACTTTCAGTATGTTCTGTGAAAAATATGTTAAATTTCATATCTTGAATAAGGCTTTATAGTGCCATTAAGTTACAGCCTCGAATATCAGAATTATCGAAACGTCCAATCACTTCAAAGGCATTTTTTCCAGTAATTTTCCCTAAATCTTGAGTCGCTATAAAAGAACAAGAATTTATATTCGCCAAATCTATAACATTAATACCACCTGTTTTTCCTTCAGTTTGAATAGTAAGTGCATCTTCGGGATCTCTAGTTAAAATCTTCATCCATGGCGGACAATTAAAAATACCATGACCTTTAGAATAGCCCTGACTTAATAATTCCGTCATGCCATATTCGCTATGGATTTCGTTTACACCAAATCCTGTTTTTAAAATGTCGTGCAGCTCTGCTCTAATAAGCTCTTTGCGTCTGCCTTTCATTCCTCCAGTTTCCATAATAATAGTGTGTTTTAATTGAAACTGATGGGCTTCAACCAAATCTAATAACGCAAAAGAAACACCTATTAAAAGAACCTTTTGTCCGCGTAAATCTAAATCGATTAATTTCGATTTCAATTCCGATAAATTATTTAAATAAAATCCGCTTTCAGTATGATTCGATTGGTTAATCATATCGTTAACCATGTATATTAGAGACGACCCATTGCGTTCTAGATAAGACGGCAACAATGCTAAAACAACATAATCTTTAATGTTTCCATAGGCTTCGGTAAAGCCTTTTCTAAAACTGTCTTCGTAAATAGAAACATCGGTTACCAAATGTTTACTGGTAATGCTTCCTGTGGTTCCGCTACTAGAAAATGTACATTGAATATTAGATTTAGAACTTAATATCTCTCGTGTTTTGAAAAATTCTATCGGTAAAAAAGGAATATCTTTGTAATGTTTAATATCGCTAGGATGTATGTAAAGTAAGTCGCAAAACGATCTATATGTGCGATTATTTTCAAACTGAAACTGAAATACTTTTAATGCTTGCGTATTAAATTGGTCTTCCGTTTTAATATTAAAAATAGCCTGAGTATCAATCATAGTTAAGATGTAAAAACAAGAGCAAAAATAGGTAAAATAAAAAAGCATCGCCAATAGCAATGCTTTTAATATGTGTTCAATAAAATAATCTTTAATTTTGATTACAATATTTCTATAAAACCTGCGTTATCGAACTACGAGTTTTCGAGTTGTAGAAATATTATTTTCTTTAATTTTAATAATGTAAATCCCAGCATTTAATTTAGAGATATTCATTTCTTTACCAAAAAGAGTCGTTTGGAGAATAGATTTTCCTAAAACATTAAAAATTTCGATCTCTTTAGTAAGGTTCTTTTTTGTTACAATATAAAGCTTCCCATTACTCACCGGATTGGGGTATATAGAAAGTTCTTCAATGTTTTGATTCATATCTTTATCTACTGCTTGTGCTTGTGCAGTAAACGATACTATAAAAAACAAAGAAAAACAAAATAGTGTAAGTAAGTAGTTTTTTATCATCGAATTAAATTAATGTGTAAAGATAGCAATTGCACAACAAACTCTAGACCAAAAATTGTTAAACAGTAGTTTTATTACACTTAAATTATTATAGTGTAAGATTCAGGTTACGTTATTGTTATTAATAAATAGTTTCCTATAAATGATTGTTATATATTTTATCTTTGAAGATTAAATAACATTTTAATAAAGTAAAAATGAACATAAAGATTTTGTTGGTTGATGATGAGCCGGATATTTTAGAAATTGTAGGCTATAATTTGTCTTCTGAAGGTTATGAAGTTATTACTGCTGAAAACGGAATTGAAGCCGTAAAGAAAGCAAAGAAAGAGAAACCACAACTTATCATTATGGATGTAATGATGCCGGAAATGGATGGTATTGAAGCTTGCGAACAAATCAGAAATAATCCTGAATTAAAGGACACGATAATTACGTTTTTAACAGCTAGAGGCGAAGACTATTCTCAAGTTGCTGGATTTGATGCAGGTGCCGACGATTATATTACTAAACCTATAAAACCTAAAGTTTTAATAAGTAAAGTAAAAGCATTATTAAGACGATTAAAAGAAGAATCTGTAAACGAATCTATCGTTAGAATAGGGGATTTAGTCATTAATAGAGACGAGTATAAAATCGTTCTGAAAGGTGAAGAAATTGTATTGCCAAGAAAAGAATTCGAACTCTTATCTTTATTAGCATCTAAGCCAGGAAAAGTATTTAAACGCGAAGAAATATTAGATAAAGTTTGGGGTAACGAAGTTGTTGTTGGTGGTCGAACTATCGATGTTCACATTCGTAAGCTAAGAGAAAAAATTGGAGATGAGTGTTTTAAAACGGTAAAAGGTGTAGGTTATAAGTTTGTTGATTAATGCCAAAGAAAATTAAAAAAACATACAAGTTTGCTTATAAAACGGCAATGTATTCAACGCTACTAGTAACAAGCTTGTTAAGTCTCTATTTATTCTTATTTCATACAGTAAATACTTTACATGTATTAGCTTTTATGCTAATCTGTTTTTTAGGTTGTTTCGTTATTATTCAATATCGAGTAGAGCTTTTTATATACAAGAGAGTAAAAAAAATATACGACGATTTAACTTTGTTAGAATCTACAAGTCTTCGTAAAAAACCAATTACTACAGATATGGCAACACTTACTCAAGAAATTGATAAGTATGCTAGAGATAAAAAGATGGAGATAGAAACTTTGCATGTTCGTGAAGAATATAGAAAAGAGTTTTTAGGTAATGTTTCTCATGAATTAAAAACGCCACTTTTTACTGTTCAAGGTTATATTTTAACGCTGCTTGATGGTGCTATGAATGATGTAAATATTCGTGAAAAATATTTAGATCGCGCAAGTAAAGGTGTGGAACGTTTAATTTTTATTGTTAATGATTTAGATATGATTACCAAACTAGAAGTTGGTGATTTAAGTCTGGAGATTGAAAAGTTTGATGTTGTAGAACTGGTTTCAAATGTGTTTGAAATGTTTGAAATGAAGGCTGCCAAAAAGCGCATTACTTTAACTTTTGATAGAGATTATGCTGGCCCAATTTACGTAAAAGCCGATAAAGAACGCATCCAACAAGTGCTGAGTAATCTAGTTGTAAACTCTATTAAATATGGTCACGATAAAGGAACTACAGAAGTTAGTATAGAAAATCTAATTAAAAATAAGGTTATCGTTCGGGTTACCGATAATGGAGAAGGTATTACTCAAAATCATATTCCCCGTTTGTTCGAACGTTTTTATCGTGTCGATAAAAGCGGATCGAGAAAAGAAGGTGGTTCTGGTTTAGGGTTAGCTATTGTAAAACATATTATCGAAGCTCACGACGAAAAAATTTATGTTGAAAGTGATTTTGGTGTCGGTAGTGAATTTTCATTTACCTTAGAAAAGACTAAATAAATCTTTAAAATCTACTTTAGTGTTTAGTCCGTTTAATCCATCGTAATATTGAATATTATCCAATTTGTCCATCGTAAAATCATCCTGTTTACAATAAGGGACAAATCCCAATTCATCTAATCGTTCGGCTAAATATTCTTGTTCAAACTGTCCAGGAGTAGGGATAAAAAAAGCTTTTTTTCCTAAAACAGATAAATCCATAACGGTTGTATATCCAGAGCGGCAAAGTACAGATTTACTGGCGTTTAAAGCATCTTCTAATTGTTGACTAGCCATAAAATTGTAAACCGTAATATTGTCTATAACGGTTTTTGTTTGTTCATTTTCAATAACACCACGAACGCATAAAATACGTCGAGAATCCGTTTTAAATGTTTTTAAAAGCTGAACTTCTAAAAGTGTGCGTTGAGGTTCTGGTCCAGAAAGTAGAATCATAATATCGTAAGTGATTTCAAGATCTTTTCTTTCAAAACGGCTTAATGGGCCTAAATATTTAAGCGGAATTTCAATGCCTTTCATGTGTCCTAATTTACCACTTAAACTAGGTTCATTTTCATGGTCTGGCACCCAACATTGATTAAATTTTTCTATTACACGCTGATGCATTTTGGTGCTTAACCAAGTCGTATTGCCACTTAAAACTTGCAGTTGATGCGTTATAAAAACCGAAGGAATTTTTTTGCTGTGTACACCAAGCCTATTGTCAGAAATAATGCCATCAATATTATGGGTTTCAATAATATCTTTAGTTGCTCTTTTTTCAGCTTTAATCGCCTTAATAAGTTTAGGAGAATCTTTTAAAAGCTTCAGTTTAAAAAAATGCCCTTTTTTTGCATAAGTCACATCGTAAGCAGGAAGTTCAATCGTTTCAACGGTAGGAAATTCTTTTTTTAAAAGCGCCAAAGCAATACCATCGCTAGCAATTACAGGGGTGAAATTGTGTATAATCAATTGGTTTATAATAGGGATGCATCGTGTGGCATGGCCTAAACCCCAATTTAAAGGTGCAATAAGTATTCGTTTTTTCATAAAAAAGCGAGATCAACTCTTTAGGTAAACTAATATGTCTTTCTTTAAATTTAAAGAATTCTTAAATATCCATAAATTGTTTCAATCTAATATGTCTAAATCCTTATAAAACCCTTTATAAATTATTAAATTTAAAAACTAAAGGCAAAAAAATTGTAAAGTAAAAACTGTCTGCCGTATTTTTGCAGCTATTTTATATGTAAAATTTTTTAAAGTGGGGAGCAAAAACAAACTTAAGCGATTTAGAGAAAATGAAACTTTTAACAATGTGTTTCAGCCAAGTCGTGAAGAATTGGTCGATTCGGAATTTGATTTAAAAGGACATTGGAACGAGAAAGTATTTAAAAACGACAATCCTCTAGTTCTAGAATTAGGTTGTGGGAAAGGTGAATATTCGGTTGGGTTAGCTCAAAAATTCCCCAATAAGAATTTTATTGGTATCGATATTAAAGGAGCTCGTTTTTGGAGAGGTGCAAAAACAGCAGTTGAAGAGGGGATTCCAAATGTTGCTTTTTTAAGAACCCAAATTGAATTGATACAACACGCATTTGCTCAAGGGGAAGTAGACGAAATTTGGATTACGTTTCCAGATCCGCAAATTAAATATAAGCGTACTAAGCATAGAATGACTAATACTGAGTTTCTTCAGAAATATAAAAGTATTTTAAAACCAGATGGTGTTGTGAATTTAAAAACCGATAGTGAGTTTATGCATGGATATACTTTAGGTTTGCTACATGGCGAAGGTCATGAGGTTTTATATGCAAATCACGATGTTTATAAACAAGAAGGAAGTCCAGAAGAGGTTACCGAAATACAAACTTTTTACGAGTCTCAGTATTTAGTAAAAGGGAAAGCTATAACTTACATTAGATTTAAAATTAAATAGATTTTGAATATTACACTGATTTTCTTTTTAGGATTTATTGTGTCTCTGGTGGGGGTTATTCCACCAGGTCTCTTAAATATGACAGCTGCAAAAATCAGCTTAAAAGAAGGTCATACGCGAGGTGTCGTGTTTTCTATTGGTGCCTGTGTAATTGTTTTAGTTCAAACTTTTATAGCCGTAATTTTTGCTAGATATCTAACTCAACATTCCGATGTTGTAGATGTTTTGCAACGTGTAGCATTGGTTCTTTTTATATTAATTTCTGTGTATTTCTTTTTTATAGCCAAAGGAGATGGTGATATTGGTACTAATAAAACTCCAGAAGTTAGAAGTAAAAAAAGCAGATTTTTTCAAGGTATACTTATGTCTGCTTTGAATATGTTTCCTATTCCGTTTCAGGCTTATATGAGTGTTACATTCGCCTCCATTGGTTGGTTAACTTTCGAGCAAACAGATATTTTAGCATACGTTTTTGGTGCAGCTACAGGCTCTTTTGTAATGCTCTATGTGTATATGTTCTTTTTTGATAAAATTGAAAGTAAGCGATTTAAATCTCAAAAAAACATGAATAGATTAATAGGTTCTATTACAGCAATTGTTGCTTTTGCTACTTTAGTTCATGTGATAAAAGAAATGTTATGAAACCCGAAACGCTTCATTTTTTCGAACGGGTTTACGAAGTCGTTAAACAAATACCTTTTGGAAAAGTGACTAATTATGGTGCTATAGCACGTTATTTGGGAGCGGCTAAAAGTGCAAGAATTGTTGGATATGCCATGAATGCATCTCATAATATGAACGATGTTCCTGCTCACCGCGTGGTAAACAGAAACGGTTTACTTACTGGTAAATTTCATTTTGATGGCACTAATCTTATGCAGCAATTGCTAGAAAACGAAGGTGTTAAAGTGAAAAATAATCAAGTTGAAAACTTGGAAGCTCATTATTGGGATCCTAATGAATCATTGGATTCTAATGAAAACAGATAGGATGTAATATAGCTCTAATAAAACTTCAAGCATACATTTAGATCTAATTCATATTCTTCAAACACGATTAGATTTTTAGACTTAAAAAGTGCGAGCTTAATTCTAAAATTAAAAATCTCAGTCAATAAATAACCTAAGTTAAACTAGCTAAGGGTTATAAACTAAGTCGATTCCGGTTTAAAGTATAAAATTGTTTGTCAATGGCCTATTTTGACTTTTCAAGGATTTTCAGAGTGTCTTGAAAGTAGGACATGTAATTAACATATTTTTGCTAATTAAGTACTTCAATTTCTAAACAATTCACAGTATATTTGTGACTTAGAATTAATCTAAATAAATAATTTCTGAAAATAATGTAAGGGTTTCATTATTAGCTCTTCTAAAAGCTTCTCTAGCTTTATAATTTCACAAATAATATATTAAAATGAAGATACAAAAAGAAGATATTTTTAAAGCATTACAGACCATTACCGTTCCTGGTGAAGGGCAAAATATGGTTGATAGTGGAGCTGTTAAAAATGTAATAGTTTTTGGTGATGAAGTTGTTGTAGATATTACCATTACAAACCCAAGTTTACAAGCAAAAAAAAGAACTGAAGTTGATATTTTAAAAACCATTCACGATTTAGTTTATGCGAAAGCTAAAATTACAGTGAATTTAAAAGTTGAAGCTCCTGCTGCAAAACCTAAAAATGAAATTAAGGGAAAACAAATTCCTGGAATTAAAAATATAGTTGCAGTAGCGTCAGGTAAAGGAGGTGTAGGGAAATCTACAGTAACAGCAAACTTGGCTGTTACCTTAGCAAAAATGGGATTTAAAGTAGGTGTCTTAGATGCAGATATTTATGGTCCTTCAATGCCAATTATGTTCGATATTGAAAATGAACGCCCTTTGTCGGTTACTATAGATGGAAAACCTAAAATGAAACCGGTAGAGAATTATGGTGTTAAAATATTATCTATTGGCTTTTTTACGAAGCCAGATCAGGCAGTTGTTTGGAGAGGTCCAATGGCAGCCAAAGCTTTAAATCAAATGATTTTCGATGCACATTGGGGAGAACTTGATTTTCTGTTATTAGATTTACCACCTGGAACTGGAGATATCCATTTAAGTATCATGCAATCTTTACCTATTACAGGTGCTGTTGTTGTAAGTACACCACAAAAGGTGGCTTTAGCAGATGCTAAAAAAGGTGTTGCAATGTTCCAACAGGAGAGTATAAATGTGCCTGTGTTAGGAATAATTGAAAACATGGCGTATTTTACACCAGAGGAATTGCCGGAAAATAAATATTATATTTTTGGTGAATCCGGAGCTAAGAACCTAGCCGAAGATTTAAATGTACCATTTTTAGGAGAGTTACCATTGGTGCAAAGTATACGTGAAGCAGGGGATATTGGTCATCCAGCTGCATTACAAACAGCTACTGTTTTAGAGAAATCTTTCGAGAAAATTACACAAAATGTAGTGGAAGAAGTAGTGAAAAGAAATGTTGATTTACCTCCAACAGAAGCAATTAAAATTACGACGATGGCTGGTTGCTCATCAGTTAAAAAATAAGTTATGACTTCAGAAGAAATAAGATTAAATGTAGAGAAAGCGTTAGATGAAATCCGTCCGTTTTTGCAAAGTGATGGAGGAGATATTTCTCTAATTTCTATAGAAGACGATAAATTTGTTCGTGTACAGCTTGAAGGTGCCTGCGTGGGTTGCAGTGTAAACCAAATGACTTTAAAGTCGGGTGTAGAAATGACTATTAAAAAGTACGCACCACAAATTGAGCAAGTGATAAATGTAGAATAAAAAAGTAGTAATACTTTTTAGAAGAGAATTATAGATGATTAAAACAGACATCCTAATTATTGGGGCTGGCCCAACTGGATTATTTACCGTTTTTGAAGCTGGATTATTAAAATTAAAGTGTCATTTAATTGATGCTTTGCCTCAAGCTGGCGGACAATGCTCAGAGTTATATCCTAAAAAACCGATTTACGATATTCCTGGTTTTCCAGAAATTCTAGCCGGAGATTTAACCAAAAACCTTTTAGAACAATCTAAGCAATTTGAACCTGGTTTTACAATGGGAGAACGTGCTGAAACAATTGAAAAACAAGAAGACGGTTCGTTTATTGTAACTACAAACAAAGGTACAAAACACCAAGCGCCAATAGTTGCAATTGCTGGTGGTTTAGGAAGTTTTGAGCCAAGGAAACCCTTAATTAGTAATATTGCTTCTTTTGAAGATAATGGTGTAGATTACTTTATTAAAGATCCAGAAGTATACCGCGATAAGCGTGTTGTGATTTCTGGAGGAGGAGACTCTGCTTTAGATTGGAGTATATTTTTAGCAGACATTGCTTCAGAAGTGACTTTAATTCACAGAAGAAATGAATTCCGTGGTGCTTTAGATTCTGTTGAAAAAGTACAAGAATTAAAATCAAAAGGGAAAATCACCTTAATTACACCTGCCGAAGTTGTCAATGTTATTGGTAATGGTAAAGTAGAAGGCGTTGTAGTTGCTCAATCTCAACATATCGAGAAAGAATTTATAGTAGAAGCCGATCATTTTATTCCTTTATTTGGTTTGTCTCCAAAATTAGGTCCGATAGGAAACTGGGGACTTGAAATAGAGAAGAATGCCATTAAAGTAGATAATGCATTAGATTACCAAACCAACATCCCGGGGATTTTTGCCATTGGTGATGTAAATACTTATCCTGGAAAGTTGAAACTTATTTTATGTGGGTTCCACGAGGCAACTTTAATGTGTCAGGCTGCGTATAAGATTATTAATCCAGGTAAAAAATACGTTCTTAAGTATACTACCGTAAGTGGTATTGATGGTTTTGATGGTTCTAGAAAAGAATCTCCAAAAGCTGTAGTTAAGGCTATTAATTAAAAAAATAAAAGTGTAGTTTTGCTCGACGTTTTATTAATCAACCAATCGAGTAAGTACAAGCTATGGAAGAGCAAGATATAAATATAAAGATTACAGATAGAGATGGGGTAACACACGACGTTGTCGCACCTACAGATATGGCAATGAATTTAATGGAAGTGGTGCGTTCTTACGAGCTAGCTCCAGAAGGTACTATTGGTGTCTGTGGCGGTATGGCTATGTGTGCATCTTGTCAATGTTATGTGGAATCTGATACCGAATTACCCGAAATGCAAGACGATGAAGAGGCCATGCTTTCTGAAGCGTTTAACGTAAAAGATAATAGTCGTTTAGGATGTCAAATTCAAATGACACCAGAAATGGAAGGATTGATCGTGACGCTTGCTCCTGAGAGTTAGAAACTTTTTTATCTAAATTAGAATATAAAACACCTTTAATATGTCGATATTTTGACAATTAAAGGTGTTTTTTTGTTTAGATTCTAAATTGAATTACTCCCGTCACCTTGAATTCAGTTCAAGGTCTCACTTAGAGGTAAGGTATTGTAATAGAAGTGAGAGACTGAAACATGTTTAATTATGAGAGTTAAATGAAACGTTAAGTTGGTTTGATCTAATCTATAATTAGCCAACCTAGATTGTTAGAACGATTGATGAAACCTTATTTAAAAGCACTCAATCCCGTAATGTCTAATCCCGTTATTAAAAGATGAATATCGTGAGTGCCCTCGTAAGTAATTACACTTTCAAGATTCATAGAATGGCGCATAATACTGTATTCGCCTGTTATTCCCATGCCTCCAAGCATTTGTCTTGCATTACGAGCAATGGTTATTGCCATATCTACATTATTTCGCTTTGCCATAGAAATTTGAGCAGATGTTGCTCTGTTTTCATTTTTCAATACCCCCAAACGCCAAGTTAATAATTGGGCTTTGGTGATTTCAGTTATCATTTCGGCTAATTTTTTCTGCTGAAGTTGAAACTGTCCAATAGGTTTACCAAACTGCACCCGTTCTTTACTATAACGTAAAGCGGTGTCGTAACAATCCATTGCCGCTCCAATGGCTCCCCAAGCAATACCATAACGTGCGGAATCTAAGCATCCCAGTGGTGCTCCCAATCCTGATTTATTTGGTAATAAATTTTCTTTAGGAATTTTTACATTATCGAAAATTAACTCTCCAGTTGCAGAAGCACGAAGTGACCATTTGTTATGTGTTTCTGGTGTTGTAAAGCCTTCCATACCACGTTCTACAAGCAAACCGTGTATACGACCAGATTCGTCTTTTGCCCAAACCACTGCTACTTGAGCAAAAGGCGCATTAGAAATCCACATTTTGGCACCGTTTAAAAGGTAATGATCTCCCATATCTTTAAAGTTGGTAGTCATTCCCGACGGATTAGAGCCATGGTCTGGCTCTGTTAATCCAAAACAGCCTATCCATTCACCACTCGCCAATTTTGGCAAATATTTCTGGCGTTGCGCTTCGTTACCGTATTTCCAGATGGGATACATCACTAAGGATGATTGTACCGAAGCTGTACTACGAATACCTGAATCGCCACGTTCTATTTCTTGCATGATTAAGCCATACGAAATTTGATCTAATCCGGCGCCACCATATTCTACTGGAATATAAGGGCCAAAAGCTCCAATTTCGGCGAGACCATTTATAATTTGTTTAGGAAATTCTGATTTCTGTGCATACTCTTCAATTATGGGCGAGACGTCACGTTTTACCCAAGCTCTAGCCGCATCACGAACCAATTTGTGTTCATCGGATAATAAATCGTCTAGATTGTAATAATCTGGTGCTTCAAAAAGATCTGGTTTCATACCGCTAATGTTTTTTAGATAAAAGCAGTTTGCTTTTGTCTTTTATTGAATAATCTTAAGTCTAATCTCTCAAATTTAACGATTACTCAGCAAAACATTACATCTTTAAATAGAAATCTTTGGTCAGGTTAATATAGTCTTCTGTGTACTGATGACGTTCTGTTTCTATAATAAGCTCTTTTATTTCAACATCAGTTTTAGTGAATGAAAACTGCATTAAACTGCGCTTTATGTCTGAATCTGGATTGCCTTTTACATGAAGAATTTTACTCGGAAATAGGTCGGCTTTTGAAGCTAAAACGATAATGTTTTCTTCTTCTTTAAAAGGTACAATTAAACAAAAGGTACCGTGATCTGATAATAATTTAGAAGCACTATCAATTAAATGATCAAACGGAAGTGCGTCTGAGAAACGTGCTATATCACGTTGTTCGTTGTCGGTTTTATAGTCTTCAGAATAAAATGGTGGATTTGAAATAATGAGATCGTATTCGTCTTCAATTTCATCTACAAATTCTTCTAATGATGCATGATAACAAAATAAGCGGTCTGCCCAAGGGGACACTTCAAAATTATCAACACATTGTTCGTAAGCATCGTCATCAATTTCGATAGCATCTATGAGCTCTGCATAACTTCGCTGAGCCAACATTGTAGCAATAACTCCCGTTCCTGCACCGATATCAAGAATAGAAAATGGATTATGGTCTAAACTTGCCCACGCACCAAGTAACACGGCGTCGGTACCAATTTTCATGGCGCAACGGTCTTGATTTATGGCGAATTCTTTGAATTTAAATGGTTTACTCATATAAAATTTTGAATTGTATCATTCAGAAGGAAGTACGACTGAAGAATCATTTTTATAAATAAAGAGATTCCTCACTTAGTTTCGGAATGCTATTTATTCTTCCAAATATAAATCTATTAATCCTTCAGGAGTTTCTACAAAAATGGTTTTGTTGGGTTTATCTACTTTAGAAATAAACTCGTCGTTCATCGGAATTAATATTTCAATTCCATCACGATCTATTTCAAAAAGTGCTTGAGAGGTAGAATCGTTAATTGCTTTTACAATTCCTACTTTTCCGAAATTAAGGTCTTCGACAGTAAAACCTATAATTTCGTGAAAATAGAATTTGTTGCCTTCTAGTTCTGGTAAAAAATCTAGAGGTAAATATAAATCTGATTTCATTAAAGCATCGGCATCTGCTTCTGTATCGACATCTTCAAACTTAATACGTAATAATTCCGATTTATGAAGTTGTGATGATTCAATAAAAAAAGGGACTAAATTATTTCGTAAATCGATAAACACAGAATCCATGTCTTCGAATAATTCAGGTTCATCGGTGTCTAATTTTATAAGTAGTTCACCTTTAAAGCTGTACTTTTTTACAATCTTTCCTAGAAAGAAACATTCTTCTTTTTTCATAATATTTTAAATAAAAAAAACCTGACAACTAGTTGTCAGGTTTAAAAGTATAAAAAATTAATTTTTTATTCCTCTTCGTTAGAAGTTTCTTCTACAGTTTCAGCGTTAGCAGCAGCTTCTGCAGCTTTTACTTCAGCTTCAGCCTCAGCGGCAGCAGCAGTTCTTGCATCATTAACAGCTTTTTCTGCATCTAAAGCTTTTGCTTTAGTATCAGCATCAGCTTGTGCTAAACCATCTTTTTTAGAATCAACTTTACCAGTTTTTTCTTCTAACCAAGCAGTAAATTTAGCTTCTGCTTGCTCTTCAGTTAAAGCACCTTTTCTAACACCACCAGCAAGGTGATTTTTAAGCATTGCACCTTTGTAAGATAAAATTGCTTTTGCAGTATCTGTAGGTTGTGCACCGTTTTGTAACCATGTTACAGCACCGTTTACATCTAACTCGATAGTTGCAGGGTTTGTGTTTGGATTGTAGATACCTAATTTTTCTAAGTATTTACCGTCTCTTTTTGATCTTGCATCAGCTGCAACGATCCAGTAAAAAGGTTTCCCTTTTTTACCATGTCTTTGTAATCTAATTTTTACTGGCATAATAATTAATTATTTGAGGTTCTCGACCTCTGTTATTAATAAGGGTGCAAAGATACTATAAATTTTTAATTCTCAGTAACTTAATTTAAAATGAAACGCTATGCATATTTTAGTTTATTTTTGAATTGTTAACGATAAAAAAAATAAATAATGAGAACGTGTTGTACTGTATTTTTAGTCTGTTTATTATTTACGGCTTGCGGAGACGATGTAGAGTTTAATTATCCAGCATTCCAAGCAAGTAAAGATGGAGTGCTATGGAAATCACTCTCGCAAGAAGCTATAAGTACATCTGGGATTTTGACTATTTCAAGTCGTGTTAATGCCGAAATAATCACACTCGAAATTACTAATAGTACAGGTTTAGATACATTAGGTGTAGCGAAAACTTCGAAAGCAATATATAAAGATGCAGAGGGCACTATATATTCTACATTATATAGTGCAGTAGATAATCCTGAAACTCCTAATATAGATGAAAGTCTTGTCTCTTATTCTGAAGGGGAAGTAAACATTATAGAAATAAATAATAGCGAAGGCTATGTAAGTGGTGAATTTTGGTTTACTGCTTATGATTCGACAGGAGTGAATAAAGTTAATTTTAATCAAGGTGTGTTTTATCAGGTTCCATTAGTAACGGAATAAGCCGTATCTAAATATCGATTATTTAAAGCAGCACGTCGTGTTGCTTTTTTTTTGTTTATAAAAGGATATGAATCTCTGTCGGATAACCCATAATTATTCTTAATTTTAACCTCCTCATTTTTTAGCACAACAGATTTTATGTACTTAATATTCGATACCGAAACAACAGGTTTGCCAAAGCGTTGGAATGCACCAATTAGCGATACAGATAACTGGCCAAGATGTATACAAATTGCATGGCAGTTGCATGACGAGCTTGGAAATTGTGTAGAACATCAAGATTATTTGGTCAAGCCAGAAGGGTTTAATATTCCTTACGATGCCGAAAAAATTCACGGTATTTCAACAGAGCTTGCCGAGGAACAAGGAATCTCGTTGGCAGAAGTTTTAGAGAAGTTCAATGTCGCGCTTAGTAAAACGAAGTTTGTTGTTGGTCAAAATGTAGGATTCGACCTTAATATTATGGGTGCAGAATTCTTTAGAGAGGATGTTGCTAACCAGTTGCAAGAACTTCCTGTTTTAGATACATGTACCGAGATTACTGCAAAACTATGTCAGATTCCTGGAGGTCGTGGAGGTAAGTTTAAATTGCCAACGTTAACAGAACTGCATCAGTTTTTGTTTAACAAACCATTTGGAGAAGCGCATAATGCAACTGCCGATGTGGAAGCAACAACACGTTGTTTCTTTGAATTGGTTAGAAGAAAACAATTTACGGTAGAAGCTTTAGATGTTCAGCCAGATTATTACGAGCGTTTCAATAAAGCGAATCCGCAAGAAATTCAGTTGATTGGTTTAAAACATATCAACTTAAAAAAGGCGAGTGCTAAAATTAACGAACGCTTACAAAAAGCGCAAGCGACAGATCTTTCAGCAGCTGAAATCAAACAAAATATTTCAGAGTTATCAGAGGTTAATTTTGCGCATCTACATAACCATTCGCAATTTTCGGTATTACAATCAACTATAAGTATTCCCGATTTAGTGGGAGCTGCAGCCAAGCGAAATATGATTGGTGTCGCTCTTACCGATCATGCCAATATGATGGGGGCTTTTCACTTTGTAAGAGCAGTTATAAATCATAACAAAGGGGTTCAGGCTAAAAATGAAGAATCTATAGCGGCTGGAAGAAAGCCTGAGCTAAATGAAATGAAGCCTATTTTAGGTTGCGAATTTTTTGTTTGCGAGAATCATTTAGATAAAACAAGAAAAGACAATGGGTATCAAGTTGTTTTAATTGCAAAGAATAAAAATGGATATCATAATCTGGCAAAATTATCGTCTGCTGCATTTACAGATGGTTTTTATTATGTGCCAAGAGTTGATAAAAAACTGATAGAACAGTATAAGGACGATCTTATTGTTTTAACAGGGAATTTATATGGTGAAGTGCCAAGTAAGGTGCTTAATGTTGGTGAAAAACAAGCTGAAGAAGCCTTAATTTGGTGGAAGGAACAGTTTGGAGACGATCTGTATATCGAGTTAATGCGTCATAATCAGGAAGATGAAAATCGTGTAAATCCTGTGTTGATAGAGTTCTCAAAGAAACATGACGTTAAATTAATTGCATCTAACAACACCTATTATATAGACCAAAAAGATTCCAACGCACACGATATTTTGCTATGTGTACGCGATGGAGAAAAACAAGCTACACCAATAGGTCGTGGTAGAGGTTACCGTTATGGTATGCCAAATCAAGAATATTATTTTAAGTCTTCAGACGATATGAAGGCCCTTTTTAAAGATATTCCTGAGGCGATTAGTAACATTCAAGAAGTTGTAGATAAAATTGAAATTTACGAATTAGCACGAAATGTATTATTACCTAAATTCGATATTCCTGAAGAATTTCAGTTTGCTGAAGATAATGCAGATGGCGGGAAGCGTGGTGAAAATGCATTTCTAAAACATATTACATATAAAGGAGCGAAAATCCGTTATGGCGAAGAACTTTCAGAAGAAGTTATAGAGCGTTTAGATTTTGAGCTTTCAGTTATTGAAAAAACGGGATATCCAGGGTATTTCTTGATTGTAGAAGATTTTATTCGAGAAGCCCGAAAAATGGATGTATCGGTTGGTCCAGGTCGTGGATCTGCAGCAGGTTCGGTGGTTGCGTATTGCTTATGGATTACCAATATAGACCCGATGCTGTACAATCTGCTTTTCGAGCGTTTCTTAAATCCCGATCGTGTAAGCATGCCCGATATTGATATTGATTTCGATGATGAAGGTCGAAGTCGAGTTATGGATTATGTTATCAAAAAATATGGAAGTAATCAGGTGGCCCAGATTATCACATATGGTACTATGGCAGCAAAGTCATCTATTCGAGATACGGCTCGTGTTTTAGATTTACCACTTTTTGAGGCAGATAGAATTGCGAAGTTGATTCCGAATATGTCTAAGTTGAATAAAATATTTGGCTTAGATGAGAAAGGATTAAAAGAAAAATTTAGAGCAGAAGATTTAGAAAAAGTACATGAACTTATAAGTCTTGCAGAAGGAAATAATCTTGAAGCTGAAACCTTAAACCTAGCCAGACGCTTAGAAGGTTCTGTTAGAAATACAGGGATTCATGCCTGTGGTGTAATTATTACTCCAGACGATATTACCAAATTCGTACCGGTTGCTTTGGCTAAGGATTCGGATTTATATGTGACGCAATTCGATAACTCGGTAGTGGAAGATGCGGGTTTGTTAAAAATGGACTTTTTGGGGTTAAAAACATTAACCCTTATTAAGGACACGGTAAAAATTGTAAAAGCGAAACATGACATCGTTCTCGATCCAGAGAATTTTCCTTTAGACGATATTAAAACATACGAATTGTTCCAGCGTGGGGAAACGGTAGGCGTGTTTCAATACGAATCTCCCGGAATGCAAAAGCACATGCAGTCATTAAAACCAACGGTTTTTGATGACCTTATTGCCATGAACGCCTTGTATAGACCTGGACCAATGGAATATATTCCGAGTTTTATTAAAAGAAAGCACGGGGAAGAAGAAATTGAGTACGATTTACCAGCGATGGAAGAGTACTTAAAGGAAACTTATGGAATTACAGTATATCAGGAGCAAGTAATGCTTTTGTCGCAAAAATTGGCAGATTTTACTAAAGGTGAAGCCGATGTTTTGCGTAAGGCGATGGGTAAAAAGCAAATTGCTGTACTCGATAAAATGAAGCCTAAATTTATTGATCAGGCGAGTGCAAAAGGACATGATGCTAAGAAATTAGAGAAAATTTGGAAAGATTGGGAAGCCTTTGCAAGTTATGCCTTTAACAAGTCGCACTCTACGTGTTATGCTTGGATTGCGTATCAGACTGCGTACTTAAAAGCACATTATCCTGCAGAATATATGGCTGCTGTATTGTCGAATAATATGAACGATATTAAGCAGGTCACCTTCTTTATGGAAGAATGTAAGCGTATGAAGTTAGATGTGCTTGGACCCGATGTAAACGAATCGTTTTATAAGTTTTCTGTAAACGACAATTATGCAGTGCGTTTCGGAATGGGAGCTGTAAAAGGTGTTGGTCATGGTGCTGTAATGACAATTGTAAACAATAGGGAAAAGGATGGTCATTATAAATCTATTTTTGATTTAGCTAAACGTATCGATTTACGTGCTGCTAATAAAAAAGCTTTTGAAAATCTGGCTCTTGCAGGAGGTTTCGACTGTTTTTTAGATACACATCGTGCACAATATTTTTACGATGATGGCGACGGTATTACATTTTTAGAAAAAGCAGTTAAATACGGAAATAAGCATCAGGAGAATGAAAATTCTGCTCAAGTTAGTTTGTTTGGAGCAGCCAGTGATGTGCAAATAGAAGAACCTTTAGTGCCGCCAGCAGACGAATGGGGGAACATGGAGAAACTAGCAAGAGAAAAGGAAGTTGTTGGAATCTATATTTCGGGACATCCGCTAGATGATTTTAAGATTGAAATGAAAAGTTTCTGTAATGCGAACCTAAGTATGTTCAGGAATTTGGAAACCTGTTTAAATGCTGAATTGACTTTTGGAGGTGTTGTTACCGATGTACAACACCGTGTAAGTAAGCAAGGGAAAGGTTGGGCATTATTCACAATAGATGATTATTTTGATAGTTATGAATTCAGAATATTTGGGGAAGATTATTTGAAATTCAGACACTTTTTTGTGGTAAATAGCTTCGTTCATGTAAAAACCTTTGTTCGTGAAGGGTGGGTAAATAAAGATACAGGAAAGAAAAGCGATCCACGAATTCAGTTCAATAGCTTTCAGTTGTTGCACGATGTTATGGATCAATATGCTAAAAAATTATCTATTCAACTTAATATTAAAAATCTAACAGATACTAAAATAGTAGATTTAAAACAGTTGTTAGATGCGCATATAGGAACAAAATTGCTAAATTTCTTGGTGTATGATCAAGACGATAAAGTAAAGCTTCCTATGGTAAGCAGAAAGCAGAAAATAACCATTTCGCAAGAATTATTACTTGCTTTAGATGAACAAGAGGTTTTTTATAAATTGAATTAATTCAGCTTGAAAAGAAATCATCAATTACGACAATTAGGCAATAAATAAAACAAATAGTCAGCATGTAAGGTTTAGTAAAATTTTTGACTAATTTTGCATAATAAGAAGTAGAACTTTTAAAATATAATATAATGGCATTAGAAATAACAGACGCGAATTTTGAAGAAACTGTTTTAAAAAGTGACAAACCTGTAGTAGTAGATTTTTGGGCTGCTTGGTGTGGACCTTGCCGTATGGTAGGACCAATCATTGATGAAATTAGTAAAGAATACGAAGGTAAAGCTGTAGTAGGTAAAGTAGATGTTGATGCAAATCAAGATTTTGCTTCTAAATATGGTGTACGTAACATTCCAACTGTTTTGGTGTTTCAAAACGGAGAAGTTGTAGAACGTCAGGTAGGTGTAGCTCCTAAAAAATCTTATACAGACGCTATCGATAAGCTTTTGTAATAGCATTAAAACATATAACATGTAATTAAAGGTTTGGCTTAGTGCTAAACCTTTTTTATTTTTAGGAAGAATATATCATTTACTAATAAAAATTATCAGAATAAAAGGCTCTTTTTCCTTCCTTCTTCATTGCAAAAAGAAAAAGTGACTTAGGTTATGCCTTGTTTTTCTAATTTGAATACAGGATGAATTCAGCATTATATTTTATGATAATTTCAATAAATAACTGGTATTAAAAGCAATTCATGGATTTAAAAGAAGAATTACAACATGTAGGTGGATTTGTTAATCTAGAACTGTTGGCCAAACAGGTTGTTGAAGGATTTATTGCAGGAATGCATAAAAGTCCCTTTCATGGGTTTTCGTCTGAATTTGCCGAGCATAAAATTTATAATCAAGGTGAAAGTACAAAACATATCGATTGGAAGCTTTTTGCTAAAACCGATAAATTGTATACAAAGCGCTACGACGAAGAAACCAATTTACGTTGTCACCTTATAATAGACAACAGCAGTTCTATGCATTATCCAGATTTTCAAAATTTCACTTTAAATACATTAAATAAAATTGCCTTTTCAGCTTTAGCCTCAGCATCTATAATGCATATTTTAAAACGTCAGCGGGATGCCGTAGGCTTAAGTGTATATAGTAATGCATACGATTATTATGCACCTGAAAAGGGAAGTGATAGGCATCACCATATGTTATTAAATGAATTAGAGCGTGTGGTTGCTTCTAAGCCCAAAGCAAAAACTACAGATACATATACCTATTTACATCATGTTGCAGAGAAGCTTCATAAACGGTCGCTAATTGTTTTGTTTACTGATATGTTTCAGGATTCTGTAAAACAAGACGAATTGTTTGAAGCGTTACGTCATTTAAAATATAATAAACACGAAGTAGTATTGTTTCATGTGTTTGATAAAGACAAAGAAATGCATTTTAATTTCGACAATACGCCTAAGCGATTTGTAGATGTCGAGACGGGTGCACATATAAATGTGTATGCTGAGACTATAAAAGAGAATTATGAAAGGGAAATTTTAAAGTATTTTGAAGCATTAAAACTAAAATGCGCACAATACAGAATAAAATATGTGGAGGCAGATATGAATAAAAATTTCGATAACATATTGACTACCTTTATGGTAGAACGGTCTAAGTTTTTGTAAAAAAAAATACTCTAAAAAAAGTTTAATTTTTATTTGTGTATTTCAGAAAGGGGTGTATATTTGCACTCGCAATAACGCAACGGTCTGGTAGTTCAGCTGGTTAGAATACCTGCCTGTCACGCAGGGGGTCGCGGGTTCGAATCCCGTCCAGACCGCAATATTGCTAAAAGCTCCAAGCAATTGGGGCTTTTTTTTTGCAATAAAAAGTAGTTGTGTTGTTTAGATAAGCCTAGAGTTTATCTAAAGGTTTAAGTTGTTAAACCAATGAAAGGCTTTCCTTTTTTCATGTTTATGAAAATCGGGATGCTTTTTTTATTTTAGGGTGTTTCAAATCTAATTTAAGCTTAATTTCTATTAAAATCAATATCAATTATTGTGTTTAAGTATAATAATAGGTTGTCTAAAACAAAGAATTCAATATTTCTTATTTTTTTTAATTGTGCTTTATGAAAATTATTTAGACACCAATTATCTAAGGGTCAGGTTTAAAAGTTGAAGGTTTTTAGAGATGAGTAATAATCGTGTGACATCTAAATAATAAAGAATAAAAAATATTACTAATTATAGTTTAATAATTAAAAAAGGGATGTATATTTGCACTCGCAATAACGCAACGGTCTGGTAGTTCAGCTGGTTAGAATACC
Source organism: Formosa sejongensis (assembly GCF_033447105.1). Lineage (NCBI taxonomy): Bacteria > Pseudomonadati > Bacteroidota > Flavobacteriia > Flavobacteriales > Flavobacteriaceae > Formosa > Formosa sejongensis. The sequence continues at coordinate 162,291 of NZ_JAWQUN010000001.1, forward strand.
TGCCTGTCACGCAGGGGGTCGCGGGTTCGAATCCCGTCCAGACCGCAATATTGCTAAAAGCTCCAAGCAATTGGAGCTTTTTTTTTGCAATAAAAGTAGTTGTGTTGTTTAGATAAGCCTAGCGTTTATCTAAGGTTTAAGTTGTTAAACCAATGAAAGGCTTTCCTTTTTTCATGCTTATGAAAATCGGGATGCTTTTTTTGTTTTAGGGTGTTTTGGTTCTGAACTAGGTACTACTAAGTGTCTTCATTACGTTTTCTGAGGTCAATCTCCAAAAGGCGGTTAATTTATATAGAAAGAATACTAAATCTTAATTAAATTTTCAATTTTCTTTTAGTTAATAATATGATATCTTCGTTATACTATTAAATCAATAACTTAAAAATTAGATTAAAATGAAGAAAATATTACTAGTGCTAACTGTTTTATGTGCGTTCCAGTTATCTGCTCAGAATGCAGAATTGGATGCTTTTAAAGATTTATTTAATTCTGAAAAGAAAACAGTTTTAGCTGAATTCTTAGATTTAGATGCTGTAAAGGCAATGACCTTTGAAACAATTTATGACGAATATGCTTTAGAGAGTAATAGTATATCGAATAGCCGTTTATCTCTTTTAGAGAAATACATTGTGCAATATGAGTCGTTAACCGACGATCAAGCCGATGCTATTGTAAAAGAATCTTTTTCAATTAGATCTAAGAGTGAGAAACTTCAAAAAAAGTATTACAAAAAAGTAAAGAAAGCATTAGGAGCAAAGACAGCTTCTCAGTTTTTGCAATTTGAGCGTTATGTGCAAACTTCAACAGATCAAGTGTTGCAAGAAGCTTTACCGTTAATTGGAGAGTAATATTTCTTTTTTAATATATCTTAAAAGTCACCTAAATTAGGTGGCTTTTTTTTATGTCAAACAAAAATAAAAATTTCAAATTAAATATAATGTTTTCCAAAGTGGTAGTTAATGTAGATTTGGACCACATTAAACGTAATTTATATTAGTTTTACCTATTAATACAAAAAGCTCCTAACCATAAGATGATTAGGAGCTTTAAAACAAAAATGCTTTTTTACTTTAAATTTTAAATGTAATTACAGGTCTAATGGCATGATTCACGATGTCTTCGCTTATACTTCCGTTAAAGAAATGTGCTAGACCTTGTCTGCCAGTTGTGCTTATACCTATGATATCAGCATTAATACCTTGTGAAAAGTTTAGTATGCCTTTTTCAACGGTATCATCATTATAGATGTTTATGGTGTAATTTGTAAAGTCGGAATCGGAAATAAAACTTTGGATGCGTTTTTCTGCATCGATGGTCGATGAGAAATTGTTAGGTGTGTTTACTAATAATAAATGAATCTTTGAGTCGAATTTTTTAGCAAATTTCACAGCTTGTTTGTAGGTGTGCATGCTATTAAATTGAAAGTCTGAAGCAAATACAATGTCGTCCGATTTAAATTCTTGACCGTTATCTTTAATGACCAATACAGGAACATTAGATGTGCGAACCACTTTTTCGGTATTCGACCCTATAAATATTTCTTTAAAACCTGATGCTCCGTGAGACCCCATTATTATCATATCGATATCTAATTCTTTGGCTGTATCATTAATTCCAGAGAAAGTTGAATTGGTTTTTATGGAATGGTGTATCGTAATACCTTCTAAATAATCTTTGGCTAGAACTTCATTAAAACGTTTGGCTGCAAGTTTCATAAAGAATAAAGCTTCAGGAATTTCGCTATAAGATGGAGTCATTTTATCTAATTCGGCAATAGGAAGCTCAACCATGTGTAAAAAGAAAATTTCACAATTATGCATCTTAGCAATTTTGGCAGCTACTTTGGTAGCAAATTCAGCTTGTTTAGAAAAATCTGTTGGGACTAATAGGCGTTTCATAAGAGTATTTTTTGTAGTTAAGTAACCATATAAAAATACGGATAAAAATTGATATTTGAAAGCTTGTCATTGTCAATAAAAAAATTGTATATTTGCCCCGTTGTAAGAAAAAAGAATATACGAGGGGACAGAGTCCCCTCTTTTTATACTAAAAAATGTTTAGAACAACTATTGAGAATTTATTAGAAAACGCCTTACAAGAACGAAATGATTTGTTTTTGATAAGTTTAGTTATATCCGAAGACAATACGATTAAGGTTATTGTTGATGGAGACGAGGGTGTGAGTGTTGAGGATTGTATGTTTATTAGTAAAGCTATAGACCATAATTTAGATAGAGAAGAACAAGATTTTTCACTTGAAGTTATGTCGGCAGGTGCAGCGTCTCCTTTGTTGCAAAGCAGACAATTTATTAAAAATATAGGAAGAACACTAGAGGTTAAAACGCAAACAGACACTATTGAGGCTGTTTTGGTAGACGCTAATGAAGACGAAATAGTTTTAGAATGGAAAGCTAGAGAGCCTAAACCAGTAGGTAAAGGTAAAGTTACTGTTCAGAAAAAAGCGAATATTTCTTATAACGATATTGTAGAAGCGAAAGTGATGATTAAATTTTAATTCAAAAGAGTTATGGAAAATCTTGCGTTAATTGATTCTTTTTCAGAATTTAAGGACGATAAATTAATAGATCGTGTAACGTTAATGGCGATTTTAGAAGATGTTTTTAGAAACGCCTTAAAGAAAAAATTTGGAGACGATGATAATTTTGATATTATTATAAACCCAGATAAAGGTGATTTAGAAATATGGAGAAACCGTATTGTTGTTGCAGATGGTGAAGTAGAAGAACCTAATCAAGAAATTTCATTAAGTGCTGCTCGTAAAATCGAGCCTGATTTTGAAGTTGGAGAAGATGTGTCTGAAGAAGTTAAGTTAATAGATTTAGGTCGTCGTGCTATTTTAGCATTACGTCAGAATTTAATTTCTAAAATACACGAACATGATAATACCAATATCTATAAGCAATTTAAAGATTTAATTGGAGAAATTTATACAGCAGAAGTACATCATATTCGTCATAGAGCTGTAATTTTGTTAGATGATGAAGGAAACGAAATCATTTTACCAAAAGAAAAACAAATCCCATCAGATTTCTTCCGTAAAGGAGATAATGTAAGAGGGATAATTGAAAATGTAGAATTAAAAGGAAGCAAGCCGGCAATTATTATGTCGCGTACATCTCCTTTATTCTTAGAAAAATTATTTGAGCAAGAAATTCCTGAAGTTTTTGACGGATTAATTTCTGTTAAAAATGTAGTAAGAATTCCAGGTGAAAAAGCAAAAGTAGCTGTAGATTCTTATGATGATAGAATAGATCCCGTTGGTGCCTGTGTAGGTATGAAAGGGTCTAGAATTCATGGCATAGTTCGTGAATTAGGTAACGAAAATATAGATGTTATCAATTATACTAATAACCTTCAATTGTACATCACTAGAGCGTTAAGTCCAGCAAAAGTGACTTCAATCAAAATTGATGAAGAAAACAAACGTGCAGAAGTTATTTTAAAGCCTGAAGAAGTAAGTAAAGCCATTGGACGTGGTGGACATAATATTAGATTAGCTGGTCAATTAACTGGTTATGAGATAGATGTGTTTAGAGAAGGTGCAGAAGAAGATGTTGAATTAACAGAATTTTCTGATGAAATTGATAAGTGGATTATTGATGAGTTAAGCAAAGCTGGGCTTGATACAGCGAAAAGTGTTCTTGAACAAGATGTTGAAGATTTAGTGAAAAGAACCGATTTAGAAGAAGAAACTATTAACGAAGTTATTAGAATTCTTAGAGAAGAGTTTGAAGAATAACTTATATTTGGAGTATATTAAAGGCAATTTATGGCTGAAACAACAAGATTAAATAAAGTTTTACGTGAGTTAAACATCTCTATCGATCGTGCAGTAGATTTTTTAGAATCTAAAGGCATCGACATCGATAAGCGTCCTACTACTAAAATTTCTCAGGAAGTTTACAACGTGCTTTCTGGCGAATTTCAAACAGATGCGAATAAGAAGGTGGCCTCTCAGGAAGTAAGTGAAGCAAAGCTGAAGGAAAAAGAAGCCTTACGTGAGCAACGTGACCGTGAACTTGAAGCTAAACAGAAAGAAGAAGCTAAGAAGGAGCAAGCTGTAGTAAAAGCCAAATCACCAATTTCAGGCCCAAAACAAGTAGGTAAGATCGATTTAGATGCAAAACCGAAAGAAGTTTCTAAGCCTGTGGAGAAAAAGGAAGAACCTATTCAGCCAAAAGCTGAAGTAGCTAAACCTAAAGTAGAAACTCCAAAAGTTGAAGTGGTTAAAGCTGACGAGGTTAAAGCTGAAGTTAAGAAGGAGGAAAAGCCAGTTGTAAAAGCTGAGCCGATACCAGAGAAGAAAGAAGAAAAGCCTGTTGTTAAGCAGGAAGTAGCTAAAGTTCAAAATACTCCAAAAGTAGAACACAAGCCAAAACCTTTTACTCCTCATTCAAGACCTGCTAAACCAACTCATATTTCTCCAAAACCTGTTCAAGAGGTTAAGAAAGCAGAAGCGCCAAAAGCAACTCAGCCAGTAAAAAAAGAAGCTCCAAAAGCCGAAGTTCCAAAATCAGAAGAGGTGAAACCACCTGAAGAAGAACATTTAAAAACGCAATATCAAAAACTTTCAGGGCCAAAAATTGCTGGGGAAAAGATAGATTTATCTCAGTTTAATAAGCCTAAAAAGAAACCAGTAGTTAAACCTGGAGCAGATAATGCTAAAAGAAAACGTCGTCGTATAAGTAAACCCGGCGATAATAAATCTACGAATACTAAGCCAGGTGGAGGTACTACAGGTGGACCATCACGACCTGCTAACGATCGTTATAAAGGTAAAAAACCAGGTGGACCAGGACAAGTTAGACGTCCTTTAGTTAAGGAAGAACCTAGCGAAGCAGATGTACAAAAACAAGTTAGAGAAACCTTAGAAAAACTTCAAGGTAAATCTAGTAAAGGTAAAGGTGCTAAATATCGTAGAGATAAAAGAGATCATCACAGAGAACAAAGTCAGAAAGATCTTGATCAACAAGAAGTAGAAAGCAAAATCTTAAAAGTAACAGAATTTGTTACTGCGAGTGAAGTAGCCACTATGATGGATGTTTCAGTAACACAAATTATCTCGGCTTGTATGTCGTTAGGTATGATGGTTACAATGAACCAACGTTTAGATGCTGAAACGCTTACTATTGTTGCAGACGAATTTGGTTTCCAAGTAGAGTTTGTAACTTCAGATCTTGAAGACAATATAGAAGTAGTAGAAGATAGACCAGAAGATTTAGTAGAACGCGCACCAATTATTACGGTAATGGGTCACGTAGATCACGGTAAAACTTCATTACTAGATTACATCCGTAAGGAAAATGTAATTGCAGGAGAATCAGGAGGAATTACACAGCATATAGGTGCTTACGGAGTTCAGTTAGAAGGCGGACAAAAAATCGCTTTCTTAGATACACCAGGTCACGAGGCCTTTACAGCCATGCGTGCACGTGGAGCTCAAATTACCGATTTAGCAATTATTGTTGTAGCTGCCGATGATGATATTATGCCGCAAACAAAAGAAGCGATTGCCCATGCTCAAGCAGCGGGTGTGCCAATTATATTTGCGATTAACAAAATAGATAGACCAGCAGCTAATCCAGAAAGGATTAAAGAACGTCTAGCACAAATGAACTTATTAGTAGAAGACTGGGGTGGTAAAATACAATCTCACGATATTTCTGCAAAAGTAGGAACAGGAGTAAAAGAATTATTAGAAAAAGTATTACTTGAAGCTGAATTATTAGAGCTTAAAGCAAATCCAAATAAATTTGCTTCAGGAACAGTAGTAGAAGCTTTCTTAGATAAAGGTCGTGGTTATGTATCAACGATTCTTGTTCAAGCAGGAACATTAAATATTGGTGATTATGTACTAGCTGGTAAAAACAGTGGTAAAATAAAAGCCATGCATGATGAGCGAGGAAAAGAAGTTAAAGTTGCAGGACCAAGTACACCAGTATCAATTTTAGGTTTAGATGGTGCACCACAAGCCGGGGATAAATTCAATGTATTTGAAGACGAACGTGAGGCAAAACGAATTGCAACAAAACGTGCTCAATTACAACGTGAGCAATCTGTACGTACACAACGTCATATTACTTTAGATGAAATTGGTCGTCGTATTGCATTAGGAGATTTCCAAGAATTGAATATTATCCTTAAAGGTGATGTAGATGGTTCTGTTGAAGCATTAACAGATTCATTCCAGAAATTAACGACTGAAGAAATTCAAGTTAATATTATTCATAAAGGTGTTGGAGCCATTACAGAAAGTGATGTATTATTAGCGTCTGCATCAGATGCTGTTATTATAGGATTTAATGTAAGACCTATGGGTAATGCCAGAACTATGGCAGATAAGGAAGAAATAGACATCCGTACATATTCAATTATCTACGATGCTATTAATGATCTTAAAGATGCGATGGAAGGTATGTTATCTCCAGAACTTAAAGAAGAAATTTCAGGTACAGCAGAGATTAGAGAAATCTTTAAAGTATCTAAAATCGGAAGTATTGCAGGTTGTATGGTTACAAACGGTAAAATCATCAGAACTTCAGGAGTGCGTTTAATTAGAGATGGTGTAGTTGTTTACACTGGAGTATTAGCGTCGCTTAAACGATTTAAAGATGATGTTAAAGAAGTGTCTAAAGGGTATGATTGTGGTATGCAAATTAAAAACTACAATGATATTAAAGAAGGCGATGTAATTGAATCATTCCACGAAGTAGAAGTGAAAAAGAAACTTAAATAGATTTTAATACGAGTACAAAAAAAGGCGACCATTTGGTCGCCTTTTTTATGCAATACAATTTAATTTTTAGCTTTTGGTTGAAAGATAAATCCATTAGGATATTTTTCTTTTATTTCTCTAAGAGCACGATCTGCTTCTAGACGCGTTCTGTAACTTCCAATCCAGATTTTGTAATTTGGAGTTTCGTAAACTAAAGTCGCTTCCCATTGGTCGAATTGGCCTTTATACTTCGCTAGCCACTCTTCTGCAGTTGCGCGGTTACCAGAATAGATTTGTACCTTAAAACGGTCTGTAGCATTCTCATCTTTGTCCATTTCCTTCTTTATATCAAGAAGTTTTATAATCTTATCATTTTGATTAATGGTCACATTACCTTGTTGAGCAAAAGTTTTTGTAGTTAGCGTTAATACACAAAAACCAGTGAATGCAATAAGCTTTATTTTCAATAATTTCATTTTCAAGTTATTTGGTGCAAATGTAAAAGTATTTCGCGTAAAGATATTATGATTTTTTATTTAGAACTCATCTAAATTACTCTTAACACTTCTCTAACGTTTTCTGAATCCACTTTTAATGTTATTTTTGTTCCAAATTTTATGACTGTTTTTTCATCTGTTTTAGGTGAAGAGATTATACCAAAGTTAAGAAGTTAATTCAACCAACAATATGAAACAGGTGATTCACCGTAAATTAAGCAAAAACATCTTTCGTTTAGCTATAGTTATTTTACTTGCGTTTACAACCTCTCTTTCGGCTCAAGACGACCCGGCTAAAGGAAAAGCATTGTTTAACTCTAATTGTGCAGCATGTCACCAATTAGATAAAAAAATGACAGGACCTGCGCTACGTGATATCGAAGTGCGTTTAAGTGAAGAGGGCGTTGACAAAGATTGGATCCATGCTTGGATTCGTAACAGTTCAGGACTTGTTAAGTCTGGAGACGCTTACGCTAATAAAATCTTTAGTGAGTACAATAATGTTCCGATGACAGCATTTCCTCAATTATCAGATGAGGATATAGATAATATTTTAGCCTACACAGCTGAACAAAAAGCTGCTCCGGTACCTCAAGCTGCTGCTGCAGGTGCTTCAAAAGCAAGTGGTGAAGGTGATGGTATTTCTAATAAAATTATTTTAGGTGCATTCGTTTTGTTGTTTGCATTATTGGCAATGGCATTAATATTAGTGCGTCAGACATTAAATCGTTTTGCAGAAGCTAAAGGTATTGAAGTCGAAGCATCTTCGCGTTTGCCAATTTGGAAAGCATTTGCTAAAAATCAATTCTTAGTGTTAGTAACTGTTGTGTTGTTGCTTTTAGTTGGAGCTTACTACGCTTATGGTTATATGATGCAGGTTGGAGTAGATCAAGGATATCAACCAGTGCAACCAATTCATTATTCTCATAAAATTCATGCAGGTGATAATGGTATTGATTGTAAATACTGTCACTCTTCAGCTAGAGTTAGTAAAACATCAGGAATTCCATCATTAAATGTGTGTATGAACTGTCATAAGTCTATTTATGAAGTAGCAGAAAGTACAGGCACGCCAGAACACAGCAAAGAGTTTTACGATGGTGAAATTCAAAAGTTGTATAAAGCTGTTGGTTGGGACGATGTAGAACAAAAATATACAGGAGAAACTCAACCCGTTAAATGGGTGAGAATTCATAATCTTCCGGATTTCGCTTACTTTAATCACTCACAACACGTAACTGTTGCAGGTGTAGAGTGTCAGACTTGTCATGGTCCTGTAGAAGAAATGGAAGTTATGTATCAGTATGCGCCATTAACAATGGGATGGTGTATTAACTGTCACAGAGATACAAACGTAAAAGTTAAAGACAACGATTACTATACAAAAATCCACGAAGAATTATCTAAAAAGTACGGTGTTGAGGAGCTTACAGCTGCGCAAATGGGTGCTTTAGAATGTGGTAAGTGTCATTATTAATAATTTATTTAAGAAGTAATTCAATTATACAATATGTCATCAAACAAGAAATACTGGAAAAGTGTTGAAGAGCTAAACGAAAATAGCTCTATTGTTGAGGCGCTAAAACAAAACGAATTTGTTCAGGAAATACCTACAGACGAGTTTTTAGGTGATAAAGCAACGCTTGAATCATCTTCTACTAGTCGAAGAGATTTCTTAAAATATGTTGGTTTTAGTACAGCAGCCGCATCGCTTGCAGCTTGTGAAGGACCAGTTATTAAATCGATTCCTTATGTCGTACAGCCGGAACAAATTATTCCTGGTGTTGCAAATTATTATGCGACAACTATAGCAGATGGTTTTGATTTTGCTAGTGTTTTAGTTAAAACACGAGAAGGTCGTCCTATTAAAATTGAGAGTAATTCCTTAGCTAAAACTAACGGAAATGCTAATGCAAGAGTGAATGCTTCGGTATTAGGATTGTATGATAGTTTAAGAGTTCAAGGTCCATTAAAAGGAGGTAATCCTGTTTCGTGGAATAATTTTAATACTGAGATAGCTTCTAAATTATCTAATTTAAGTGGTGCAGGTAAAGAAATCGTATTGTTAACTCAAACATTTGCTAGTCCTTCTACAGAAAGATTAATAAATACATTCAAAGAAAAATACGGTAATGTTCGTCACGTAGTGTATGATTCAATTTCAGAATCTGCTGCTTTAGACGCTTACCAAGCAAAATATGGCCGACGTGCTTTAGCGAGTTATAATTTCGAACAAGCAGATACTATTGTGTCTTTTGGAGCAGATTTTATTGGCGATTGGCAAGGTGGTGGTTATGAAGCAGGATACTCTGTAGGTCGTATTCCTAAAGCCGGTAAAATGTCTCGTCATTATCAGTTTGAAGCAAATATGTCTTTAAGTGGGGCTAATGCAGATAAACGTGTACCTTCAACTCCTAGTCAACAAAAAGTAGCTTTAGCCAAATTATATGGTTATATCGTTGGCAGTTCAGTTTCTGGAACATTGCCAGAACATATTGATGCAGCAGTTAAAAAAGCAGCAGATCAGCTTAAAAAATCGGGTAGTGCAGGTGTAGTTGTTACAGGAATACAAGATGTAAATGCACAAGCTTTAGTTTTAGAAATTAATGCTGCATTACGTAGTAAAGCGTTCAATCCAGAAGTACCTGTTTTAATTAGACAAGGTAACGATAAGGAAGTTGCGCAATTAGTAGCAGATATGAATGCTGGTCGTATTGGTGGTATTATTATGAGTGGAGTTAATCCATTATATAGCTTACCTAACGCAGCAGAATTTGCAGAAGGATTAAAGAAAACAGAATTAGCTGTTACATTCTCGATGAAATCGGATGAAACAGGTTCTCAAACAGAATATTTAGGTGCAGCTCCTCACTATTTAGAATCTTGGGGTGATGTAGAATTAAAAGACGGACATTATGCGTTAACGCAGCCAACCATTCGTCCGTTATTCGATACAAAACAATTTCAGGAAGCTTTATTATTCTGGACAGGAAGTACAGCTTCTTATCATGATTATATTAAAGAGACATGGAATTCTAGTATTTTAGGTGGTGAATCTTTCAATCAAGCGATTCACGATGGTTCATTTACTGCTACTTCTGTTGGAGCATTAGTTAATGGTGTATCTAATAAAACTATTGAAACGACTAATACAACTGTAGAAGTAGGTAAAGATAGAACTTGGGCAGGAGGCATTATTCATGATGTTGCTGTAGGAGTTGGTATTAAAGATGAAGATAAAGAAGGAGATATAACTACAACTTCAACTAAAACGGTATCTAACGGAACTGTAGTAGGAGTAAGTAAAGGGTTTACTATTAATGAAATTTCAGGAACAGCAGCTGCTTCAGCATTAGTGGCATCAGCAAAATCTGAAGGTTTAGAATTAGTATTGTATTCTAAAGTAGGTATGGGAGATGGACAACAAGCCAACAACCCATGGTTACAAGAATTTCCTGATCCAATTACAAGAACATCTTGGGATAATTATTTAACGGTTTCTAAAGCCGATGCAGAAGCATTAGGTTTAATAAATAGAAATGTAGCTAATGGTGGTTTAAACGGAAGTTATGCTAGTGTAACCGTAAATGGCGTAACACTAGAGCAAGTTCCTGTTCTTATCCAACCAGGTCAGGCTAAAGGTTCTGTAGGTTTATCATTTGGTTATGGTAGAACTGCTGGATTAAAAGATGAAATGCAAACAGGTGTAAATGCATTTGGTTTATACCAAAACTTTAATACCATTCAAAATGTAAGCGTAAGTGCTGTCGCAGGTGAACATGAGTTTGCTTGTGTGCAATTACAAAACACGTTAATGGGACGTGGAGATATTATTAAGGAAACGACTTTAGAGATCTTTAACACTAAAGATAAGCAAGAGTGGAATCCAATGGCAATGGTATCATTAAACCATGTTGATACACCGGTTGATTCTCCGGATGTAGATTTGTGGGAAGAGTTTGATCGTTCAATAGGACATCACTTTAACTTATCAATCGACTTAAATGCGTGTACAGGTTGTGGTGCATGTGTTATTGCTTGTCATGCAGAGAACAACGTTCCTGTAGTAGGTAAGAGTGAAATTCGTCGAAGCCGTGATATGCACTGGTTACGTATCGATAGATATTATTCATCTGAGGAAACTTTCGAAGGTGATGATGAAAAGAAAGATAATATTTCAGGATTAGTAAGTACATTAAGTGAATTTGGAGAATTGGAAGATCCTTCAGAAAATCCACAAGTTGCTTTCCAACCAGTAATGTGTCAGCATTGTAATCATGCTCCTTGTGAGACTGTTTGTCCAGTAGCGGCAACATCACACAGTCGTCAAGGGCAAAATCACATGGCATATAACAGGTGTGTTGGTACACGTTACTGTGCAAATAACTGTCCGTATAAAGTACGTCGTTTTAACTGGTTCTTATACAATGGTAATGATGAATTTGATTACTATATGAATGATGACTTAGGACGTATGGTATTAAACCCAGATGTAGTAGTACGCTCTCGTGGTGTTATGGAAAAATGTTCTATGTGTATTCAAATGACACAGAAAACTATTCTTGATGCTAAACGTGATGGACGTCCTGTTAAAGACGGTGAATTCCAAACCGCTTGTTCTACAGCTTGTAGTAGTGGAGCGATGGTGTTTGGAGATGTTAATGACAAAGAAAGTAAGGTAGCACACCTTAAAGAAGATAATCGTATGTATCACTTGTTAGAACACGTTGGGACAAAACCTAATGTGATTTATCAGACAAAAGTGAGAAATACAACAGGAGCATAATAACGAATCAAGAAATAATTAGATAAGGATATGGCGTCTCATTACGAAGCACCTATTAGAAGACCTTTAGTTACAGGACAAAAGTCGTACCACGATGTAACTGTGGATGTCGCACGACCTGTAGAAGGAAAAGCAAATAAATTATGGTATATAGTTTTTTCTATTTCCTTAATTGCTTTCCTTTGGGGAATAGGATGTATATTATACACAATATCAACTGGTATTGGAACTTGGGGTTTAAATAAAACCGTAGGTTGGGCTTGGGATATTACCAACTTTGTATGGTGGGTAGGTATTGGTCACGCAGGGACATTAATTTCTGCAGTACTTTTATTATTCCGTCAGAAATGGAGAATGGCAATTAACCGTTCTGCAGAAGCCATGACAATTTTTGCGGTTTTTCAAGCAGGTTTATTCCCAATTATTCACATGGGTCGTCCATGGTTAGGATACTGGGTATTACCAATTCCAAACCAATTTGGTTCGTTATGGGTAAATTTTAACTCACCATTACTTTGGGATGTATTTGCAATTTCAACGTATTTATCTGTATCATTAGTATTCTGGTGGACAGGTTTATTACCAGATTTTGCGATGTTAAGAGATAGAGCTGTTAAGCCTTTCCAAAAACGTATTTATTCAATCTTAAGTTTTGGTTGGTCTGGTAGAGCAAAAGACTGGCAACGTTTCGAAGAAGTATCTTTGGTTCTTGCAGGTTTAGCAACACCACTTGTACTTTCGGTGCATACTATTGTATCGTTTGACTTTGCAACTTCGGTAATTCCAGGATGGCATACTACCATTTTTCCTCCTTACTTTGTCGCAGGTGCGGTATTCTCAGGATTTGCTATGGTAAACACACTTCTTATTATTATGAGAAAGGTGTGTAATTTAGAAGACTATATTACAGTACAACATATCGAATTAATGAACATTGTAATTATGATTACAGGTTCTATAGTTGGTGTAGCTTATATTACTGAATTATTTATTGCTTGGTATTCTGGTGTAGAATATGAACAATATGCATTCTTAAACAGAGCAACAGGACCTTACTGGTGGGCATACTGGTGTATGATGAGTTTTAATGTGTTCTCTCCACAATTTATGTGGTTCAAGAAATTAAGAACAAGTATTATGTTCTCTTTCTTTATCTCGATTGTGGTAAACATAGGGATGTGGTTCGAACGTTTTGTAATTATTGTTACATCGTTACACAGAGATTACTTACCATCATCATGGACAATGTTCTCTCCTACATTTGTAGATATTGGAATATTTATTGGAACTATAGGATTCTTCTTTGTATTATTCTTATTATATGCAAGAACATTCCCTGTAATTGCACAAGCAGAAGTGAAGACAATTTTAAAGTCTTCAGGAGAATATTATAAAAATATTAGAGAACGAGGAGATAGTTTAGTAGGTACAGGTGCGGATTCTAGAACTTCTGGAACCTCAGTTAATAATTCAAAACACTAAAAGTAGCATATGGAATCTTCAAAAGTTATTCACGCTATTTATACAGACGACGATGTTTTAATGGCTGCCGTTAAAGACGTGCGTTTAGCAAAACATCATATAGAAGAAGTATATACACCTTTTCCGGTTCACGGACTAGATAAAGCCATGGGATTAGCGCCAACACGTTTGGCAATCACCGCTTTTATTTATGGATGTATTGGTTTAATCGTGGCAACAGTTATGATGAATTTCATTATGATTGAAGATTGGCCACAAGATATTGGTGGAAAACCAAGTTTTAGTTATTTAGAAAACATGCCATCGTTCGTACCTATTATGTTTGAACTTACCGTGTTTTTTGCAGCCCACTTAATGGTAATTACATTTTACTTACGTAGCAGAATGTGGCCTTTCAAAGACGCTGAAAATCCAGACCCAAGAACTACTGATGATCATTTTTTAATGGAAATCTCTGTAAATAATAACAATGAAGCAGAAATTGCTGAAATGTTAAAAAGTACAGGAGCAGTAGAAATTAACTTAGTAGATAAAGCCCATTAATACATACAGATGAAAAGCTTAATAAAAATATTTGCAATAGCCGTAGTTTTAATATCTGCAGTGTCTTGTCAAGAAAACGGTAGGCCAAACTATCAGTTTATGCCGAACATGTATGCACCTGTAGGTTACGAAACATATATGGAAAGTGATGCCTTTAGAAACGGTGTAGAAGCTCAATTACCTGCAGTAGGTAGTGTAGCTAGAGGGCATATGCCTTTCGAAATACCTAATACTATTGAAGGTTACGATTTTGCAAAACAGAACTTAAAGAATCCATTAGATTCAACTTTAATTGACGCGAAGAGCGGTAAAGAATTATACGATATTTATTGTGGAATTTGTCATGGTACTAAAGGAGACGGACAAGGTACATTAGTAAAAAGAGAAAAAATACTAGGAGTTCCTAAATACGACGACGTAGCACGTAGTATTACAGAGGGTAGTGTTTATTTTACTATTTATTACGGAAAAAATACCATGGGTTCTTATAACAATCAATTGTTAGAAGATGAACGTTGGCAAGTAGCTGCTTATGTTATGCAACTAAAAGCAGATTTAGAAAAGTAAGTCGATTAGATAAAGATTATATATAGATATGTACACACTTTCAAATAAATTAAGAACATTTTCTTTCGCTCTAATAATCATCGGATTTTTAGGGGTAGTATATGGTTTTATGTCGTCTCATAAATCTTTAGATGAAGTAAAAATCATGCTAGCTGAAGAATCTGCACATCATGGTGGTGGTGATCACGATGTTGCTCAAGTTACAGCAACAGAATCTCACGATACACATGCAGAAACATCAGCACACGGCGAAGAAGCAGATGCACATCATGGAGATGCACATGCAGAACACGTACAACATCAATTAGCAAATAGACCGTGGTCTGCATTATATGTAGCCGCTTTCTTTTTTATGATGATTGCTTTAGGTGCTTTAGCTTTTTATGCTATTCAATATGCGTCTCAAGCAGGATGGTCGCCAGTACTTTTCAGAGTTATGGAAGGAATTACGGCTTATTTATTACCGGGTTCTTTAATCGTTCTTTTAATTGCCGTTGCATCTGGTACAATTGGACATTACAACATATTTGTTTGGATGGATCCAGAAGTAGTAGCTCACGATAAATTATTACAAGGAAAAGAAAGTTGGTTGAATATAGGATGGTTTGCTTTTAGAGGTTTAATATTTATCGCTGGTTGGTGTGCTTACAGACACTTTTCTCGTAAATTCTCGATTGCTCAAGACAATGCTGATGATAACCGATATTTCAAGAAAAACTTCCGTATCTCTGCTGCCTTTTTAGTATTCTTTATCTATTCAGAATCTATTATGTCTTGGGATTGGGTAATGAGTGTAGACCCACACTGGTTCTCTACATTATTTGGATGGTATGTTTTTTCTAGTATGATAGTAAGTGCCGTAACAGTTATTGCATTAGTAACTATTTATTTAAAATCTAAAGGTTTATTACCATTGGTTAACGATAGTCATATTCATGATTTAGCGAAATTCATGTTTGGTTTTAGTATTTTCTGGACATATTTATGGTTTTCTCAATTCATGCTTATTTGGTATTCAAACATTCCTGAAGAAGTAACATATTTCATAACACGTATAGAGGATTATAACTTACCATTCTTTGGTATGGTTCTTTTAAACTTTATCTTTCCGTTCTTAATCTTAATGAATAGCGCATACAAACGTTTACCTTGGTTCGTTGTAATGGCAGGTTTAGTGATTTTATTCGGACACTATGTAGATATTTTCACAATGATTATGCCTGCAACCGTTGGAGATAGATGGTTTATAGGAATTCCTGAAA
This sequence comes from Formosa sejongensis, assembly GCF_033447105.1. Taxonomy (NCBI): domain Bacteria; kingdom Pseudomonadati; phylum Bacteroidota; class Flavobacteriia; order Flavobacteriales; family Flavobacteriaceae; genus Formosa; species Formosa sejongensis. Next base: position 178,164 of record NZ_JAWQUN010000001.1, read on the forward strand.
TAAGTTCAGTACTATTATTTGCTGGATTGTTTATATTTGTAGTTTTTACAGCATTAACTAAAGCACCATTACTAGTAAAACGTAATCCTTTAGTTAAGGAAAGTGAAAATTTCCATTATTAATTAACGACGAAGTTACAGTAACATATAAAGACCAACAACAACCAGTATGACTGCTTTATTTATAATTTTAGTTTTAGTATTTATAACAATAGCCATCTGGCAGATGGTTAAGATTTTCGATTTGGCTCAAATTGGGTTATCCGAAAACAATCAAGTTGCTACAGATAAAGATAATACCATCAATGCCTATTTAATGATAGCATTCTTGGCCTTCATTTATATCATTACAATAGTATGTTTTGTTAAATGGGGAGATTTACCTTTATTATCAAATTCAGCTTCTGCACATGGTCCTGAAATTGATAATCTTATGATTATCTCTTTAGTCCTTATTTTTGTAGTGCAAACCATAACTCAATTTTTACTTCATTATTTCGCTTTTAAATACAAAGGTGAAAAAGGTCGTAAAGCGTTATTTTTTGCAGATAACAATACCTTAGAAATGATTTGGACTATAATTCCTGTAATCACTTTAGCAGGTTTAATTATCTACGGATTATTTACTTGGACAAGTATAATGAATGTTAATGAAGATGATGATCCATTAATAGTCGAATTATACGCACAACAGTTTAACTGGAAAGCAAGATACGGTGGTAATGATAATACATTAGGTAAAGCGAATGTTAGATTAATTGATATCGATAAAGCTAACATCTTAGGTTTAGATGAATCTGATCCTAATGCGCAAGACGATATTATCACTTCAGAATTGTATTTACCTGTTGGTAAACCTGTATTATTTAAAATGCGTTCTCAGGATGTATTACACTCGGCTTACATGCCTCACTTCAGAGCACAAATGAACTGTGTTCCTGGTATGGTAACACAATTTGGATTTACGCCTACAGTTACTACTGCCGAAATGCGTCAGACTCCTGAAATGACCAAAAAAGTAAAACGTATTAACGAAATTAGAGTAGAAAACAGTAAAGATTTAGTTGCTAAAGGTGAAGACGCTTTAGACCCATATGAGTTTGATTATTTATTATTGTGTAATAAGATTTGTGGAAAATCGCACTATAATATGCAAATGAAAATTATTGTGGTAACTCAAGAAGAATATGATGCTTGGATTAAAGAGCAAAAGATTTTCAAAAATTCGTTAGTAGTAAATTAATTCAATCAACAAGACTTAAAAAACCGAAAATAGATTATGTCAGCACACGCAGATACTCACGCTCACGACGACGACCACGGACATCATCATAAACAAACTTTTATAACCAAATATATATTTAGTACAGATCATAAAATGATCTCTAAACAATATTTGATTACTGGAGTTTTTATGGGGATTATTGGAGTCCTTATGTCTATTATGTTCCGTATGCAAATCGCTTGGCCAGAAGAACCTAATGTGTTATTTGAAGCATTATTAGGAAAGTGGGCTCCAGGAGGTGTTATGGATGCAGATATTTATTTAGCATTAGTAACAATTCATGGTACCATAATGGTATTCTTTGTATTAACAGCAGGTTTAAGTGGTACGTTTAGTAACTTATTAATTCCATTGCAAATAGGTGCACGAGATATGGCCTCAGGATTCCTAAATATGGTGTCTTATTGGTTATTTTTCTTATCTAGTATCGTTATGTTATCGTCTTTATTTGTCGAGGCAGGACCAGCAGCAGCAGGTTGGACAATATATCCACCGTTATCTGCTTTACCAATGGCATCTAGTGGTTCTGGTATGGGTATGACACTTTGGTTAGTATCTATGGCATTATTTATTGCATCATCTTTATTAGGTTCGTTAAATTACATAGTAACTGTAATAAATTTACGTACAAAAGGAATGTCTATGACTAGACTTCCACTTACAATTTGGGCGTTCTTTGTAACAGCTATAATTGGTGTAGTGTCTTTCCCAGTATTATTATCTGCTGCTTTATTACTAATTATGGATAGAAGTTTTGGAACATCATTCTTCTTATCAGATATATTTATTCAAGGTGAAGTTTTACATTACCAAGGTGGTTCTCCTGTATTATTCGAACACTTATTTTGGTTCTTAGGTCACCCTGAGGTATACATTGTAATTTTACCTGCAATGGGATTAGTTTCCGAAGTTATGGCTGCCAATTCACGTAAACCTATTTTTGGTTACCGTGCAATGATTGCTTCAATTTTGGCTATTGCATTCCTTTCAACTATTGTATGGGGTCACCATATGTTTGTGTCTGGTATGAATCCGTTCTTAGGTTCTGTATTTACATTTACAACTTTATTAATTGCGATTCCTTCTGCTGTAAAAGCTTTCAACTGGATTACTACAATCTGGAAAGGTAACATACAAATGAACACTGCAATGCTATTCTCTATTGGTTTCGTTTCTACCTTTATTACGGGTGGTTTAACAGGGATTATTTTAGGAGATAGTGCTTTAGATATTAACGTTCACGATACATATTTTGTTATTGCTCACTTCCACTTAGTAATGGGTATATCTGCGCTTTACGGAATGTTTGCAGGGGTTTACCATTGGTACCCTAAAATGTTCGGACGTATGATGAATAAGAACTTAGGTTATATTCACTTCTGGGTAACGGCAGTTTGTGCTTACGGGGTATTTTTTCCAATGCACTTTATAGGTATGGCTGGTTTACCAAGACGTTATTATACAAACTCTAATTTCCCATTATTCGATGATTTAGCAGATGTGAATAAAGTAATAACAATATTTGCTATTATTGGAGCAGTGTTCCAAATTGTATTCATATATAATTTCTTTGCTAGTATCTTTATTGGTAAAAAAGCAACACAGAATCCATGGAGATCGACTACTTTAGAGTGGACTACTCCTGTAGAGCATATTCACGGAAACTGGCCAGGAGAACTTCCTGTTGTTTACCGTTGGGCTTACGATTATAGTAACCCAGAGCATGATGTGGATTTCGTTCCACAGAATGTTCCTATGAAAGAAGGAGAAAAAGAATTACATCATTAATAGTAATTCATTAACATAATAAAAAGCCTTTTCATATTGTTTGAAAAGGCTTTTTCTGTATATTTTAGATTCGTTAATTATAATATGAAGAAGTTTTTTTCCATCATTGCTATTTTTTTAATTATTGGGGTTTTTGCTTATGAACAGTATTTAAAAACTGATGAATCTAATTCTATTGAAACATCTTATCCTGAAGTAGATTTTCGAGATAAAAAAGAAAATGCTTATTATTTGCCAACTTCAACTACAGGTGCTATTGTTTTTCATAACGATTATACGTTGTCTTATAATGAAAAACATGAGCAAGCAGAATGGGTTGCTTATCTTTTACAGAAATCAGATATAGTATCCACGCAGCGAAAAAGGCCATACTTTAGTGAAGATAAAGCAGTAAAAACCAAATCTGCAGATTGGAGAAGTTTTAAAAATTCAGGATACGATAAAGGTCATTTATGTCCAGCAGGTGATCGAAAAAAATCTGTAGACTCTTATAATGAAACCTTTTTAACGAGTAATATTTCGCCTCAAAATCATAATTTTAATGCAGGCATTTGGAATGATTTAGAGAAAACAGTACGTTCTTGGGCAAAATCTTATAACGATGTTTATGTGGTAACTGGAGGTGTTTTAAGAGATGATTTAAAAACTATTGGAAAAGATTCGGTTTCTGTGCCTAATTATTTTTATAAGATTATCTTTAAGGACAATGGAGATTCATCTAAAATGATCGCTTTTTTAATTCCAAATAAACCGAATTTAAATCAGCCTCTTAAAAGTTATGTGGTTTCTGTAGATCAGATTGAAGCAGAAACGGGTATTAATTTTTTTCCAAAATTAGATGATACACTAGAGCATAAATTAGAGTCTAGCGTGAATACTAGCGGTTGGCGTTTTAGATAATTGTTCTATTTCTTTCAATCGACTTAAATAATGATTTACTTTGTTTTTTTATAAATTATGAACGAAAACTTGAATCCAGAGAAAGATAATTTCTCACCAGAAGAGGTAGATGTTGAAAAAGCATTAAGACCCTTATCATTCGATGATTTTGCTGGTCAAGATCAGGTTTTAGAGAATCTTAGCATTTTTGTTGAAGCATCAAATCGTCGTGGTGATGCACTAGATCATACACTGTTTCATGGCCCTCCAGGACTTGGTAAAACAACTTTAGCACATATTCTGGCTAATGAATTGGGTGTTGGAATAAAAGTGACCTCAGGTCCTGTTTTAGACAAACCAGGTGATTTAGCGGGATTACTTACTAATTTGGATGAAAGAGATGTGTTATTCATTGACGAAATCCACAGATTAAGTCCTATTGTTGAAGAGTATTTATATTCGGCTATGGAAGATTATAAAATAGATATTATGATTGAATCTGGTCCAAATGCCAGAACCGTTCAAATTCATTTAAATCCATTTACGCTTATAGGTGCGACTACACGATCTGGTTTATTAACGGCGCCAATGCGTGCCCGTTTTGGTATTAGTAGCCGACTACAATATTATTCAACCGAATTATTATCGACTATAGTACAGCGTAGTTCAGAAATTTTAAATGTTCCTATGGATATCGAGGCTGCTATAGAAATTGCTGGTAGAAGTCGTGGAACACCTCGTATTGCAAATGCGTTGTTGCGTCGTATTCGTGATTTTGCAGAAATTAAAGGAAACGGTTCTATCGATCTAGCCATTGCTCAATACGGACTTAAAGCATTAAATGTCGATGCCCATGGTTTAGATGAAATGGATAATAAGATTTTAACAACTATTATTGATAAATTTAAAGGTGGCCCTGTTGGTATTACAACTTTGGCAACAGCTGTAAGTGAAAGTGCCGAAACTATTGAAGAAGTTTACGAACCCTTTTTAATTCAGCAAGGGTTTATTATGCGAACTCCTCGTGGTCGTGAAGTTACCGAAGCTGCTTACCTTCATTTAGGTCGTACAAAAGGTACTGTTCAAGGTGGATTGTTTTAGATAACTAAACTCAATTACAACTTGTATTTGCATGAATAATAGAACTACATATACAAATCTTATAAAAACCGAAGCCAAGCGCCTCGGTTTTTTGTCTTGTGGGATTAGTAAATCAGAATTTTTAGAAGTTGAAGCGCCGCGTTTAGAACGTTATCTTAAAAATAATTCTCATGGACAAATGCAGTACATGGAGAATCATTTTGATAAACGTTTAGATCCAACTAAATTAGTCGAAGGTTCAAAATCTGTAGTTTCATTACTGTTGAATTATTTTCCACACGACCTTCAGAAAGCTGATACGTTTCAACTTTCAAAATATGCTTACGGCACAGATTATCATTTTATAATTAAGGATAAACTCAAAGAATTTCTTCACACCATTCAATCAGAAATTGGCGAGGTTCACGGTCGTGCTTTTGTAGACTCTGCTCCTGTTCTAGATAAAGCTTGGGCAGCAAAATCTGGTTTAGGTTGGATAGGGAAACACAGTAATTTACTAACACAGCAAGTCGGGTCTTTTTATTTTATTGCCGAACTTATTATAGATTTAGAGCTAGACTACGATGGAATTACCACAGACCATTGCGGAACATGCACAAAATGCATCGATGCCTGTCCTACAGAGGCTATTACAGAACCTTATGTTGTAGATGGCAGTAAATGCATTTCCTATTTTACAATTGAATTAAAAGATCAGCTTCCAAAAACTGAAAAAGGGAAGTTTGAAGATTGGATGTTTGGTTGCGATATCTGTCAAGATGTGTGTCCATGGAATCGATTTTCGAAACCTCACAACGAACCACTTTTTAATCCACATCCAGATTTGTTAAGCATGACTAAAAAAGATTGGATAGAAATTACCGAAGATGTTTTTTATGAACTTTTTAGAAAATCGGCTGTAAAACGCACCAAGTTTACAGGCCTAAAGCGCAATATTGACTTTTTACCATAATTTTCTTCTGTTTTTTGAAAGTTTAGAAGTCTAAAACGACCTAATTAATTAAACAAAGATATAATGAAGATAACATATAAACTCCTAGGTTTATTTTTAGTACTAAGTTTTGTGGCTTGTAAAGAGACTAGCAAACAAGAATCCATAGTTGATACAGAAATTCAAACTATTAATTCAGAATACAATATTCCAGATTCTTGGATTCAAAAAAGAGTAGAGGCAGCAAATAAAAGACTTAATGCTACTGAAGCAGGTAAGGTGTTATGGAGTGCACTAGAAGCTCATGGTGGTTTAGAGCAGTGGTATTCTAATGGCTATTTTTCTATGCATTTTGATTACCAACCATTAAGTGGTAAAGGTGTTAGAGATTCTTATCAAACCATAGATACGTGGAGTAATAAAGCGCGACATAACAGCATTTCAGATCCGTCGGATATGTATGGATGGGATGGAAAAGAAGCTTGGATAAAAGCTAAAGATAGTACGTCGTTTACTTACGATACTCAGTTTTGGGCGTTAACACCATTGTATTTCTCTGGACAACCTTTTGTGTTAGATGGAGAAGGTGTAAACTTAGAGTTATTACCAGAGCAAGAATTTAAAGGTGAATTACATAAAGTTGTTAAAGCGACTTATGATGCAGGTATTGGATCTGCTCCAGACGATTATTATATTTTGTATATAAATGCACAAACAAATTTGGTTGATGCTTTTAAATACATTGTTTCTTATACAGAGTATTTTCCAAATGGTGGACATACTCCAGAAAAAATAACTGTTGTTCAAGGTACAACTACTGTAGATGGTATTGTTTTAGCAACTGGCTTTAAAACCTATATGTCTGCCGATGGTAAAGATGGATTAGGAGAGTATGTTACAGATATAATTATTACTGATATGAGTTTTTCTCCTACTGTAGAAGATAATTTCTTTTCTAAACCAGAAGGCGCTAAAGTCTTAAATAATTAGGCTTAGATAATCAATTATAAAAACAAAAAGCCTTAGTATTTACATTGTATATACTAAGGCTTTTTGTTTTTTTAGGTTTTTACTTCAACTAACATTATGGAGTAAAAAGATCTACTCCTATACACTTAAAAAGGAAATCCTAAGTGGGGATATATCTCCTTGAAACTAATTTGCGAAACCGCTTAACGCACCATTTTTTAATTTACATTTCTATTTAATTAATAGGATAAAAACAGCTTGTAAAGTTGTCTTTTAAAATATTTTCTTGATGTATTTTAATATTTTTATGTAAAACGCACAACATCTACCAGTCTGATTTGAATTGGTTTTTTTAAGTGTTTTGCAATTATTGTTAATTAAATATCAGTATTTTTATTCATAGGCTTATATATTGATAAATTAATAAAACTATATCGTTTTCGTAAAAATTAGATTAGAGTTTAACACATAGGATACTTACATTTGTTTGTCAACAATGATTTTAATTATGAGCAAACAAAGCAAGAGAAGAGAAGCACTAATATATCATGCCAAGCCAACACCTGGTAAAATAAAAGTCGTTCCAACCAAAAAATATGCTACCCAAAGAGACTTAGCTTTGGCTTATTCGCCAGGAGTAGCAGAGCCTTGCCTAGAAATAGCAAAAAACAAAGACAACGTATATAAATATACAACCAAAGGAAATTTGGTTGCCGTAATTTCTAATGGTACAGCCGTTTTAGGGTTAGGTAATATTGGTCCAGAAGCCTCAAAACCAGTAATGGAAGGTAAAGGATTGTTGTTTAAGATTTTCGCAGATATCGATGTGTTCGATATTGAAGTTGATACTGAAAATGTTGAAGAATTTATCCAAACAGTTAAAATGATTTCTCCAACGTTTGGAGGAATTAACTTAGAGGATATAAAAGCTCCTGAAGCTTTTGAAATCGAGCGTCGTTTAAAAGCAGAATTGGATATTCCAGTAATGCACGACGACCAGCATGGAACAGCAATTATTTCGGCTGCAGCCCTAATTAATGCTTTAGAAATTACTGAAAAGAAAATTGAAGACGTTAAAATAGTTATTAGTGGTGCAGGAGCAGCAGCTATTTCATGTACACGTCTATATCAAGCTTTTGGAGCAAGACGCGAGAATATTGTAATGTGCGATAGTAAAGGTGTTATTCGTCAGGATCGTGATACTTTAACTTCAGAGAAAGCAGAATTTGCTACAGATCGCGATTTACATACATTATCAGATGCCATGCAAGATGCCGATGTATTTATTGGTTTATCTATGGCAGACGTTGTTACTCCAGCCATGTTGTTAGTTATGGCAGCTAACCCTATTGTATTCGCTATGGCAAACCCAGATCCAGAGATAGAATACCAACTAGCGATAGATACTAGAGACGATATTATTATGGCTACAGGACGTAGCGACCATCCTAATCAAGTTAATAATGTACTGGGATTCCCTTTTATTTTTAGAGGAGCTTTAGATGTTCGTGCTACAAAAATTAACGAAGAAATGAAGATGGCAGCAGTTATTGCTATAGCCGAATTGACTAAAGAACCTGTTCCAGAACAAGTAAATATCGCTTATGGCGAAACGCGTTTAACTTTCGGTAAAGAATATATTATTCCAAAACCATTCGATCCAAGGTTAATCGCTAAAATTCCACCAGCCGTAGCTAGAGCAGCTATGGAAAGTGGTGTTGCAAAAGAACCTATTTTAAATTGGGAAGCTTACGTAACAGAGCTAGAAGGCCGTTTAGGTACAGATAATAAATTGATAAAATTATTATTTAACCGTGCTAAAATGAATCCTAAACGTGTGGTTTTTGCTGAAGCTGATAAAATTGAAGTTTTAAAAGCTGCTCAAATTGCACTTGAAGAAGGAATCGCAATTCCTATTTTATTGGGTCGTCGTGAAACTATTCAGGAACTTATGGATGAGATTGAGTTTGATGCTGAAGTTGAAATTATCGATCCAAAATCCGATCAAGAGGAAGAACGTAAAAAGCGTTATGCAAAAGTCTATTGGGAGCAACGTAAACGTAGAGGAGTTTCATTATATTCTGCAGAAAGTTTAATGCGTGAGCGTAATTATTTCGCTGCAATGATGGTTAACGAAGGCGATGCAGATGCCTTAATTTCAGGGTTCTCTAGAGCTTATCCTACAGTAGTGAAACCCATGTTAGAAGTTATTGGTATGGCTAAAGGGGCAACTCGTGTAGCAACTACTAACCTCATGATGACACAACGCGGACCAATGTTTTTAAGTGATACCGCAATCAACATAAACCCATCAGCAAAAGATTTAGCAACCATTGCAAGAATGACGGCTCAGGCGGTAAAAATGTTTGGTTTAGAACCTGTAATCGCAATGACGTCGTATTCAAATTTTGGATCCTCAAATAATGAAGGTGCTGCGAAAATACGTGAAGCCGTTTCGTTTTTACATAGACAATATCCAAACTTAATTGTAGATGGAGAAGTACAAACTGATTTTGCCCTAAATAGTGATTTGCTTAAAGAAATTTTTCCATTCTCTAAATTAGCAGGAAAGAAAGTAAATACTTTAATATTCCCGAATTTAGATGCAGCAAACATCACTTATAAAATGTTGAAAGTGTTGAATAATGCAGAGTCTATTGGACCAATAATGTTAGGGATGCGCAAACCCGTTCATATTTTACAATTAGGGTCTAGTGTAGACGAAATTGTGAACATGACAGCTATTGCAGTTGTAGATGCACAACAAAAGGGAAAACGTTAATTAGCAATGCTTAGAAGACAATGATTTAAAATGTGAAAAAAAATGTTACATTTGGAATTATAACAAAATTAGCTAATGATTTCACATATACATGGGAAATTGGTAGAAAAGAACCCCACCGATGTCGTTATAGACTGTAATGGTGTGGGCTATTTTTTAAACATTTCTCTTCACACATATTCACAAATTCCTGATCAGGAACATATAAAATTATTTACTCAACTTTTAGTGAAAGAAGATTCCCATACCTTGTATGGGTTTTCTTCTATTGCAGAACGCGATATGTTTAAGTTACTTATTTCTGTAAGTGGTATTGGTGCAGGAACGGCACGTACTATGTTATCGTCGTTAACACCTAAACAAGTGCGTGAAGGTATCGCTAAAGAAGATGTTGCTTTAATTCAATCCATAAAAGGAATTGGTATAAAAACAGCACAACGAGTTATAATAGACTTAAAAGATAAAGTTTTAAAGATTTACGATATTGATGAAGTTTCTATGTCTACAAACAATACCAACAAAGATGAAGCGTTATCTGCTTTAGAAGTTCTTGGTTTTGTTAAGAAACAAGCAGAGCGCGCTGTCGATAAAATTGTTAAGGCAGATCCAGATGCATCTGTAGAAACCATCATAAAACAAGCTTTAAAAAATTTATAATAGATTTTGAATACAACTCACTTTAACGCTATTAATTTCACAATAAAAACATATGCTGTTTGTTTTGTTCTGTTTTTAGTAAGTGCAAGCGCATTTGCTCAAGCAGTACCAATAGCAGCACAAGATAGTATTAAGACGGGTCATAGTTTAGGTCGTATAAACATGGCTAATCCTATAAGTATTGTTTCAAGATATACTTACGATGCCTTTACAGATCGCTATATTTATACAGAATCTGTTGGCGAATTCAATATTAATTATCCTATTATTTTAACACCATCAGAGTTTGAAGAGTTGGTGCAAGCCGAAAATTTAAAATCGTATTACAAGCAAAAAATTAATGCTTTCGATGGAAAAAAGGCAGGAGCAGAAGAAGGAAAGAAAAATTTACTTCCCGAATTTTATGTAAAATCTGGCCTTTTTGAATCTATTTTTGGAGGAAGTACTATTGAAGTTATTCCGCAAGGTTCTGTAGAAATGGATTTAGGTGTGTTATTTTCAAAACAAGATAATCCAGCATTTTCACCTAGTAATAGAAGTAATTTTAGTTTCGATTTCGATCAGCGTATTAGTCTAAGTTTGCTTGGTAAGGTCGGGACTCGTTTACAAGTAACTGCCAATTATGATACCCAGTCTACATTCGATTTTCAGAACTTAATAAAATTGGATTACACACCAACGGAAGATGATATTATTCAGAAAATTGAAGTTGGTAATATAAGTATGCCCTTAAATAGTACGTTAATTTCTGGGGCACAAAGTTTATTTGGTGTAAAAACAGAATTAAAATTTGGTAAAACAACGGTAACGGCAGTATTTTCTGAACAAAAATCGGAGACAAATACGGTTGTTGCACAAGGAGGTGGGACTTTAGAAGAGTTTGAATTATTTGCTAGAGATTATGATGAGAATCGTCACTTTTTCTTAGCACAATATTTTAGAGAAAAATTTAATGCCTCTCTTATAAATTACCCTTTTATAAATACAAATATTCAAATTACCCGTATTGAAGCTTGGATTACCAACAGAACTAATACTACGGATAATGTTAGGAATATAGTCGGTTTTCAGGATTTAGGAGAATCAAATCCTCTATTAATAGGTTCTGCAGTTAATGTTTTTGCAAGTCCTAGTGCGTATCCAGATAATGGAAATAATGCTTACGATCCTTTGATAATAGGACAGGCGAATTCGCAATTAACATCGGCAGTAAGAGATATTGCAACGGTGCAATCTGGAATTTTGGTTCCAGGAACAAGTGAAGGAAACGATTATGGGAAACTTGAAAATGCTAAAAAATTAGTTCAAGGCTCAGAATATCTTTTAAATTCACAATTGGGATATATTTCCTTAAATCAGCGATTAAATAGTGATGAAATACTAGCTGTAGCTTTTCAGTTTACCGTTGGAGGAAAAGTATATCAAGTTGGAGAATTCGCAAACGATGGTATTGATGCTACAGATGTAAGTGAAAGTGACGATTCGCAAACAGTAGTTACCAATAATAGCTTAATTTTAAAACTACTTAAAAGCCCAATCACAAATGTAAATGAGCCGATTTGGCAACTGATGATGAAAAACATTTATGATACGGGAGCGTATCAATTAAGTCAGGAAGATTTTAAATTAAATATATTTTATACAGAAGCTTCTCCTTTAAATTATATAAATCCAGTAAATGGAGATTTTGGAACAACTTTCGAAGGGGAATCTATTCAAGAAGTGCCTTTATTACGATTATTTAACTTCGATAAATTAAATTATAATGGCGATCCTCAGGTTGGTGGAGATGGTTTTTTCGATTATGTAGATGGCATCACTGTAATTTCTTCAAACGGAAAAATTATATTCACAAAAACAGAACCTTTTGGTCGATATTTATTCGATGTATTAGATATACCTACAGAATTTGAAGATTATGACGACCCAAATTCATATAACGCGAATCAGCAAAAATATGTATTTAATGAGTTGTATGCGGTTACCAAAACAAAGGCTTTAGATTATGCCGACAAAAATAAATTTCAATTAAAAGGGAATTATAAATCTACAGGAGGCGAGGGGATTTCTATTGGAGCCTTCAATGTTCCTAGAGGATCTGTTACAGTTACCGCCGGTGGTAGAGTTTTAGTAGAAGGTATAGATTATACTGTAAATTATCAGTTAGGTCAAGTTCAGATTTTAGATGAAGCTTTAAAAGCTTCAAATACACCCATACAAGTTTCAACTGAAAATAACTCGGTGTTTGGACAGCAAACCAAACGTTTTATGGCAGTAAATGTAGAACATCAGTTTAGCGATAAATTTGTTTTGGGAGCTACTTTGTTAAGTTTAAATGAACGGCCAATAACTCAAAAAGCAAACTATAATTCAGAACCCATAAACAATACGATTCTTGGATTAAATGGAAACTATTCTACCGAGGTACCGTTTTTAACGCGTTTAGTTAATAAATTGCCGAATATAGATACCGATGTGCCGTCTAATCTTTCTGTTAGTGGAGAGTTTGCGTATTTAAAACCTGGCGCTCCAAAAGGAACTGATTTTGATGGGGAATCTACCGCTTATATAGATGATTTTGATGGGTCTCAGAATTCTATTTCTTTAAAGGCACAGCAACCTTGGTTTCTATCGAGTAGACCTTTAGGATTAAATACGGCAATAAATCCCAGCGCAGACCAAAACGGAATTCAAAATGGTTATCAACGTGCCATGTTAAACTGGTATATAATCGACCCTATTTTCTATTCTAGTCAGCGTCCGTCAGACATGTCCGACAACGAAATGTCTGGCTTATATACAAGTCGTGTATTTATACAAGAATTATTTCCAGAACAAGATATTGCACAAGGGCAATCTACCGTATTAAATACCTTAGATTTAGCTTATTACCCGGAAGAAAGAGGTCCTTATAACTTCGATCCAAATACAAAAAGTGGTTTTATTCCAAATCCAGAAGAAAGTTGGGCGGGGATTACTAGAGCATTAACGTCTACCGATTTTGAACAAGCCAATGTTGAATATATCGAGTTTTGGTTACAAGATCCATTTCAGGATAACGAATCAAACCCTGGAGGGAAGTTAATCTTTAACTTAGGAAATATTTCTGAAGATATTATTAAAGATGGTAGAAAGCAATATGAGAATGGATTACCAAAAGATGGAAATTCTTCATTATTACCAACTACAGAATGGGGAACTGTTGTACCCCAAAATCAATCTTTAGTTTATGCTTTCGATACAGAAGGTACAGAACGAACAAATCAAGATATTGGTTACGATGGTTATAACGATACCGAAGAAGGTGTGGTATTCGGAATTGATTTTGGACCAGATCCATCAAACGATAATTATATATACTATTTAAATACAACTGGTGATATTTTTCAACGTTATAAATATTACAATGGTGTAGAAGGTAACTCTCCAGAAACCTTTACAGATACAGATAGAGGCTCTACAACACAACCAGATGTGGAAGATATTAATCGTGATAATACCATGAACACGATTGATAGTTATTACGAATACGAATTAGATTTAACACCTCAAAACCTACCGGACGACTCTAGTGATTTAGGAAATATTCCAGCTTCAAATCCGTTAGGAGATTATATTAAAGATATTAAAATAGAACCAAGATTATTACCAAATGGGCAAACTATAAATGTAAGATGGTACCAATTTAGAGTTCCTGTTTCTAGTGATAGAGCAATACCTGTTGGTGGTATTAGCGATTTAAGATCGGTACGTTTTGCCCGTATGTATGTTAAAGATTTTAAAGAACCTACGGTATTCCGTTTTGGAACTTTAGATTTGGTAAGAAGTGACTGGAGACGTTATACTTTGGCTTTAGATGATAACGATGTTACGCCTGACGATCCGGAAACTGAATTTTCTGTTGGTGTTATTAGTACGTTAGAGAACGATGGAATTTACCAATCGCCTCCAGGTGTAGAACCAGAAGAGTTATACAATAACAACACTATTATACAGCAAAACGAGCAATCGTTAGTGGTAAACGTTTGCCGTTTAGAAGAAGAGGATTCTAGAGGTGTTTATAAAAATATTAGTTTAGATATGCGCCAATATAAACGTCTGCGCATGTTTGTACACGCCGAAGACAATGGTGTTTCGGGATTACACGATTATCCTGTTGCCTTTATTCGGATAGGAAACGATATCACTCAGAATTATTATCAAATTGAAGTTCCTTTAAAAGTAAGTGAAGGCACGTCTAGAGATGAACTTTGGCCAGAAGAAAATGAAATTGACTTAGCGATAGATTTGCTTCAACAAATTAAATCTATAGGATTAGCAAATGGAACTTTGGCAAACGAAGACCCTACGTTTTATGATGTTGTAGGAACCGATTTAAACTTAGTAACCGATCAATATAGTGGGTATGTTTTAGGACAACAACGTATTGGAATAAAAGGAAATCCGAATTTTGGAGATGTTAGAACGTTAATGCTAGGTATAAAAAACGGAGCATCTAACGAACAATGTGGTGTGTTTTGGTTTGACGAATTACGTTTATCCGATATGGATAACGATGGAGGTTGGGCAGCAATATTAAGTATGGATAGTAATATTGCCGATTTTGCAAGCGTTAGTGCTACTGGAAGACAAAGTACAGCTGGATTTGGGACGATAGAACAAGGTCCAAGTGAACGTAGTTTAGAAGATGTTGTGCAATATGATTTAGTAACTAACGTAAATTTAGGACAATTACTACCTAAAAAGTGGGGTGTACAAGTACCGTTTAATTTTGGGCAAAGCGAAGAAACTATTACACCTAAATACGATGAATATTATCAGGATTTAGAATTGGATGCTATTTTAGATAATACGAATAATAAAGATTCTGTTTTAAATGTCAATGAAAATTATACCAAGAGGAAAAGCATCAATTTTATTGGTGTAAGAAAAATTAGAACGACCGAATCGAAACCACGTTTTTACGATGTGGAAAACTTTACTCTTAACTATTCGTTTAATAAAGTAGAACACCGTGATTTCGAAATTCAAAATTCATTAGATGAAACAGTAAGATTGGGGGCTAATTATGCCTATAATTTTACACCAAAATCTATTGAACCTTTCAAGAAAAACGATTCTATTTTTACTGGTAAATATTGGAAAATTTTAAAAGATTTTAACTTCAATTATTTGCCAACAACATTTACGGTGAGTTCAAATATTTTAAGAAATTTTAATAAACAACGCTTCAGAGAAGTCGAACTTACTCAGGGTAACATTGGTTTAGAAGATTTATATCGTCGTAATTACACGTTCGATTTTCAGTATACCTTTAGTTATAATATTACACGTGCGCTCCAAGTTAATTTTACAACGTCTAAGAATAATATTGTAAGAAACTATTTTCAGGATAACATTATAAACGGGGAACAAGATCCTAATTTAAATGTATGGAATGGATTCTTCGATATGGGATCCCCAAACAGTCAGTACCAACAACTAGGAATT
Source organism: Formosa sejongensis (assembly GCF_033447105.1). NCBI lineage: Bacteria > Pseudomonadati > Bacteroidota > Flavobacteriia > Flavobacteriales > Flavobacteriaceae > Formosa > Formosa sejongensis. Next base: position 194,045 of record NZ_JAWQUN010000001.1, read on the forward strand.
AATTATGAATTACCTTTATATAAGATTCCTTTTTTAAGCTTTTTACAAGCATCATATTCCTACACCGGAGATTTTCAATGGCAAAAAGGATCTGATTTATATGGCGATTTAGAAGTAGATGGGCAGACGTACGATTTAGGAAACACCGTGCAAAATGCGAACATAAATAATCTGAATACAACTATGGATATGAACAAGCTCTACAAATTTTTAGGGTTAGTTAAAAAACCAGTAGGCAGAAAAGCATCACAACGTAATGGGAATGCAAATACACCACAACCAAGTAGCAAAAGTAATGGGTGGGTAAATGCCGGAATCGATTTGGTTACTATGGTAAAACGTATTCAGCTTAATTACCAGGAAAGTAGCGGTACCTATCTGCCAGGTTATTTACAAACGCCAGGATTTTTAGGAACGGTAAAGCCAACTTTTGGTTATACTTTAGGGATTCAAGACAATGTTAGAGAATTAGCTGCAAGCAATGGATGGTTAACATTATATCCAGATTTTAACGAACAATATACAGAAACGCATAATACACAATTAGATATTTCTGCAAATTTAGAACCCGTAAATGATTTAAAAATTGATTTAATTTTCAACCGATTATATTCTGAAAGTTTTACTGAAAATTACGTTATAAATCAAATAAATAACGATTACCAATACCAGGCATTAACACCAAATTCTTACGGTAATTTTAGTATTTCGAGCATAATAATTAAAACCGCTTTCGAGAAAAGTGATGAAGCAGGTTCTCAGGCATTTAATGATTTTAGTGCAAATAGATTAACCGTGTCTAGACGATTGGCACAGAATGCAGGTGTGGACATGTCTAATCCAGATAACTTTGAAGATGGAGACATAACCGGTTATGCTTTAGGTTTCGGAAAAACTAGTCAGGCAGTGCTATTGCCCTCATTCTTGTCTGCCTATCAAGGAAAAAATGCAGAAGAAGAGAGCTTGGGGGCTTTTAGAAGTATGCCGTTGCCAAACTGGGATTTAAAATATACAGGATTCATGAAAATGGCATGGTTTCAACAGAATTTCAGAAGATTCTCTTTAAGTCATGGATATCGTTCAACATATACTATTAATCAGTTTACTACCAATTTAGATTATAATTCGATAAATTACACATTAGATTATTCCGAACAACCCGCCGATGTGTTGAATCAGTCTGGCGATTATAAAAATGAAAATCTATATAGTAATATTAACTTAACAGAAATGTTTAGTCCGCTAATTCGTATAGATTTCGAAATGAAAAACTCTATTAAAGTCCTAGCAGAACTTAGAAAAGATAGATTGCTTTCTTTAAGTTTCGATAATAATTTAATGACAGAAATTTCAGGATTCGAATATATTATAGGTTTAGGTTATAGAATAAAAGATGTACGAATGAAATCTAAACTAGCTGGTCCAACTAAAACCATTGTTAGTGATATTAACATGAAAGCAGATTTGTCGTTAAGAGAGAATAAAACCATAATTAGATATTTAGATTTAGATAATAATCAAGTAACCTCAGGTCAAACCATCTGGGGATTAAAATACACAGCAGATTATGCCTTTAGTAAAAATCTATCTGCCATATTTTATTTCGATTATGCGTTTTCTAAATATGCAATATCTACCGCATTTCCACAAACTACATTAAGTACTGGATTAACTATGCGTTATAATTTTGGTAATTAGATCATTTAAGTTTGATATTCGGACTTGAATAAATACATTTGTTAAACCTAATTTAAATATAAAATAATGAATATTCCAGCAGAATTAAAGTACACAAAAGACCACGAGTGGGTTCTAATTGAAGGCGACGTTGCTACCATAGGTATTACTGATTTCGCGCAAAGCGAGTTAGGAGATATTGTTTATGTTGAAGTTGAAACTTTGGATGAAACTTTAAATATCGAAGAGGTTTTTGGAACAGTTGAAGCTGTAAAAACAGTTTCAGACTTATTTTTACCTCTATCTGGAGAGATTATTGAATTTAACGATAGGTTAGAAGATCAACCAGAATTAGTAAATTCTGATCCGTATAGAGATGGTTGGATGATTAAATTAAAATTTAACAACCCAGCAGAATTAGATACATTATTGTCTGATCAGGATTATAAATCATTAGTTGGTGCTTAAAAAACGGTTACTAATACCCGTCGCAATTTTATATACAAGTGCTTTGGCTACTCTAAGTTTAGTTAATTTAGGTAATATTACCAAAGGAAGCCCAAAGAATAGCGATAAAGTGTTTCATTTTCTGGCATACTGTTTGTTGTGTTTAGTATGGTATATGGTATTCAAACATGGTTATAAGTGGCCATTAACCAAAGCACTACTAACAACGGGATTAGTGTCAATAAGTTTCGGAGTATTAATAGAATACCTTCAAGGTAGTTTAACAGAAACCCGCCAGTTTGATGTTTTAGACATCTTAGCAAATAGTGCTGGTGTAATTTTAATGCTCTTAATTTTAACGATTAAGAATAAAACTAAATTTAAATTAATATAAACGTTTGCTTTTTTGCCAAATAAATGGTTATTTTAGCATTCTTGAAAACAATATATTTATGGAACCTAAGAAAAACCCTAAAGCAAACGTTGCACGTAACAGTGCATTATACTTTGCAATTGGTTTAGCAATGATGTTAGCCTTAACCAATTTTGCAATTAATTTCAAAACTTACGATAAAGAGGCCATCGATATTGGTATGGTTAATATGGATGAAGAATTTGAAGAAGAAGTTTTAATTACAGAACAAATAAAAACACCACCACCACCACCACCACCACCTGCTGCTCCAGAAGTTATTGAAGTTGTAAAAGATGAGGCTGAGGTTGAAGAAACTATAATTGAGTCTACAGAAACAAGTCAAGAAGAAGAAATTGCAGAAGTTGAAGACGTACAAGTAGAGGAAATAGAAGAAGATGTAGAGGTTCCTTTCTCAATTATTGAAAACGTACCTGTTTTTCCTGGTTGTGAAAGTGGAAACAACGAAGCGAAGAAAAAGTGTATGTCTGAAAAAATATCAAAATTCGTAGGTAAAAACTTTAATACAGATTTAGCTGGTGAATTAGGATTATCAGGAAGACAACGTATTAACGTTATCTTTAAAATTGATAAAAAAGGAGATATTGTTGGTGTACGTGCTAGAGCACCGCATCCAAAATTAGAAGAAGAAGCTTCTCGTGTAATTAATAAATTACCAAAAATGAAGCCAGGTATGCAACGTGGAAAAGCGGTAATTGTACCTTACTCACTTCCTATTGTATTCCAAGTACAAGATTAAATTTAATATTGTTTATATATTTAAATCCCGATACAATTGTATCGGGATTTTTTTTTGCTTTATTGCTATGGATTTTTTTAATTTTAGTGTAATTAAAAAAATAGTACCTTTCGAGCCTCAACTATCAGCCGTTATTTTTATATGAAAAGATTAATTGTAATGCTACTGCTTATTATACCACTATTGCAGTTTGCACAACAATCACAATTAGACTCCGATTTTTACGAGAAACCTCCAGTTTTTAAACAATGCGATTCCACTGCTTTTAAAGACCTTCAGGCGTGTTTCGATAAAACTGTTTACAACTTTGTGTATGATGCGTTTAAAATGCCAGAAGAGGTGGTTAGTGATCATTATACAGGGAATCTTGTTGTTCTGTTTGAAGTTGATAAAGCAGGTCACTTTAAAGTATTGTATACAGATGCCGTATACAATTCACTTCAAGAAGAAGCAAGGCGTATATTTAGTTTGCTTCCTAATATTAAACCAGCAACCTATAACGGGAACCCAATATTTAAACAATATTCAGTAACTATAGGTATTCCTTTAACTCCATATCCAGAGCAAACACAAGTTGCAACCCCGGTAGCAGCAGTAAACCCTATAGATAGTCGTGTTAAAAACGAATTAGATAGTATTAATAAATCAGTTAAATTCAATACTAAAAAACAATTCAAGAGCACGCTCAATATTCCACTTAGCCATAGTTATTACGCTAAGTTTGATAGGAATATTAATTTGGTCGGAACAAATAGTCATACTGCATCTAAACCGTTATTGTATGCGGATGTTGATAATTATTACGATTTTGAAGCTGAACAAGAAAAAACAAAGAAGGATGTATCTACTTGGTTAGGGAGGAAATTCTGGAACGAACACCTCGCTGAAGTAGAAGGTGAAAACTATTGGTTTTTACTAGATCCTGTTTTCGATTTACAAGTAGGGAAAGATACCGAAGCAGATTTTAATTATACTTACAACAATACGAGAGGAATTGTTTTTCAAGGAGGTTTTGGAAAACATTTTACTTTTTACACGTCATTTTACGAAAGTCAAGGTCGGTTTGCTCAGTATTACAATACCTATGCAGAAAGTTTGAATCCGGCAGGTTCGGATCCCGCAATAGTGCCTGGACGCGGTATTGCAAAAGCATACAATGACGATGCTTTCGATTATCCAGTTGCCGAAGCTTATATGTCGTATTCCCCTGCAGAATTCTTAAACTTACAATTCGGTCAAGGTAAAAACTTTATAGGAGATGGTTACCGTTCATTATTAGTGAGTGATGTCTCTGTGCCAACTCCATTTTTAAAAGTTAATGTGTCTTTTTGGAAGCTTAAGTATACTAGTACGTGGTCTTGGTTTAAAGATGTGCGCCCAGAAGTAACTGTAGATAAAACCTACTTTACAAAGTATATGTCTAGCCATTATTTAAGTTTAAATGTAAGCAAACGTCTTAATATTGGATTATTTGAGTCCGTAATTTGGGCAGATACAAATGATAGAGGTTTTGATGTGAGTTATTTAAATCCGATAATATTTTTAAGAGCTGTAGAGTTTCAAACAGGTCAAGGCGCAGGAAATGCTATCTTAGGATTTACTTCGAAATATAAACTGAACGATAATATGAATTTTTACGGTCAGTTTATAATTGATGAGTTTTCTACCGGTCATGTTTCTGCAGGCGATCAGAGTTGGAAAAATAAATTCGGATATCAGTTAGGGTACAAATATTATAATGCCTTTAAAGTTGATAACTTAATGCTGCAAGCAGAATATAATCAAGTGCGTCCGTATACCTATTCTCATAATACTATTATCTTAAATTATGGAAATTATAATCAACCTATTGCTCATCTTTGGGGTGCTAATTTTAGAGAATTCATATTAATAGGGCGTTACAATTATAAGCGTTGGTTTGCAGACGGTAAATTAATCTTTGGTGTTAGAGGAATAGATTATGATACAGCGGAGGATAGTTATAGTTATGGAGGTGATATTTACAGAGATTATAACGATAGACCATATGATTCGGGTGTTAAAATAGGGCAGGGGATAAAAACAAAAACAGTAAATGCAGAAGTTCAAGCGGGATATCTAATTAATCCTGCAACAAATTTAAAATTATTTACTAATATTAGTTACAGAAATTTTAATCCAGATGCCACAACAGCAACAACTTATAACAGTAGTACGGTTTGGTTTACAGTCGGATTACGAAGTGATCTATTTAATTGGTATTTTGATTTGTAGAATTAACTTTTCAAAGTATATTTGCGCACTTTAATTAATGCGATAAGCAATCCAAACCTTGAGTAGTACACAAAAGTCTGTAAAGACACATTCCTTAATTTCAGATTTTAAAGAAATCACAAAGATGCGCTTGTCTTTAAGCGTGGTGTTTTCTTCAATTACTGGATACCTACTTGGCGTTGATACTGTAGATTTTAAAACCTTGGTATTATTAGCCTTTGGAGGTTACTTTATGGTTGGTGCTTCTAACGCATATAATCAAATTATAGAGAAAGATTTAGATGCTTTAATGGATCGGACTAAAGATCGTCCCGTACCAGCAGGAAGAATGTCTGTAAATACAGCGTTTATAATAGCAACTATATTTACAATTTCAGGTCTTGTCGTTTTATATACAATTAACCCTAAAACAGCGATGTTTGGGGCGATTTCCATATTTATTTATACCTGTGTGTACACACCTTTAAAAACAAAAACACCTTTATCGGTATTTGTTGGAGCAATTCCAGGCGCTATACCGTTTATGTTAGGTTGGGTTGCAGCCACAAATAATTTTGGTATAGAACCAGGCGTATTGTTTATGTGGCAATTTTTCTGGCAATTCCCACATTTTTGGGCAATAGGTTGGTTTTTATTCGACGATTACAAAAAAGGTGGTTTTTTCATGCTGCCAACAGGGAAACGAGATAAAGGAACAGCGGTACAAATTATATTGTATACCGTTTGGACCATTCTAGTATCCATTATACCAGCATTTGGAGTTACTGGACGATTGTTTTTAACACCATTAGCAGCCGTAATAGTATTCTTATTCGGATTAGTAATGCTATATTACGCCATTGTTTTATTTAAGAAAATGACGGCCCAAGCAGCAAAACAGTTAATGTTGGCAAGTGTGTCGTATATTACACTAATTCAAATTATTTACGTACTAGATAAATTTTTAAGATAATATGGATTTAACGGAAGGTACAATAGAAGAAAAAACAAACAGAGCAAAAAAAGTCATGCTTTGGTTCGGAATTATTTCCTTAATCATGTCTTTTGCAGGGTGGACAAGTGCATTTATTGTAAGTAGTCAACGACCAGATTGGTTAACAGATTTTCAACTGCCGCAAGCATTTTTAATTAGTACAATTTTAATTTTATTAAGTAGTGTGTCTTTCTATTTTGCTAAACAAGCACTTAAAAATGGAAGTAGACAAGCCACAACTTTACTATTATTCGTGACTTTAGGTCTAGGGATTGCATTTATTTTTAATCAGTTCGTAGGGTTCAAAGAAATTATAGAACAAGGGTATAATTTTACCGGGCCAACGAGTAATATAACCATGTCTTATGTGTATGTTATCGCTGTAATGCATATTCTACACGTAATTGTTGGGCTAATTTGCCTAATTGTTGTAATTTATAATCATTTTAAACAAAAGTATAGTCCTACGAATATGCTCGGGTTTGAACTCGCTGCGACATTCTGGCATTTCGTAGATTTCCTATGGGTTTACCTCTTTTTGTTTTTATATTTCTTTAAATAAATAATTTGTATATTTTTGACTAACCATAAAACCAAATAATTAATATGAATACTACAGTTGTAAATACTGGAACAGAAGGTAAAACTTGGGGAGGTGGTAACGAACCACTTCGCGTAAGTTATGGTAAAATGATGATGTGGTTTTTCATCGTTTCCGATGCCTTAACTTTCACAGGCTTTTTAGCAGCCTACGGATTTTCAAGATTTAAATTTATCGATTCATGGCCTATTGCAGATGAGGTGTTCACGCACGTTCCATTTTTGCATGGTCAGGATTTACCAATGATTTATGTTGCTTTTATGACATTTGTCTTAATTATGTCGTCTGTTACTATGGTACTTGCTGTAGATGCAGGACATCATTTAAACAAACAAAAAGTAACTATTTATATGTTTTTAACCATTATTGGTGGTTTAATTTTCGTTGGCTCTCAAGCTTGGGAATGGAAAACATTTATTACTGGCGAATATGGTGCAGTACAAACTCGCTCTGGTAATTTACTTCAATTTGTAGATACCGATGGAAATCGCGTTGCAATTAGCGATTTTGCAGTTTCAGATCATAACGTTAGAATACAACATGAAAATAAAGATGGACTTTGGTTTGTAGACGAGAGTACGCTTCCTGCATATACAGTTAACGAAGTTGTCAACGGTTTAAAAGCGAATGATAACATTTTAGTTAGAACAGAGCTTTTAACAGCAGAAGGACATAAAACAGTATTATCAAGATCTGAATCTTTAAGACAGTTAGAAGCTAATGGAAAATTAGTTGTGCAAGGTGCAAACCTTGTTGTAAACGAATATGGTAAGCCTATTTTTGCAGACTTCTTTTTCTTTATCACAGGATTCCACGGTTTTCACGTACTTTCGGGTGTAATTTTAAATATTATCATTTTCTTTAATGTTATTGTTGGAACTTACGAAAGAAGAAAGAATTACGAGATGGTCGAAAAAGTTGGACTGTATTGGCACTTTGTAGATTTAGTTTGGGTGTTTGTATTTACATTCTTCTACCTAGTTTAATATTAAGATATAATTTTCAAAAAAATGGCACACGCACATAAATTAGAAATATTTAGAGGGGCAATTAAATTTAAGTCCAACACCAATAAAATCTGGGGTGTATTAATTTTGTTATCTTTAATTACAGCTGTAGAAGTTGTTTTAGGTATTTACAAGCCAGGTTTCTTAATGGGGTATTTTGCTGGAATGAAAATTTTAAACTGGATTTTCATCATTTTAACCATTGTTAAAGCATATTACATTACTTGGGATTTCATGCACATGAGAGACGAAGCTCCGGGATTAAGACGTGCTGTTGTTTGGACAACAATATTCTTAATCTGTTATTTAACTTTTATATTATTAAAAGAAGGATCATATATCGAAGGTGTATATTCATCTGGATACATAACACACGACTTTTAACACACTTTTAGTGTTAAATCAAAGTATAAAGGCGGTTTATTAAACCGTCTTTTTTATTTTTGCACGATATTAGAAATTTGATTTCAAGTTTTTACTCAAATCCCAATTTATGAATGCAAAACGAATAAAAAGAAACGCGGTAATCGGTATCTTGTTTTTCCTTCCAGTAACCTTTTTATTGTTTTTGTATCCCGCAGAACATCATTATAATACATTAGATATTTTAAACTCTAATGTTACAGACCTTAACGGTTTTACTTCAGATACTGATGATGACATTCTTCTTGAAGATCATTTAACAGTAGTTGGATTCTTCGGGAAACATCCGCTAGAAAAAAGCACTACAGCTTTAAATTTAAAAGAACTAGTCTACGATAAATTTAAAGGTTTTAAAACCTTTCAAATTGTAATTATACTTCCAGAAGGTTCCGAAGCAGAAGCCAAGGAATTAAAAATAGAATTAATGCAGTATGAAGAGCTTAAGTATTGGCATTTCATATACGGGTCTCCAAATGCAATACATGCCGTTTACAACAGTTTAAATGTGCCTGATACGTTAGATGCCAATTTTGCAACCGACGATGTTTTTATTATAGATAAAGAATTAAATTTAAGAGGGCGTTTTGACGATAGAAGCGATAATGAGTTGGCGAATCAAACTGCGGCTTATTCTAAGTTCTCATACGATGCTATAAAAGTAGCAGATATAAAAAATAAAATGAGCGAAGATGTAAGAATTCTATTTACAGAGTATCGCCAAAAACGTAAAGGAAATTTCGATTCCACATCCAGAAGAGCAAACGATTTAAAAGGAACAGATGAGTAGTAAAACAAATTATTCGTACATAGGTATTGCCTTTATTATTTTAGTTTTCGGAATTATTTTTGTTCCTAAAATAGTAGATAGAATTAAAAATGGTGATGTGACGCGTAGTGACAGAATGAGCAATACGCCAGATAATCATTTTTCTAGTGATGATAAATTAATGTTTCTAGAGATTAACGGTGACGCTAAAAAAGTACCTGAATTTAGTTTTACAAATCAGGACGGAAAAACCATTTCTAATACCGACTATTTAGGAAAAGTATATGTTGTTGAATTTTTCTTTACAACCTGTCCAACCATTTGTCCAATAATGAATCAGAATTTGGTTCAAATTCAGGAGCGTTTTAAATCGATAGATAATTTTGGAGTAGCTTCTTTTACCATAAACCCAAGTCACGATACACCTGAGGTTTTAAAAGCTTACGCAGAAAAATATAAGATTACCAATCCGAATTGGAATTTAATGACAGGAGATCGCGATGCTATTTATAATTTAGCGAATCTTGGTTTCAATTTGTATACCGCAGAAGATCAAGCGGCATCCGGTGGGTTTGAACATTCAGGAAACTTTGCTTTAATAGATAAAAACGGATTTATAAGATCTAGAACAGATCAGTACGGTAATCCTAAAATCTATTATAGAGGAACCATTACAGAAAAGGATAAGTATGATGAAGAAGGTGAAGAAGAAGAGATAAGCATGCTTAAAGAAGATATTAAAAAACTATTAAATGAATAATTCAGAATACATCGTAAATACCGAAAAGGCTGCTAAATACAATAAATGGATTGTAGTTTTATCTATTGTAATTCCAGTTGCAGTTGCAATTCTATTTGGTGTCAAAATTCCAGATGTAGAACCGTTAGGATTTTTGCCTCCTATTTATGCCGCTACAAACGCTTTAACCGCCGTAGTTTTAATTATGGCTTTTTTAGCGATTAAAAAGAAAAATGTAAAACGACACGAGTTGCTAATAAAAATAGCAATATCGCTATCCGTTTTGTTTTTGGTGATGTATGTATCCTATCATATGACAAGTGATTCTACAACATTTGGTGGAGAAGGTGCTATAAAATACATCTACTATTTTATATTAATTACACACATCATTTTATCAATTATTGTAATTCCATTTGTTTTAATAACTTATGTTCGAGGTATAACAAACGATATTGTACGCCATAGAAAAATTGCTAAAATCACATTTCCATTGTGGTTATATGTTGCCGTAACCGGTGTTATAGTGTATCTTTTAATTTCTCCTTATTATAATTTCTAATGAAAAAAGCATACTTCATTTTATTGATTTTAGTTTTAGCTTTTAGTTTTACTGCAGAAGCGCAATGCGCCATGTGTAGAGCTGTTTTAGAAACAGAAGATGGCCAAGGCACAGCAAAAGGAATAAATGACGGTATTGTGTATTTAATGGCTGTTCCCTACATTTTAATTGCTGGGATAAGTTATGCGATGTATTTAAAATTCTTCCGAACTAAAAAATAATTTGCCTATTACTGTAACAATTTGCAAATAGAGTAGTCTTAATAATGGTTGTATATACCAAACCCTTAACAGTTTTTTAGTATATAATGTTTTGGGTTTTGTTTAACATTGCAATCAATAAGCTAGCTAATATGATTGAAATTAACGATTTACATAAATCTTATCACATGGGGAATAATACACTTCATGTGTTAAAAGGGATAAATTTTAGTGTGAAAGAAGGTGAACTCGTTTCCATAATGGGGTCTTCTGGATCTGGTAAATCTACGTTACTTAATATTCTAGGCATGCTTGATGAAGCCGATTCTGGTAGTTATACACTAGACGGTTTTCCGATTAAAAATTTAAACGAAAAGATTGCCGCGAACTACCGAAATAAATTCTTAGGATTTATATTTCAATCCTTCAATTTAATAAATTACAAATCTGCTTTAGACAATGTTGCAATGCCTTTATACTACCAAGGTATGAAACGAAAAGAGCGTATTGAAAAAGCAGCGCATTATTTAGAAAAAGTAGGTTTAGCAGATTGGTCTCACCATTTGCCAAACGAAATGTCTGGAGGTCAAAAACAACGTGTAGCCATTGCAAGAGCTTTAGCTAGTGATCCAAAAGTGCTTTTAGCCGATGAACCTACTGGTGCATTAGATACCAAAACATCGTACGAAGTTATGGATCTTATTCAAGGTATTAATGAAGAAGGAAAAACCATTCTAATTGTAACTCACGAGCCAGATATAGCACAAATGACTAAGCGTATTGTGAATTTAAAAGATGGCTTAATTATTAATGATACCAAGGTTGAACAAGTTAGAGCGATAACAAATGTTTGATATTGAACGCTGGCAAGAAATATTTGAAACCTTAAGAATGAATAAGTTAAGAACGTTCCTTACGGGACTTTCTGTGGCTTCTGGTATTTTTATTTTAGTTATTTTATTGGGTTTCAGTAAAGGCATTCAAAATGGAGTAACGTCTCAGTTTGAGCGTGATGCATCTAATTTAATTAGTCTTAGATCTGGTACAACAACCAAGGAATACAAAGGTTTAAATCCAGGGCGTGAAATTCAATTTAAAAATAACGACTTCAATACGCTATCTACAAAATACGCCGATAATATTGAACATAAATCATCCTTTTATACGATTTGGGGAGGATTAGTAAACTATAAAAATGAATCTGGTAGTTATAGAATTCAAGGTATTCTTCCTGGTAATCAGTATATAGAAAATGCAGATATCGGGCAAGGACGTTTTATTAATTATTCTGATGTAGAAGGTGCTAAAAAAGTGGCTGTTATCGGTAATCGTGTAAAAAAGGATTTGTTTAAAGATGAAGATCCTATCAATAAAGAAATTTCTATCTACGGTATTAGTTATAAGGTTGTTGGTGTCTTTTTCGATCCGGGAGGTGAGCGCGATGAGAGTAAAGTCTTTCTACCATTAGCATCTGCACAGCGTGCATTTAATGGTGCAGATACCATAAGAAATATGATGTTTACCATTAAAATGTCTGATGATTTTAATACCGCAGTCGCAGAGTCTGAAGCGATTACAGCTGCCATGTTAAACGATTTACAACAAAAACATATCGTATCTCCAGAAGATACAAATGCCATTCGTGTGTATAATACGATGGAAGAAGCTAAGAAAATTTATTCGCTTATTGCGACTATTTCAGGAGTATTTTGGTTTGTTGGTATAGGTACAATAATAGCTGGTGTAGTAGGGGTAGGAAACATTATGCTTATTATCGTAAAAGAGCGTACCAAGGAAATTGGAATACGAAAAGCATTAGGAGCACAACCGATGTCTATTGTGGGGATGATTCTTCAAGAATCGATTTTTGTAACCATGTTTTCAGGATTATTTGGATTAATTCTCGGACTCGGTTTGTTAGAAATTGTAGGTCCTTTAATAGAAAGTGATTTTATAAAATATCCTCAAGTAGATTTTAATACAGCTATAGCTACAGTTTTTATTCTGGTACTTGCAGGTGCTTTAGCAGGTTTTTTTCCAGCGTATCGTGCGGCACAAATAAAACCAATAATAGCTTTAAGAGACGAATAGTATGTTTAGTAAAGACAGATGGGATGAAATATTGGAAGCCTTAAGTGCAAATAAGTTTAGAACTTTTTTAACTGCTTTTGGTGTTTTTTGGGGGATTGCAATTTTGGTTTTGTTATTGGCGCTAACTAACGGATTACGAAATGGTGTTACTGCCGATTTTGGAAATTTTGCAACAAACTCCATGTTTATGTGGACACAGCAGACTTCAATTTCGTACAAAGGGTTACCAAAAGGAAGAAGATTTAATTATAAGTTAGCAGATGTTGAAGCCTTAAAAGCACAAATTCCAGAACTTAAATATGTGTCACCAAGATTGCAATTAGGCGATTATAATGGTGCAAATAATGTTACTCGAGGCACAAAAGCAGGTGCTTTTCAAGTGTATGGCGATTATCCGGAATATATAAATCAACAACCTATGGATATTACCAGTGGGCGTTTTATAAGTTATTCAGATATAAATGCCAATCGTAAATCTTGTGTTATTGGGACTGATGTTATTAAAGGACTTTATGATAAAGATGAAGATGCGCTAGGAACGTATATTAAAATCAATGGTGTAAACTTTATGGTGGTTGGTACGTTTAAAGCAAGCAATTCACAAGGCGATCAAGAAGAGGATGCAAATACTATTTATGTGCCATTCACAGCGTTTGGTCAAGCCTTTAATAGTGGTGACGATGTGGGTTGGATGGCAATTACTGGTCAAGACGGTATAAGTATTACAGACTTGAAACCTAGAATTTTCGATATTATTAAGTCTAGACATACAATTGATCCTAATGACGATAGAGCCATCGGGAATTTTGATTTATCTGAAGCCTTTGGTCGTGTAAATGGGTTATTCTCAATATTAGGTTTTGTAGGCTATTTTGTAGGCGCACTGGTTTTAATGTCTGGTATTATTGGTATTAGTAATATCATGCTTATTGTGGTTAAAGAACGTACCAAAGAGATTGGAGTTCGTCGTGCTTTGGGGGCAACACCTTGGAGTATAAAATCACAAATTTTACAAGAGAGTTTACTCCTAACTATAGCTTCTGGTATGGTAGGTATTTCGTTTGCTGCCGGAGTGATTTGGATAATGAATTATATTTTAGATAATAATGGTCCTGTAGATAACTTTGCAAACCCAAGCGTAAGCATGTCGGTAGTATTTACAGCCTTATTTATATTAGTTGTATCTGGATTATTAGCGGGATTAATTCCTGCAAATAGTGCCACAAAAATGAAACCCGTAGACGCGTTAAGAATTGATTAAAAAAGTAAAGAATTAACATACATGAAAAGAACATCAACCGTAATCGTATTAATCCTAATTGTTGTAATTTTTGCAATATCTCTGTTTTATTTATGGAAGAAAAATCAGGAAGATCCAATTACCTACACTACAGATGTACCGGTAGAGCAAACTATTATTGTAAAAACAGTGGCCACTGGTAAAATTGTTCCGAAAGAGGAAGTGCTTATTAAACCAAACATATCTGGTGTAATCGAAGAGATTTATATTGAAGCTGGTGAATATGTGAAATCAGGCGATTTAATTGCCAAAATTCGTGTTATCCCAAATGTTTCTTCTTTAACGAGTGCAAAAAACAGCATCTCATCTAATGAAACAGCTTTACAAACAGCAAAAATTAATTTAGAAACTCAAGAGTCTAATTATCAAAGACAAAAAACATTGTTTGATAAAGGCGTGATTTCAGAAAATGATTTTGAAGGAATTAAAAACACCTATTTACAAACTAAACAAGCTGTTGCACAAGCCCAAATAAATGTAACGTCTGCAAAACAAAATTTCGATATTATAAAAACAGGAACCACTTCTGGATTAGGTAATATTGCACAAACATTAATTAGATCTACCGTTTCTGGTATGGTCTTAGATGTGCCAGTCAAAGCAGGAAACCAAGTTATTGAAGCGAATAACTTTAATGAGGGAACCTCGATTGCGTCCTTAGCCGATGTTAGTAAAATGATTTTTGAAGGAAAGGTTGATGAAAGTGAAGTAGGGAAAATTAAAGAAGACTTACCATTAGAAATAACCATAGGAGCTATTGAAAACAAGAAATTTGATGCAATCTTAGATTATATAGCACCACAAGGTGTAGAGGAAAATGGGGCTATTCAATTTGAAATTAAAGGAAGTCTAAAAAAGATGGACGATACCTTTATCCGTGCAGGATTAAGTGCTAATGCGTCAATTATTTTAGAGAAAGTAGAAAATGTTTTAGCAATAAAAGAAGCCTTGGTGCAATACGATGATAAAACGAAACTACCTTTTGTAGAAGTGGAAGAGGGCGATCAAAAATTCGTTAGAAAGGATGTGGAGTTAGGAATTAGCGACGGGATTTTTGTACAAGTAATAAGCGGAATTTCGAAGGATGATAAAATTAAAGTTTGGAATCAAATTCAAGGAACTCCAAAATATGCTCAATAAATTAACAATTGTGTGTAACACTTTTAACTATTTTTAGACTGATAATGTAATTATGAAAAAAATAACACTTTTAGGCTTTTTTCTTTTTAGCGTAATATCTATTTACGCACAAGATAATAAGCAATGGACTATCGAAGCCTGCGTAAATTATGCGTTAGAGAATAATATTTCCATTAAGCAATCGGAATTAGATACCAAATTGGCGGATATTGATAAATCGCAAGCGGTAATGAACTTTTTGCCTACATTAAATGCGAACACATCGTTTAGTATTAATACAGGGGCTAACATTAACCCGGCTACAAATCAGTTCGAGAATCAAACGTTTCAATCTGCAAATGGTGGTGTAAATACCGGAATTAATTTATTTTCAGGGTTAGAAAACTGGAAAAGATTACAACGTTCAAAAATAAATAGCATTGCTTCACAATATCAATTAGATAAAATGAAGGACGATATTTCAATTTTTGTTGCTAATGCTTTTGTTCAAATTTTATACAATAAAGAACAAATTAAAGTTTTAGAATCGCAGAACAAAATTACTAAAGAGAATTTGGAGCGTACCAAGGAATTGGTAGATGCAGGAGTATTACCACAAGGTGATATGTTAGAAATAAAAGCGACAGATGCAACCCAAATACAACAAATTATAGCAGCCGAAAATGATTTGTTTATTTCAAAAATAGGCTTGGCTCAATTATTACAAATTGAAGATTATAAGACTTTTGATATTGCAGATGCAGATTATGGTTTATTCCCTGATTCTATTTTAGATGAAGATGCTTCAACCATTATTGCTAAAGCTAAAGAAGAAGTTTACGATGTTAAAGTAGCAGAGTCTAATTTACAATTAGCAGAAAAGGATTTAGAACTTACAAAAACACAATATTATCCTCAATTAAGTGCTTATATGGGATATAGTACACGTTGGGCAAGTACAACAGTCGATCCTATAACGGGTAATGAGATGGGTTTTATGGATCAGTTATCTACCTTTGATGGAACATCTTTTGGAGTACAACTTAGTGTACCTATTTTTAATGGTTTAGCTGTAAGAAATAATGTAAGACGCAGCCAGGTAAATGTAGAACGCTCTCAATATTTATTAGAGCAAGCAAATTTAGATTTAGAATCGCAAGTATACCAAGCATATAACGATGCTAAAAATGCAAGAAAATCTTACGAAGCTGCAACGCAAACTGCTGAAGCTAGAAAGTTAGCTTTCGAGTATGCAGAAGAGCGTTATACAGTAGGATTAACAAATGCTTTCGATTTTAGTCAGGCGTCAATTAATTTTGAAAATGCACAATCTGATGTCGTTAGAACTAAATACGAATATATTTTTAAAATAAAAGTTTTAGAATTCTATTTCGGAATTCCAATCGATCAAATAAATTACAACTAAACCATGAACAAGAAAAAGTTAATTCTTATTATTTCAATAATTGTAGTGCTTCTCGCGTTGCTTGTCTTCGGAAAGAAAGCAGGTTGGTTTGGTAAGCAAGCAAATTTTAAGGAAGTAGAAACTAAAGAGCTTTCAACATTAACTATTATTGAAACCGTTTCTGCAACAGGTAAAATTCAACCAGAAATAGAAGTTAAATTATCTAGTGAAGTCTCTGGAGAAATTATCGAATTACCTGTACGTGAAGGTCAGGAAATTAAAAAAGGAGATTTGCTAGTTAAGATTAATCCAGATATTTATCAATCTAGTTTAAATCGTTCGCAAGCGACACTACAGAATGCAAAAGCAGGTTTAGATCAGGCTCAAGCATCTTTAAAGGAAGCTAAAGCAAGCTACGAAAGGAATAAAACGTTATTCGATAAAGGTATAATTTCTAAAGCAGATTGGGATAAAGCTATTTCAGGTTATGAAGTTGCCGAAGCGTCAAAATCTTCTGCATATTATAATGTGCAAAGTGCCGGAGCGACTGTTAATGAAGCAAACGATAATTTAAACAGAACAACTATTTTTTCGCCAATGAGCGGAACAATTTCTAAGTTAGATGCAGAATTGGGAGAGCGTGTTGTCGGAACTCAGCAAATGGCTGGTACCGAAATTATGCGTGTTGCCAACTTAAATAACATGGAAGTTGAGGTTGATGTAAATGAAAATGATATTGTTAAAGTTAATATTGGAGATTCTACAATTGTTGAAGTCGACGCCTACTTGAAAAAAGAATTTAAAGGTGTTGTTACTGAAATTGCAAATTCTGCAGATGGAACATTAACTTCAGACCAAGTCACTAATTTTAAAGTAAAGGTTAGAATTCTAGAAGAATCTTATCAAGATTTAGTAGTCGGTAAACCAAAATCGTTTTCGCCTTTCCGTCCTGGAATGACAGCTACAGTAGATATTATTACTAAGAAGCGTAAAGATATTATAGGCGTGCCAATTAGTGCTATTGTTATTAAAAACGATACCACAACCTCTAAAACGGAGACACCAAAAGAGATCTCGTCTTCAACAGAAAAATTTGAATGTGTTTTTGTAAAAGATGGAGAACTTGCTAAGCTAAGAGTTGTTAAAACTGGAATTCAAGATAATTCTAATATTGAAATTATTTCAGGATTAAAAGAAGGTGATCTAGTGATTATAGGCCCTTACAATATGGTAACCAAAACGCTTAAAAGCGGAGATAAGGTTGGTTTAAAAACAGAAGAAAGTAAAACAGAAGAGTAATTTAAAGGAATCATATACAGTGGCATTACTATTAAATATAGAAACAGCAACAACAAACTGTTCGGTCTCATTATCTAAGGATGGTGAGACTTTTGCTTTAAAAGAAGATAATGATAAAGGCTATTCGCATGCCGAAAGACTTCACGTTTATATTAAAGCATTATTAGACGAAAATAATATTAAAACATCGCAATTAGATGCCATAGCCATTAGTAAAGGCCCTGGTTCTTATACCGGTTTAAGAATTGGAGTTTCTGCGGCAAAAGGTCTCTGCTTTGCTTTAGATAAGCCTTTAATTTCGGTGTCGACTTTAGAAGCGCTAGCCTATCAAGTAAAAACAACAGAAGGTGTAATTGTGCCTATGTTAGATGCACGACGTATGGAAGTATATGCTTCGGTTTTTGATGCTAACTATAAAGAAATACGCGAGATTAAAGCCGAAATTTTAGATGAACATTCTTATGAATTTTATCTAGAACAAGGAAAAGTGTATTTTGTGGGTAATGGTGTAGAAAAAACGAAAACCATTATTAATCACCCGAATGCCATATTTGTAGAAGATAAATTGCCTTCAGCAAGAGAAATGGGAGCTTTAGCCGATTTGAAGTACAAAAAAAGCGACACCGAAGATGTCGCTTATTTTGAACCTTATTATCTAAAAGATTTTGTGGCTCTAAAGCCGAAAGCTAAATAATTAACCTTGTTTTTGTATTTCAACAGAATGTGGATAAGGAATTTCAATTCCAGCTGCATCAAGGTCTAATTTAATAGTTTCTGTGTTTTCGAAATGAACTGTCCAGTAGTCTGCGTTTTTAACCCAACCTCTAACTACAAAGTTTACAGAGCTGTCTGCTAGTTCGTTAACGGCTACCATAGGTGCAGGATCTTTTAAAACTTTAGGATTAGATGTTAAAACGTTCATTAAAACTTCCTTAGTTTTCTTAATATCATCATCGTAGCTCACACCCACAACCATGTCTAAACGAATTAAATCGTTAGCACTATAATTTGTAATATTACTATTAGATAATGGTCCGTTAGGAACTATAACCTTACGATTTTGAGGGGTTGATAATGTGGTAGTGAATATTTTAATTTCTTTTACAGTTCCAGATTCACCACTTCCTGTGATGTAATCTCCAACTTTAAAAGGTTTAAATAATAAAATTAATACGCCTCCAGCAAAGTTAGCAAGTGAGCCTTGTAAAGCTAAACCAATGGCTAAACCGGCAGCAGCAATAATGGCAGCAAACGATGTCGTAGGAATGCCTAAAGTTCCCAAAATTGTGATAATTAATAATATTTTTAACCCCCAATTAATTAGGTTAGATAAAAAACCTTGCAAGCTTTCGTCATAGCCACCTTTGGCCATTATTTTCGTTGAAGTCTTTCTTAATTTATTAATAATCCAAGAACCAATAATCCAAATTAATATTGCTCCAATAATTTTTAATCCGTATTCTAGGCCTAATTCAACCCACTTTTCTGTGTCAATGTTTTCTAAATCCATATTTTATGATAATTAATTTTTATAATACAAAACTAAAAAAACTGAGCAAAATACATGTTCTTTCTAGTTGAAAAAATTAATATTTTAAGTTTAGTTAAAAAAAACGCACAACTTTAATTAAAGTTGTGCGTTTTTTTTAGAAATTATATTTGAATATCATTAACTGATTTCAAATGTAATTTTTAAGTTTACTCTAAACTGATTCAATTCACCGTCTTTAACGGTTACGCTTTGTTCTTTTACGTAAACAGATTTAATATTTTTCACTGTTTTGGAAGCTTCTTTTACAGCTTTTTTAGTTGCATCTTCCCAACTTGTATCAGAACTCGATAACACTTCAATAACTTTTAATATAGACATAATTATAATTTTATTGATTTATATAAAGTTACAAATTGTCTGATTAAAAGTCTGATAATGAATTGTTAAAATGTGTTATCCGTTTATTGCTTCTACAACTTCTACTTTGTCTTTTAGCATTTCTTTCAGCATGTTTTCAATTCCGTTTTTTAAAGTAAAAGTTGAAGAAGGACATCCGCTACAAGCACCTTGAAGAATAACTTTTACAGTCTTGGTATTTGCATCATAGGATTGAAATTGAATATTTCCACCGTCACTTGCTACTGCAGGTTTAATGTATTCTTCTAAAATATTTATAATTTCTTTTGAAATATCGTCTAATGCTTCAAAATTTTCATCGATTTGTGGTGTTGTCTTTCCTAATGTTTCAGTTGCCTCAGGAAGAACAACGTCTTTACCTTGTTCTATAAAACCGCGTATAAATTCACGTAAATCTAATGTGATATCTTCCCATTCAGCAACATCATACTTTGTTATGGAGACGTAATTCTCGTCTATAAAAATACTTTTAACAAATGGAAAATGGAATAATTCTGATGCTAAAGGAGATAGTTTGGCTTCGTCTATAGATGTGAATTCAAACATAGCTGCTACCAGTTTTTTGTTTGCTACAAACTTCTGTACCGCTGGATTTGGCGTACTTTCTGCATAAACCGTAACTGCCGATTTCTTTGGTTTGGTATCTTCTAATACGATAACACCGTCATTATTTAAGTAATCTTCTATTTGCGTAGCAACTTCTTTTTGGACATCAGCCCATTCTACAATGTTAAAACGTTCTACAGCTATAAAATTTGCCGAGATATACACTTTTTTAACAAATGGTAAGTAAAATAATTGCTGAGCTAAAGGTGAGTTTTTCGCTTCGTCTATATTTTGAAACTCAAAACTTTGATATTTGGTTATAAATTGATTTAATTCAAATTTTATTATAGCTGGATTGGTAGTTTCTTGTACAGTAACACTAAATGTTTTCATTTTAAAAATTTTTACAAAAATAATAAAACTAAATTTCAGTTATGTAGTAATAAGTCTTAAATTAAGGGGTGTTAAAAAGAACATTTTTTTTATTAAATTTTGTAATAATATAATTTTTGTAAGGTTTATCTATTTAAAATGATTTAATTGCAAATTAAACGCGGTCATAATACAGTAATTCGTAAAATTCGAGTTGAGATGATTGTTTAATTTATTTGGAAATACATATTTCTATCTCCCTAAAGGAAATATATAACGTCCACTTGTACTAATAGCTAACTATATTAACAACATGAGTTTTAGGATTTCTAGACTACTTCTTTTTTTTTTAATGATAACACCTTTGTGTAATGCCCAAGAAGGATTACCCATTTATTCAGACTACTTAACAGATAATTATTATTTAATTTTTCCATCGATGGCCGGTGTAGCTAATTGCGCAAAATTTCGATTGACTTCTAGACAGCAATGGGTAGGGCAAGATGATGCTCCTAGATTAATGACAGCGAGTGTAAATAGTAGAATAGGAGATTCTCCTTCTGCAGTTGGAGCCATTTTATATTCCGATAAGAATGGTTACCATTCACAAAATGGAGGTTATGTAACTTATGCCCACCATTTAATGTTTTCTAGAAATGAGATTGATTTAAATATGTTGTCTTTTGGTTTAAGTGCTGGTTTTATACAATATAGATTAGACGAATCAGAATTCTTATCTGCTGGTTTTGATCCCATTATTTCAGGAATTCAACAAAGTTCTACCAATTTTAATATAGATTTTGGTATGTCTTATCATTTTGTAAATGCATACCTGCATGCTACAGTTAAGAATGTTTTGAAAAATGATGGTATTAATAATGATATTGAAATAACGAACAATTTAAGACGGTACATATTTGCTGTCGGGAATGTATTCGATATGAAACGTGAGGGTTTGTCTTTAGAGCCTTCAATTTTAGCTCAGTACGAAGAAGGTACAAATGCAACGACTTTAGATTTCAATTTAAAAATGTACCAAGATTTTGAAAAAGCCAAGATGTATTTCGGTATTTCCTACAGACAAAGTTTAGATGGTACAAAATATTTAGACGGTTCCGGCGAGAGCGAGCAAAAGTCACAATATATATCCCCTTTGGTAGGATTTAATTATAAACAATTTGTTTTTGCTTATACGTATAGTTATCAAGCGAATGCTGTAGTGTTGAATAATGGTGGATTTCATATGTTTTCTTTAGGTTATAATTTTAATTGTAGAAAGATTAAATATCAGTGCGATTGCCCTTCAGTTAAGTAACTTTGTATTAAAATTTATATTATGATTATTAAATCCGTAAACGGACACACTCCACAAATTCCAGACGATTGTTTTATTGCAGAAAATGCCACTATAGTGGGAGAAGTAAGCATGGGAAAAAATTGTAGTATTTGGTATAACGCAGTATTAAGAGGTGATGTTCATTTTATTAAAATGGGAGATAAAGTAAATGTTCAAGATGGAGCAGTTATTCATGCTACCTATCAAAAATCTCCAACTACAATTGGTAATAATGTGTCTATTGGGCATAATGCTTTAGTGCATGGTTGTACTATTCACGATAATGTTTTAATAGGCATGGGTAGTATTGTAATGGACGATTGTATTATAGAAAGTAATTCTATTATTGCTGCAGGTGCGGTTGTCACCAAAAATACGATTGTTAAATCTGGTAGTATTTATGCAGGTGTTCCTGCTAAGAAAGTAAAAGATATTAGTGAGGAATTAATTTCTGGTGAAATAAATAGAATAGCAGACAACTATGTGAAATATTCTAGTTGGTATAAAGAAGAAAATTAGAACCTCAGAAATTCTACTAAGTATTTTTTATTTAAAAGATCATACATAACTTCAGTAGAAGCATTAGTATAAAACTGGTGTTTTGCTGAAGTTGTTTGTGTATTTAATATATTTTGTTGCGTTAACACCAATTTAGTTTGTCGTGCAACAGCCTCCCCAGAATCTATAATTTTTACATGTTTTGGTAACATCTCTAAAAGTAAAGGGAGCAGATAAGGGTAGTGGGTACATCCTAAAACCAAATAGTCTATGTTAGCATCTATCATAGGTTTTAGGTGGGTTTTAAGTAATACCTTCATTTCGTTACTTAACGTTTTTCCTGCTTCAATTAGAGGCACAATTCCTTCGCCAATTTGTTCTATAACCTGAACATCATTTCTGTATAAATTTGTTGTATTGTGAAATAATTCACTGCTTAGGGTCCCTTTTGTAGCTAATATACCAACAGCTCTTGTTTTACTGTTTAAAGAGGCAGGTTTAATAGCAGGTTCTATACCTACAAATGGAATGTTATAAGCGTTTCTTAGTGCAGTTATAGCATTTGTAGTTGCAGTATTACAGGCGACAACAATAAGTTTACAATTAAGGCTTAAAAGGAACTCCGTATTTTTAATGCTTAATTGAAGGATATCTTCAGGAGATTTGTTACCATAAGGGGCATTAGCACTATCGGCTAAATAGATGGTATTTTCATTAGGAAGGAGCGCTTCTATTTCTTTAAAAACGGAAGTGCCTCCTACACCAGAATCGAATATGCCAATTGGTTGTGTACTCATAATTCCAAAAATAAAAAAAGCCGCTTTATAAAAAGCAGCTTTTTTAATATTCTTAACGTTGTTAAATTAGAAACCTAATTCTTTTTTAACAGATACTAATAAATCAGTTCCATCGGCCATGATAACACCACCACCTTGCGAAGCATCTAATACATATTGAAAACCTTGTGCTCTTGCAACTTTTAATATAGCAGCTTTAGCTCTTTCTGTAATAGGCTTTAATAAATCTACTTCTTTTTGTTGCATATCTTTTTGTGCTTGTTGTTGGTACTGACGGATGTTTTGTTCCATTGTTTGTACCTCTTGAACACGTTTAGCATTTTCTTCTTGAGTTTTTGTAGCAGACTCAGCGTCGTATTGCTTTACTTTAGTATCAAGTTCAGTTGCCATATTTTTAATATCAGCCTCATAGGTTTTTCCTAATTTCTCCATTTGTGCTTGTGCAGATTTCATTTCTGGCATTGAAGAAACTAATTCTTGAGTATTAATATGTGCAATTTTACTTTGTGCTTGTACAAAAGATGATGCGCCAATAAATAAAGCTGTTGCTATTAAAAGTGTTTTAATTTGTTTCATTTTTAAAGTATTAAATTTGTGTTATAAATTTTAGTTAATTATTATTTGTACTATTTTCTAGTGCTTCACGTTCTTGTTTTGCTTTCTCACGTTCCTCAAGAATTCGTTGCTTACGTGCTTCTAATTCTTGTTCTCGTGCTTCACGATCTCTTAATTTTTGTTCTTTACGCTCCGCATCTAATTCTTCCTTAGTTTTAGGTTCAGATTCTACTTCTGTCTTTGTTTCTAAATCGTATTCAGTAGGTGCTGTAGCATTACTATTTTCTAAACTTTCCTCAGAGGGCGCTAATGTATCAATATTTTCTGAATTTTCTACACCTTTATTTCGTGCTTCTAGTTTTTCTTGTTTAGCAACTTCACGGTCGTCAAGAACTTTTTGTCTTCTATCTAGAGCTTCTTGCTTATTTTTTGCTCTTTCATCTAATATTTCTTTACGACGTTCCTCTTCAAGTTGTTCGCGTTGTAAAAGTTTATCTTCTTGCGCTTTTTCTCTAGCTTCTAATTCTGGATTATAGTCTGGAACAATATCTTCGTTCTCTGCGGCTTTACGTTGTTCTTTAGATTGTGCTTGTTGGCGTTTAGAGGTTCTATTAATACTTCTTAAAACCAGTTCGCTAATATCGTAACGTTCGGCAGAATACAACATAACTAAATCCGAGGATTTATCGAAAATAAAATCATATTGTTTATTTGCAGATATATCTTGTACAGCCGAAAATATTTGATCTTGAATAGGCTGAATTAATCGTTCTTTCTGAAGCATTAAATCCCCATTTGGACCAAACCGTTTTTGTTGATGATCTAAAACTTCTTTTTCTTCGAAATCAATGTCTTCCTTACGTTCTTCATAAAGCTCTTTAGTTAAAAGCGCTTTTTCGTTACTTAAGTCTTTTCGTTTTTGAGCAATATCGGTTAACTTTAAATCGATATCTGCTTTCCAACGTTTTACTTTTTCGTCTAATTGAGAAGTGGCTTCTTGGTATTCAGGAATATGTTCTAAAATATATTCTGTATCAATATAACCAATTCTTACTCCACGTTGTGCATGTGAAGTAAAACTTAGTAAACCAACTACAGTCATTAAAAAAAGAACGTGTATTTTCATCTGTTTCATTTTAATAAAATTATTAACTGCTAAACTTTACAAACGACAGATGAATTAAATTATTCTGTCACTTCCTGAATTAAAGTTTCCAAACTTAACAAATTTTAACTTTATAGCTTTTAAATCATGAATTAAATACATAATGTTTTATAGAAAATATCATGCCAAATTAAAATTGTTGTCCAATAATAAAGTGAGTTTCCCAACCATTAGGCTGAGTTTGTCCTGGTAACGGATCAAATCCGTAACCAAAATCAATACCTAATAAACCAAAGGCAGGCATAAATACACGTAAACCTGCACCGGCAGAACGTTTTAATTGGAATGGGTTATAGTCTCTAAAGGTGTTAAAAGCGGCACCACCTTCTACAAAGGTAAGTGCATATATTTTTGCAGACGCTTCTAAAGTAATTGGGTAACGTAGTTCTAAAGAGAACTTGTTATAAATCGCAGCACCATCATCTGTTGGTTCTCCATATATATTTACAGGCTGAATAGATTGGTTCGGATAACCACGTAATGCAACGGCCTCTCTACCATCTAAACTATAACTTCCTAAACCATCACCTCCTAAAAAGAAACGTTCGAAAGGAATAACACCTCTAGCTTGGTTATAAGCACCTAAGTAACCAAATTCTACAGTTGGTTTTAAGACTAATTTACCAATAATGCTTTGGTACCATTCTCCTTTAAATTGAACTTTATAAAATTCTAACCAATTAAATCGTATTTGATCAATTTCTCCCATACGTTGGTAAGCTGCATTTTGAGCAGAAACAGACGAGTCTGGATCATTAAATATAACTTCTTCTTCTAAACGCTCTTCTTGTAATGCTTCATAATCTACACCATTAAATAAAGAATATGGTAAAGATAATTTAGCACTTACATTAAAATTAGATCCTCCTAAAGGGAAAACAGGATCGTTCCAAGTGTTGTTTCTCGTTAAACCTATGGTGTAAGCTAAACTGTTTGAATATCCTTCAGAAAATGTAAATAATCCTGTGCTATAGTTTTTAAGGTTGTAATGCTGATAACTAACGGCTTGAGATAATGTAAAGAAATCATCTGGTACTGTTAAACGTTTGGCTAAACCAACCGTAACTCCTAGAATATTAAAACGTCTGTCTTGATCTGCTTTACCTGTTGTCGAATCGTATAAAAATTGATTAGAGTAAGATATAGATGTAGAAAATTGTACTGGTTTTTTTCCACCCATCCATGGCTCAGAAAACGAGAAACTATACGTTCTATAAAACTGACTGGCTTGTAAACGTAACGCTAGTTGTTGTCCATCTCCCATTGGTAATGGAGTATAGGCTTCTTTATTGAAAATATTTTTTAATGAAAAGTTGTTAAATGAAAGCCCTAAAGTTCCAATGAAACCTCCACCTCCGTAACCACCTTGTAGTTCGATTTGGCTGGAACCCGTTTCTACAACTTCATATTCCATATCTATAGTCCCTTCATTAGGATTAGGATTGTTAAAGTTTGGAGATATTTGTTCTGCATCGAAAAATCCTAACTGACTTAATTCACGAACGGTTCTAACAACATTTGCTTTACTGTACAATTCGCCCGGACGCGTTCGTATTTCACGGTAAATTACATGATCGTTTGTTTTTTCGTTTCCAACTACCGATACTTCATTAAAGTATACTGGCTTACCTTCGGAAATTCTAATTTGCATATCTATAACATTCCCATCAGCATTTGTTTCTACAGCATCAATTGTAGAGAATAAATATCCGTTGTTTTGGTATAAGTTGGTTATGTCGTTACCGTCTGGTCTAGAATCATCGGCAATTCCTTTTTCTAATAATACACCATTATAGGTTTCGCCTGGACGTACACGTAATATGGTAGTTAAATACTCGTCTGTATAAACTGTGTTTCCTATAAAATCAATTTTACCAAAAGTATATTTAGCGCCTTCTTCTATATCAATATTAATTGAAATGGTCTCGTCGTTGTTAACAACAATATTGTCGGAAAGAATACGGGCATCTCTATAACCGTTTTCTTTATAAGTGTCTATAACACTAACCAAATCTGTTTTGTAATCTGCTTCAATAAATTTAGAACGTTTCCATACACGTACAAACATTTTCTCCTTAGTTTCTTTCATACTAGCGAGTAATTGTTTATCTGTTAGAACGGTATTGCCTTCAAAGTTTATGGCTTCAATTTTAACTTTCTTACCTGTGTCTATAGATACTACCATGTTTACACCAGGTTTAGAATCTAAAGAATCTATAACAGGTATAACATTAATATTCACTTTAGTGTTGTAGAAACCGTCTTTCTTATACTTAGACTCTAAGTAGTTTTTTGTAGTTGTAATTAAGTTTTCTGTAACTTTTACACCTTCGTTAAGATTGTTGTCTTCGATTATTTCGTCGAATTTACTTTTCTTAACACCTGTAATTTTTAAATTATCTAATGTAGGTAAATCGTATAAATGTATTTCTAAACTGGCAACATTGTCGTGTACATCTTTAATGTAAATTTCAATATCGCTAAATAATCCAGATTTCCAAAGCTTTTTAATGGCTTCACTAATTTCTTCTCCAGGAATTAATATAATGGACCCTTTTCTAAGCCCAGAATATGTTACAATTGTTTGCTCGCTAAAGCTAGAACTTCCAGAAACTGTAATTTCTGCGATAGTATATTTTTCTCCAGTTGGTTGTCCAACCTGAGCATTAACGTAAGTCGTTGTTAATGAAAAAAGTAAAATAAAAATAAATGGTAAATATGTTTTCAATGATAATGAATTAGCTAAGTTGTTCACTTGTTTTTCCAAAACGGCGTTCTCTTTTTTGATAATCAATAATAGCATCATACAAATGTTGCTTAGTAAAATCTGGCCAAAGTACATCTGTAAAATATAGCTCGGCATAGGCTATTTGCCATAGTAAGAAATTGCTTATTCGTTGTTCGCCGCTAGTGCGTATAAGCAAATCTACGTCCGGTAAATTTTGCGTGTAAAGATGCTTATTTATAACCGATTCGTCAATACTTTCTGAAGAAATTATATTATTTTTAACTTTATTACTTATTTCTTTAACTGCCGAAATTAATTCTTCTCTAGAGCCGTAGCTTAAAGCTAATGTCAGGATCATTCTAGAATTGTTTTCGGTTTTTGTAATAACTTCTTGCAACTCTTTACATACTTTTTTAGGTAAAGCTGTTAAATTCCCTATTGCATTTAATTTAATATTGTTGTCTTGAAGTGTTTTGATTTCTTTTTTTAAAGAGCTGACCAAAAGCTTCATTAAAGTGTCTACTTCTAATTTAGGACGATTCCAATTCTCTGTAGAAAAGGCGTACAATGTAAGATTTTCTACACCTAATTCTGCACAAGTTTCTACGGTGTCTTTAACAGATTTTGTTCCGTTTTCATGGCCAATAGCTCGTAGGAACCCTTTTTGTTTTGCCCAACGTCCATTACCGTCCATAATAATGGCAATGTGTTTGGGTAATCTATCTGTATTAATTTTTTCTTTCAAAATGTGTTTTAATTAATGCAATAACAAGGGTTTCTACCAAAAGTGTAAGTTACTGTAATTCCTGTAAATACATACCAGTCGTTATTGTTTAAATTTCCAAAGCTATAATCTATAGGAGCATCAGGGTTTGTGTTGTCAATATAATTACTTCCATCTAAATTATCCGTAAATGTATATCGCGCTCCAATCTCTGCTCCTAAAATAAAAGATTGACTAATTCTGAACTTATAACCAAAGGTTATTGGTATTCCTAAAGCCAATTTATTATTTAAACTTTCGTCCTTATACATAATGGTACTTAAACCTGTATATAAATAAGGTGTTTGTGTAATTCCTGAATGATGTAAATCGAATTCAAAAAAATTGAATTCCAATCCTGCAGATATTTCACCAACAGTCTTTGACGCCTTATCTTCGGTTGTTTGAAATTCTGAAATTATCCCAGATATTCTCCAAGAATATCTGGAAGTCTTGTTCCATTTATACAAACCTCCTAATGCTAATTGATTAGGAGTGATTTGGGGTTCGCTAACATCCCCAATTAAACTACTTCCACCTATAAATACACCAAATTCGTGTATTTGTGAATAACTAAGCTGTAGGCAAAAAAGATTTATAATAAGTACGATTATATACTTCATAAAGTTTTAAAGTTTGCAAATATAACAAATAAGACAAGCACTAAGACAAATTGAATTAATTTGTCTTAGTGTAAAAACTGAAATTGCGCTATATTATTGTTTAGTTACGTTTATCTTCTCCCCACAATAGTTTTTTTCTAAGGGTATTTAGAAAGCTTTCGTCTAATAACTCTATCATTTTAATTTTAAAGTCGGCTTTTTTAATTGTTAATACCGTTTCGTTATTAATAGTAGCAATTCTAGAATCTAAAGACACTAAGTAGGTGTTCTCACGTCCGCTAATTTTTAATTTAATTTCTGTAGAATCGGTTATAACTAAAGGTCTTGCATTTAAATTATGAGGTGCTATGGGTGTTAATACTAAGCTGTTCGTGTCTGGAGTAATTACAGGACCACCACAACTTAAAGAATACCCTGTAGATCCTGTTGGTGTCGATACTATAAGGCCGTCGCTCCAATAGGACGTTAAATATTCATTGTTTAAAAAGGTTTCAACAGTAATCATAGAAGTTGTATCCTTTCTGCTAACTGCAATTTCGTTTAAAGCGAAATTCATGTTTTTAATATCCTTATTTTCAGGAGACGTTGTTATTGTTAGTAAACTGCGTTCTGAAATTTTATAGTTTCCATTTAAAATATCGTCTATCGCTTTTTCTATATATTCTTTTGGAATAGTTGCTAGAAATCCTAATCGGCCAGCATTAATACCAACAATAGGAATGCCTAAATCTTTTATATAGGTTACTGCTCTTAATATAGTACCGTCGCCGCCAATACTTATTAATAGGTCGAAAGAAGGATCTAAAGTATCAAACGTTTTGAATACATTATATTTTTGATCGTCTTCTATTTCATTATGAATTAAATCAAAAAAGTTACGCTCAATATGGATATCAGCATTCTTTTTTAAGAGATGTCTGAGTAAAATTTCAACAGGAACATCAGAATTTTTATGATAGAATTGTCCGAAAATGGCTATTTTCATACTTACATGTTTAGATATTTATTTAAATAATCCGATCGTTCTTTGAGGTTTTCAATATAACTATCGTCTTCATGTCCAGAAATAATACTGTAATTATAGCGTCTAAAAGTTTGAATAACTTCGTTTAGACTTGTGTTTCCTATTTTTAAAGTGAATTGAACTAATCCGTTTTCCATTTTTGAAATAAAGGCACCTAATAATTTTCCGTTATTAGATTCTACAATTTGAGAAATCTCACTAAACGAATAATCGTCTATTCCTTTTTCGATAACTAAAGTCCCTCCATCTTCGGCAAAAAATGGAGTTTGGTTAAATAATGTAATTATATCATTCAGCTCGTAATAACCTAAATACTCATTATTGGCATTTAAAACAGGCATAATATTAGAAGAGTTCTGGGCAAAAGTTTCTAAAACATCTAACCAAATGGCATCTTCGCGAACAAAAAAGCCTTCAGCAGCATAAGCGTAGTCTTTAATAAATTTGTCTCTTTCAAAACAATACACATCTGTTTCCGAAAGACAACCTATATAGGTATTGTCCGGATTATTAATAGGAATGTGTGTGTAGGTAAGCTGATTAAAAAGCAATTGCATATCGCTAATTTTATCGGCCGTACTTAACGGTTTTATATCATTTATAATATATTCGGAAAGATTCATTTTATCCTAATTTATATGTGTGCAAATTAATTAAAAAATAGTACAATAAGCCTGTTCTACTTTGTATTTTTGCTTTATTAAAATAGGATTCATGACAAAATTAAGTGTAAATATTAATAAAATAGCAACGCTAAGAAATTCTCGAGGCGGCGATTTTCCAAATGTTGTTCAATTTGCTAAAGATGTTCAACGTTATGGTGCCGAAGGTGTAACCATTCATCCACGACCAGACGAGCGTCATATACGTTACCAAGATGCATTCGATTTAAAACCGGAAGTGTATACCGAATATAATATTGAAGGAAATCCTATTAAAAAGTTTATGGATATGGTTTTAGAAATAAAACCTACTCAAGTTACTTTAGTCCCCGATGGAGACGATGCGATTACATCTAATGCAGGATGGGATACAATTAAGCATAAAGATTTTTTAATAGATATTGTTGAAGAGTGTAAACGTAACAATATTCGTACGTCTATTTTTGTAGACCCCGATTTAAAGCAAATAGAAGGTGCTAAAGAAATAGGAACAGATAGAATTGAATTATATACAGAAGCATTTGCGCATCAATTCGGTTTAGGAAATTCTAAAAGTATTTTACCATATACAGAATGTGCTGTTTTGGCAGAGCGTTTAGGTTTGGGTATAAATGCCGGTCACGATTTATCATTAGATAATATTAAATTTTTTAAAGATAATATTCCTGGTTTATTAGAGGTTTCTATAGGTCACGCTTTAATTTCGGAAAGTTTGTACCTAGGGATTGAAAACGTTGTGAATATGTATTTAAATAAACTGAAATAATTTTTCAAAAAACAGAAAGTAATGCAATTATATGCTAATATATTAGGAGAAGGTAAGCCGTTTATTATTCTTCATGGGTTTTTAGGAATGAGTGATAACTGGAAAACTTTAGGTTCGAAGTTTAGCGAAAATAATTTTCAGGTACATCTTTTAGATCAACGTAACCACGGGAGAAGCTTTCATAGTGACGATTTTAGTTACGAACTTTTAGTAGAAGATTTAAAAGACTATTGCGATACAAATAATTTAAAAAACATCGTGCTTTTAGGGCATTCTATGGGAGGGAAGACAGCAATGTTATTCGCTACTAAATATCCTGAATATGTGTCGAAATTGCTTGTGGCAGATATTTCACCACGCTTTTATCCAGTGCATCACGATGCGATTTTAAACGGATTAAGCGCTTTAGATTTTTCGAAGATTAAAACAAGAGGTGCGGCAGATAAAGAATTAGCACAATATGTTTCAGATTTTGGAACACGTCAGTTTTTACTGAAGAATTTATATTGGGTAGAAAAAGGACAATTAGGGCTACGTATAAATGTTGAAGCTTTAACAGAAAATGTTTCAGAAGTTGGAGAACCGTTGCCATTACATGCAAGATTCGAGGGAGATACATTATTTCTTCGAGGAGATAAATCAGAATACATTTCATTCCAAGACGAAAGTATTATAAAAGCACATTTTCCTAAAGCGATTATTGTAACTATTAAAAATGCTGGACATTGGTTGCATGCAGAAAATCCAGAAGATTTTTACAATGAGGTGTTGCAATTTATTTCATAAATAATCTGTAAATTAGTTGAAAATTATTAATATGAAACAAATCATTAAATTTCTTTTAACAGCGTTAATCGTTGTATTATTGTCTAATATTTTATCAGGTATACATGTAGATAGTTATGGGACGGCTATAATAGTAGCCTTGGTTTTAGCTGTTTTGAATTTTTTGGTAAAACCAATCTTAACGATATTAACTTTTCCTGTTACTGTGGTAACCTTAGGTTTGTTTTTATTCGTTATTAACGGATTAATCATTTTGCTTGCTGGATATTTAGTTGGTGGTTTTTTTGTAGATTCTATTTGGTCGGGGATACTCTTTAGTATATTACTAACCATACTTCAATCTATAATATACAGTATTGTGGGAGAGGATTGAAAAATAGTCTGAAATACAAGACGTTAAAAACTTTGTAGGGTTGTAAAAATGTTTTATTTTTGCAGCCCGTTTTTAATTAGAAAAATCAAGGAGAATCTGTGCTTTTATGTTAGAAAATTAGAACAGAAACTTATGTTAAATGCCCAATCTGGGTTTTATATCATTTAAAATGAATATTACAAGAGAGAACATCGATGCATTAAATGCTGTAGTAAAAGTTGATATTGCTAAAGAAGATTATAGCGATAAAGTAGAAAAAATCTTAACAGATTACCGCAAAACAGCTAACATTCCTGGTTTTAGAAAAGGACATGTTCCAATGGGAATGGTTAAAAAGCAATATGGTAAATCTGTATTGGTAGAAGAAGTAAATAAATTATTACAAGACGCTTTAAATAAATATTTAACTGAAGAAAAATTGGATGTCTTAGGACAACCACTTCCTAAAGCTCAAGAAGGAATTGATTGGGAATCTGAAGCATTTTCTTTTGAATTTGAATTAGGGTTAACTCCACAATTCGATGTTGAATTAAAAGGTGATAAAGCAATTACTCAATATAATATTGTTGCAGACGATAAAATGATCGACGAGCAGATTGAGCGTATCCAACAACAATATGGAAAATTAATACTTCAAGACGTTGTAGAAGATGACAGTGAAATTACTGGAACTTTTAAAAACGAAGAGAAAGAAATAGAAAACACCTTAACTTTAACTTTAGACAAGCTTAAAGGGAAAACAAATTCAAAGAAATTTGTTGGCTCTAAAGTAGGAGACGTTATCACGTTAAAAACTAAAGGTCTTTATACAGACGACCACGATTTAATGCATGCTTTAAAAATATCTCACGAAGAAATTCATGATTTAGATATTGAAGTAACATTCACAATTACTGAAATAAATAAACGTGAGTCTGCAGATTTAGATCAAGAGTTATTCGATAAATTATTTGGAGAAGGAACTTTAAAATCTGTTTCAGAATTAAAAGAAAAGATTAAAGAAGATGCTGAAAAGCAATTCGTGCAACAAGCAGATCAAAAACTTTTAAATGATGTAACTGAATATTTAGTAGACAATACTAAATTCGATTTACCATCAGAATTCTTACAAAAATGGATTCAAGCCTCAGGAGAAACTCCTGTAGATGATGCCGCTGCAAAAGAAGAGTTTGAAAAGTCTGAAAAAAGTATGCGTTACCAATTAATCGAAGGAAAATTAATTACGGCTAATAACATCCAAATTACTATGGATGATATTAAAGGTCATGCAAAAACCATGATTAGAGCTCAAATGGCTCAATTTGGTCAATTAAATCCTTCAGAAGAAGAATTAGAAGGCATCGCTGCACGTGTACTTGGTAATCAAGAAGAAGCACGTCGTATTTCTGAACAAATCGTTAGCCAAAAGCTATTAGAAGTTTATAAAGAAAAAGCAAATTTAGAAGTAAAAGAAGTGACTTACGAAAACTTTGTTAAAGAAGTTTACGGAGACAAATAAGTCTACTGTTTTAAAGAATAATCATTATATTTAGGCGTTGAATAGGTGTTATTCAGCGCCTATTTTATTCATTATTTAAATTTAAATAACATTATGAATTACGGAAAAGAGTTCGAAAAATTCGCTATAAAAGATCAAGGGATTAGCAGTACATACTACAATCAAATTATTGGCAGCATGTATCCTACAAATTTAACCCCAAACATTATTGAAGAGCGCCAAATGAATGCTGTGTCAATGGATGTGTTTTCACGTTTAATGATGGATCGTATCATATTTATGGGTACAGGAATTAACGACCAAGTGGCAAACATTATTCAGGCACAATTGTTGTTCTTAGAAAGCACAGATGCTAATAAAGATATCCAAATTTACATTAACTCTCCAGGAGGAAGTGTATATGCAGGCTTAGGTATTTACGATACCATGCAGTTTATTAAGCCAGATGTTGCAACAATTTGTACTGGTATGGCAGCATCTATGGGAGCTGTTTTATTATGTGCAGGTGCTAAGGGGAAACGTAGTGGTTTAACACATTCACGTGTTATGATTCACCAACCTCTAGGAGGAGCACAAGGACAAGCTAGTGATATTGAAATTACAGCTCGTGAAATTTTAATATTGAAAGAGGAATTATATAAGATTATTAGTAAGCATTCTGGTCAAGATTACGACAAAGTATATGCAGATAGTGATCGTGATTACTGGATGAAAGCGGATAAAGCAAAAGAGTACGGTATGATTGATGAAATATTAGTGAGAAGCTAATATAATTCAAAAAAATAATAGCATTTCGCTAATATTTAAAAGTGAAACTAAAAAAGATTTATGGCAAAGGAAGAATTAGAATGTTCGTTTTGTGGAAGAAAAAAACCTGAGACTAGTTTATTAATAGCAGGTTTAGATGCGCATATATGCGATCGTTGTATCGAACAAGCACACGGCATTGTTGTAGAGGAATCTAAACAAACAGACAATAGCGATTTGTCTGCAGAATTAATGTTGCGTAAACCTGTTCAAATTAAAGAATTTTTAGACGAGTACATTATTGGTCAAGATATGACTAAAAAGGTAATGTCTGTTGCAGTTTATAACCATTACAAACGCTTATTACAATCTCCATCGAAAGACGATATTGAAATACAGAAAAGTAATATTATGATGGTTGGGCAAACAGGTACAGGTAAAACATTAATGGCTAAAACCATTGCTAAAATGTTAAACGTGCCTTTAGCTATTGTAGATGCTACAGTTTTAACTGAAGCAGGTTACGTTGGAGAAGATGTTGAAAGTATTTTAACACGTTTGTTGCAAGCCGCAGATTATAGTCTCGAAAAAGCTGAAAAAGGAATTGTTTTTATAGATGAGATTGATAAAATTGCACGTAAAAGCGATAATCCTTCAATAACGAGAGATGTATCTGGAGAAGGTGTACAACAGGCTTTACTAAAACTTTTAGAGGGAACCGTTGTTAATGTACCGCCAAAAGGAGGACGTAAGCATCCAGACCAAAAGTTTATTGAAGTGAATACAGAAAACATTTTATTTATTGCTGGTGGTGCTTTTGATGGTATTGAACGTAACATTTCTAAGCGTTTAAATATGCAAGCAGTAGGGTATAGTGCTTCGAAATCTGATGATGTAATAGATCGCAACCACTTGTTACAATATATTATTCCTAAGGATTTAAAAGACTTCGGGTTAATTCCTGAAATCATCGGGCGTTTACCTGTATTAACCTATATGGATCCTTTAGATACTAAGACGTTAAGAGCAATTCTTACAGAACCTAAAAATGCAATTATTAAACAATATGAAAAGTTATTCGAAATGGACGGCATTGCCTTTCATATCACGGATGGTGCATTAGATTTTATTGTTGAAAAAGCGATAGAATATAAGTTAGGAGCTCGTGGATTACGTTCGTTATGTGAAGATGTTCTAACCGATGCGATGTTTGAGCTTCCAGGGAGTGATGAAAAGGAACTAAGGGTTACAAAAGCGTATACCGAGAGTAAATTGAATAAAACAGCAGTTAAAAAGCTAAAAGCAGTGTCTTAATACGTTTTGAAATTGTTTATAAAATAAAAAAAACCACTCAATTGAGTGGTTTTTTTTATTTTGGTTGCCATAAATAAATTGCAACATACTGTATTTAAACAGATTTCGATTAATAGCTCCGTAAATGTATACTGAATCTTAGGATTAAAAAAAAATAAAACAAATTTTTAGACATATGTATACGAATCAACGATAAACTGACTAGTTTGTCATCTTTTAACTATTGAATTTCAAATGATTAATTCGCATTTAAAATAAGAAGTTCGTCCATATACTCTCTGGAGTTAGAAAGTCGAGGAATTTTATGTTGACCGCCTAATTTATTATGTTGCTTTAACCAATCGTAAAAAAGATTTTGTCTCCCGATGTGTATAGTCGGTTTATTTAATGTCAGGTTGTTGTAACGCTTGGCTTCATAGTCAGAATTTAATGCTTTTAAGGCATTGTCTAAAAGTTCTATAAAGTAATCAAGATCTTCTGGAGCTTTTTTAAATTCTATAATCCACTCATGTGCACCTTTTTCTTTAACTTTCATAAAAATAGGAGCGGCCGTGTAATCTACGATTTCAGCCTTGGTGCGTTTGCAAACCTTTTTTAAAGCATCTTCAGCATTTTCAATAATTAATTCTTCACCAAAAACATTTATATGGTGTTTAGTTCGTCCTGAAACTTTTATTCTATATGGTAAAATAGAAGTAAATCTTACCGTATCTCCAATTTTATAGCGCCAAAGTCCTGCATTTGTAGTGATTACTAAGGCGTAATTCTTTTTGAGTTCAACTTCGCTTAATGGAATAATTTTTTGATCAAGTGTTCCATAAGTGTCCATCGGAATAAATTCATAGAAAATACCATAATCTAACATCAATAGTAATTCTTTAGAATCGTTTTGATCTTGTATTGCAAAGAATCCTTCCGAGGCATTATAAATTTCGTAATATTTAAATCCGTTGTTTGGAAGTATCTTTTTGTATTGATCGGCATAGGGTGTAAAACTTACACCGCCATGAAAGTAGACTTCTAAGTTGGGCCAAACGTCGTATAAGTTACCTTTTCCAGTAGTTTCTAATACATTATTTAGTAATACCAACATCCAAGAAGGTACTCCGGCTAAGCTTGTAACATTTTCCATTATAGTTTCGTCTACAATGGCTTGCATTTTAATTTCCCAATCGCTCATTAACGAAATCTTATTGCTCGGTGTGCTACTAAACTCTGCCCAAAACGGCATGTTCTCAATTAAAATGGCCGATAAGTCACCATAAACAGTACCATTTTCTTTATATAATTCTTTGCTTCCGCCAAGACGAAGTCCTTTCCCTGTAAAGAGCTGAGAATTTTCATTATTGTTTAGGTACATGCAAAGCATATCTTTTCCTGCAGCGTAATGGCAATCTTCTAAAGATTCTGTACTCACAGGAATAAATTTGCTTTTTGCATTTGTAGTTCCGCTAGATTTTGCGAACCATTTTATATGTGAAGGCCAAAAAATGTTGTCTTCACCAGTACGAGAACGCTCAATTAAATCTTGATAATCTTCGTATGTAGATATGGGAACACGCTCTGCAAACGTTCTATAGTTTTTTATGGAACCAAATTCGTGTTGTCTGCCAATTTTAGTGTCTTTAGCAGTGTAAATTAGATTTAAAAGTAACTCTTGTTGTACTTCATTCGGGTATTTCAGAAATAAATCGATTTGATGAAATCTTTTTTTCAGAAACCACGAGGCTATTGAGTTTACTATAGTAATTGACATATTTACATTATCTTTAAAGAATTAAAAATAATACTTTTTTTATGACTTACGAGGGTGTTCTAACAAAAATGGAAACCGAATATGCCAAACCTATTCAATATTATTTAGTATTTGATTCTGACTTCATAAATATGAATCAGTTACTAAATAAAACTTTAAATATTAAATTCATAAAGTATCAATGTTTGAATTGTGGATTAGATAAAAAAATATATAGACAAGGGTTTTGTAAAAGCTGTTTTTTTGAAGTGCCTCAGGCTGCCGATTGGATTATGAAACCAGAATTAAGCAAAGCACATTTAGATGAAGAAGATCGTGATTTAGCATTCGAAAAGAAAGTGCAATTACAACCTCATATTGTGTATTTAGCAAATTCTGGTAAAGTAAAAGTTGGTGTGACGCGAAAGGGACAAGTGCCAACACGATGGATTGACCAAGGTGCTCATGAGGCGATAGAAATTGTTGAGGTTCCGAATAGATATTTGGCAGGAATAACCGAAGTCGCATTAAAGGACTATGTGTCCGATAAAACCAACTGGCGTACCATGCTTAAAAATGAAGTTGAAGATGAAAACTTAGTAGAGTGGAGAGACAAGTTGAAAGCTTATATTCCTGAAGAAGCACAGCCCTATTTTATCGATTCCAATTCAGAGACAGAAATCGAGTTTCCGGTACTTCGATATCCAATAAAACCAAAATCATTGAATATTGAAAAAATGCTCGAATACTCAGGAGTGTTAAAAGGTATAAAAGGACAGTATCTTATTTTTGAAGACGACACTGTTTTTAATATTCGGAGTAACGAAGGGATGTATGTGTCTATTAGCATAGATTAAAACTGAAAAAACACGCTATAGATATAATATCTGAAGCGTGTTTTTTTCTTTATATAAAGTCGACAATTAAATATCTTCTTGATCTCTCAAGTTTTGGATATAAGCCGCTTTTTGATTTTCTCTTCTTTTCTTAACTGAAGGCTTTGTGAAAAACTGATTTTCTCTTAAGTTTTGCATCACCTTTACGTTTCTGTGTTTTCTCTTGTAACGTTTAAGGGCGCGATCGATTTGCTCGCCTTCTTTTACTATAATTTTAAGCATCTAAATTCTGGTTTTAAGTAATTATTAATATATTTTCAGGATTATCCTAAATAAGTTTTCAATATTTTGTTTTTAGAACTATGACGTAAGCGTCTAATTCCTTTTTCTTTAATTTGTCTAACACGCTCGCGAGTTAAATCGAATGTTTCTCCAATTTCGTCTAAACTCATTGGTGCTTCATTACTCAATCCGAAAAATAAACGCAATACATCACTTTCTCTAGGAGATAAAGTGTCTAATGCTCTGTTAATTTCAAGATTTAACGACTCATACATTAAGTTGTTGTCAGGATTTGGTGATTCACCAGACTTCACAACATCGTATAAGCTAGACGTTTCTCCTTCTTTTAATGGTGCATCCATAGAAAGATGACGACCAGAATTTTTTAGAGACTGCTTAACTTCGCTTACTGTCATGTCTAATTCGTTTGCAATTTCGTCTGCACTTGGCGGACGCTCATGCGATTGTTCTAGAAATGAATAGGCTTTATTAATTTTGTTAATAGAACCAATTTTGTTTAATGGCAATCTTACAATTCTAGATTGTTCTGCTAAAGCTTGTAAGATAGCTTGACGAATCCACCATACGGCATAAGAAATAAACTTAAACCCACGTGTTTCATCAAAACGCTTAGCTGCTTTTACTAAACCAGCATTACCTTCATTAATTAAATCGGGTAACGTTAAACCTTGGTTTTGGTATTGTTTTGCAACAGAAACTACAAATCGTAAATTAGATGTTGTTAATTTATCTAAAGCTACTTGGTCTCCTTCACGTATACGCTGCGCTAATTCAACTTCTTCTTCAGCTGTAATTAGTGGCATTTTACTTATGTCTTGTAAGTACTTGTCTAACGATTTAGATTCCCTGTTCGTTACTTGCTTTGTAATCTTTAATTGCCTCATGTATCTGTTTTAGTTTAATGCGTATCTATCAATATAAACGAATTTTTAACAAATCCTAATAAAACGTCGCTTAATCCATTAAAAATGAATATTTAAGCTAATTTCACATAAATACACCTCTATAGAGCAAATTTCATGCCTAATAAAGTTGTATTTCATCGTTCACTTTTAGATCGAAACGTTTTCTAAATAGATAAACGCCTAAATATAAAAACGGAGTATCAAATAAAGCCATTAAGACCTTAAATAGAAATCCGCTGATTAATAACCCGGCAAATTTAGTCCATTCTAGTTTACCAAAAAAACAAAGTAGCAATAAAACGGTGAAAGTGTCGATAAATTGTGATAAAAAAGTGGAAAAATTGTTGCGCAACCACAAATGTTTCCCTTTAGTGACGGTTTTCCAGTAGTGATAAATCTGAATATCTATAAACTGAGCAAATAAATAGGCCATCATACTCGCTAAAACTGCAATTGCAGTTCCTCCAAATACACTCGTAAATTTAGAATCGTTTACAGGAGACCAAGAAGTTGCCGGAACGATATCAGAAACATAAATAATAGACATCGAAAAGACGGAGGCGAAAATTCCAGTAACGACAATCTGATTGGCTGCTTTTTTACCATAAATCTCACTTATTAAATCTGTAATTAAAAACGTGATAGGGTAAGGAAGGATGCCCACCGACACTTCGAACAGATTTGCTCCAAAAATAGAGAGGTTAAAAGGGTACCAATAAAAAAATTTTTGAAATATAAGATTCGAAACCACTAAAGATGTCATGAATAAAGCACCTAGTAATAGGTAGATACGATGTGCTAAAAAAATGCTCTTTTGGTTCATTTCTAAAAATTTCAAAAACAAACCTACATATTTAATTTCAAAATTACATTTTCAGATATAAAAGTCTCAGATTTCAAGTCGAATTTTTATCATTCTTTAATAGTGAAATGCAAGTTTAAGTAAATTACTTTTCTTTAATTTGCCCATATTTTAGTTCATGGCAAAACACGTTTACATATCTATAGGAAGCAACAAAGGAAACCGATTGCAACATTTACAAAAGGCTATTAATCGCATTTTTGAAATTGTTGGAACTGTCGATAATATTTCGAAAGTGTATACGTCTCCAGCTTTTGGATTTGAAAGTGAGGAGTTTTTAAATGCGTGCTTAATTGTTAAAACAGAGCTTCAGCCAGATGAAGTTATGTTGCATTTACTAGATATTGAAACATGTTTAGGGAGAACTCGAACTGAAGGTGCAGGTTACGAAGCACGTGTAATAGATTTGGATATCATCTTTTTTGAAGATGAAATTATCAATACCGATTTGCTAAACGTACCACATCCAGAAATGCAAAAACGCCGATTTGTAATATTACCTTTAAATGATATTGCATCTAAAGTGGAACATCCTGTATTTAAGCAAACTGTAAAGATGTTATTAAATGATTGTGAAGATATAAGTGAATTGAATCCGATAAGTGAGACCTTAGAAAATCCGATATCTGCTTTTAATTTTTCTCAACAAAATTTTATTGCTATTGAAGGAAATATTGGTGCGGGAAAAACAAGTTTAGCAACAAAAATATCTGAAGATTTTAACGCCAAGCTAGTTTTAGAACGTTTTGCAGATAATCCGTTTTTACCTAAATTCTACGAAGATGCGCCACGTTATGCGTTTCCCTTAGAAATGTCTTTTCTAGCCGATCGTTACCAACAAATTTCAGACGATTTATCTCAGCTCGATTTATTTAAAGACTTTATTGTAAGCGATTACGATGTGTTTAAATCATTGATTTTCTCTAGAATTACACTTCAAGAAGACGAGTTTAAACTCTATAGAAAGTTATTCTATATCATGTATAAAGAAATTGCAAAGCCCGATTTATACGTGTATTTGTATCAAAATACAGAACGTCTTCAGCAAAATATTAAAAAACGAGGTCGTGATTACGAGCAACACATTGAAGACGACTATCTTAATAAAATCAATTTAGGATATCTAGAATTTCTAAAAAATCAAACAGAATTAAAAGTCAAAATTATAGATATTTCCAATATGGATTTTGTGTCTAATCGCGCCGATTATTTAACGATTTTAAAATTGATTCAATCTTAGTTTGATGCCTTCATTTTACTAAATACATCCCAAATTACAATACCTGCACTTACCGAAATGTTTAACGAATGTTTGGTGCCGAATTGTGGGATTTCAATTACCATATCACTTTTAGAAACCACATCTTGAGTAACTCCTTTTACTTCATTTCCAAAGACTAAG
Source organism: Formosa sejongensis (assembly GCF_033447105.1). Lineage (NCBI taxonomy): Bacteria > Pseudomonadati > Bacteroidota > Flavobacteriia > Flavobacteriales > Flavobacteriaceae > Formosa > Formosa sejongensis. Next base: position 236,584 of record NZ_JAWQUN010000001.1, read on the forward strand.
GCGTAAGTTGTGTCTGCTTCAGGAGTAAATTCATCAAGCATGGTTGCGTTTTCTGCTTGTTCAATACTTAGTACTTTTACATTTTTAGCTTGTAATTTTTTAACAACATCTAAAGTGTGTTCAGCATGTTCCCAAGCTACAGTTTCTGTACTTCCTAAAGCTGTTTTGTGTATGTCTTTATGTGGAGGCGTTGCAGTAATGCCGCAGAGGTAAATTTTTTCAATTAAAAACGCATCACTCGTTCTAAATACCGAACCAATATTGTTTAAACTTCTAATGTTATCCAAAACGATAATAAGCGGTGTCTTTTTCGTGTCTTTAAAATCTTCAACACTCAATCGGTCTAACTCGGAATTTTTTAATTTACGCATACTATTAAGTTTCTGTATTCTTTAATTATATTGATTTTCTGAATAGGTGGATACATATTTTCAAAAAAATCAAATTATGGTTACATTGCAACGGTATTTAGAATGCAAAAATAACATTTAAAACGTCTTACCCTTGGCAAAAAAAACGAAAAAAGAAACGCCGTTAATGAAACAGTATAATGCGATTAAAGCAAAGTATCCTGATGCTTTGTTATTATTTCGTGTGGGCGATTTTTATGAAACCTTTGGTTCAGACGCTATTAAGGCCGCAGGTATTCTAGACATTACCTTAACAAAGCGTGGTGCAGGAAGCGAAAGTGAAATAGAATTAGCTGGATTTCCGCATCATTCTATAAACACCTATTTGCCGAAATTAGTAAAAGCAGGCGAACGTGTTGCCATTTGCGATCAGTTGGAAGATCCAAAACAAACTAAAACCATTGTAAAACGTGGTGTTACCGAATTAATTACGCCAGGTGTATCGTTAAACGATGAGGTTTTAAAATCGAAATCGAATAACTTTTTGTGTGCGGTGCATTTTGGGAAAATTAATATCGGGATTTCATTTTTAGATATTTCTACAGGCGAATTTCTAACCTCTCAGGGGAACGAAGAATATATTGATAAGATACTCCAGAATTTTAATCCGAGTGAGATCTTAGTCTCTAAACAGAAGCGTAAAACGTTTAAAGATGCTTTCGGAGACGACTATCATGTGTTTTATTTAGAAGACTGGGTGTATCAAACCGATTATACAAATGAAACCTTATTGAAACATTTTAATACGAAAACATTAAAAGGTTTTGGAGTTGAAAATTTAGAAGAAGGAATTATTGCATCGGGATCTGTACTGCATTATTTAGGAGAAACTCAGCATAATAAATTAGAACATATTACATCTATTTCGCGTATCGCAGAAGATGATTATGTATGGATGGACCGTTTTACCATGCGGAATTTAGAATTGTATAATTCGACCAATAACAATGCAGTTACACTATTACATATTATAGACAAAACCATTTCGCCAATGGGCGGACGTTTATTAAAACGATGGTTGGCTTTACCTTTAAAAGATGCTGAAAAAATAAAGCAACGTCATGAGGTAGTCGATTTCTTAACTAAAGAAAAAGAAACTCACCAGAAGACGCGTCAGCATATAAAACATATAGGCGATTTAGAACGCTTAATCTCAAAAGTGGCTACAGCAAAGGTGAGTCCGCGTGAGGTTATTCAACTTAAAAATTCATTAGAAGCGATTGTACCCATAAAAGGGTTGGCTTCTCAATCTTCTAACGATGCCTTAAAGATTATAGGCGATAAATTACAAAGTTGCGATGTGTTGCGTGCCAAAATTAAAGAGACTTTAAATGAAGAAGCGCCTGTAAATGTCTTAAAAGGACATACGATTGCTGAAGGATTTTCGGCTGAGTTGGATGAGCTTCGAGGCTTGTCGACTTCAGGAAAGAATTATTTAGATAAGATGTTGGAACGCGAAAGCAAACGCACTGGGATTACATCTTTAAAAATAGCGTCTAATAATGTGTTCGGTTATTATATAGAGGTACGAAACACACATAAAGATAAAGTCCCAGAAGAGTGGATTAGAAAGCAAACCTTAGTAAGTGCAGAGCGCTATATTACTGAAGAATTAAAAGAATATGAATCTAAAATTTTAGGAGCTGAAGAACGTATTTTAGCTATCGAACAAAAGTTGTTTGGAGATTTAGTGGCTTGGTTGAGTCAGTATATTAAACCGGTACAGCAAAATGCATTTTTAATAGGGCAATTAGATTGTTTATGCGGATTTGCACAATTGGCAACCGATAATAATTATGTATATCCTGTATTAGACGATACTTTCGATTTAGAAATTATTGAAGGGCGCCATCCAGTTATTGAAAAGCAATTACCAATTGGGGAACCTTATATTGCTAACGATGTGTTTTTAGACCGTTCGACTCAGCAAATTATTATGATTACGGGGCCAAACATGTCTGGTAAATCGGCTATTTTACGTCAAACCGCACTTATTGTGCTCTTGGCACAAATTGGAAGTTTTGTACCTGCAAAATCGGCTAGAATAGGTGTGGTCGATAAAATATTTACTCGAGTAGGAGCGAGCGATAATATATCGATGGGAGAATCTACATTTATGGTCGAAATGAACGAAACGGCTTCTATCCTTAATAATATGTCTGAACGTAGTTTGGTATTGTTAGATGAAATAGGAAGAGGAACCAGTACCTACGATGGGATTTCTATTGCTTGGGCGATTAGTGAATATTTACACGAGCATCCTGCAAAAGCTAAAACCTTATTTGCGACGCATTATCATGAGTTAAATGAAATGACGGAAACCTTTCCAAGAATTAAGAATTTTAATGTTTCTGTAAAGGAATTAAAAGACAATGTGTTATTCTTAAGGAAACTTGTTGAAGGCGGTAGTGAGCATAGTTTTGGTATTCATGTAGCTAAAATGGCAGGAATGCCACAGCAAGTCTTAAATCGTGCGAATGCGATATTAAAGAAATTGGAGAAATCGCATTCTAGCGAAGAACTTACGGATAAGGTCAAAACCCTGTCTGACGATTTACAATTAAGCTTTTTTAATTTAGACGATCCGTTATTAGAAAACATTAAAGAGGAAATCGTGAATATAGATATCGATACCTTAACTCCCGTAGAAGCACTTATGAAGCTTAATGAAATTAAAAGAATGCTAGTAAAACCGACCAAAACTTTAAAAAGTTAAATTATTTAATATTGATTTTCAGTAGTTTGAAAAATAGTTTGAATTTTTTTTTAAAAAAGCTTTGAGATACCAAGAAAAGTTCTAAATTTGCATCCGCAATAGCAATGTTGCGACGTTCATTAAAAGACTACGCGAAAGTAGCTCAGGGGTAGAGCATCACCTTGCCAAGGTGGGGGTCGCGGGTTCAAATCCCGTCTTTCGCTCTATACTGTTTTGATTTTTCAAAAAAATATACCAAATGCTGAAATGGTGGAATTGGTAGACACGTTGGACTTAAAATCCAATGGGTAGTAATGCCCGTGCGGGTTCAAGTCCCGCTTTCAGTACTAAAGCCTTTATCGAAAGATAGAGGCTTTTTTATTACAAATTGTAGTTCTTTTATATAGACTGTATTATAAAAATTTATACCATGCTGAAATGGTGGAATTGGTAGACACGTTGGACTTAAAATCCAATGGGTAGTAATGCCCGTGCGGGTTCAAGTCCCGCTTTCAGTACAATAAGCCTTTATCGAAAGATAGAGGCTTTTTTTTGTTCAATATCTAAACATGGCGTCATTCTGAATTTGTTTCAGAATCTAACGCGAACGTCATGTTGTCTATCCTCTTAATCACATTTTAATTTTTTGAATTCTAAAAGATTCAACATATTCATTTTCGGAAATTAGAATTAAAAGATGTATCTTTTCTTCATTAAACATTGACTTCAGAAACTAATTATCATAACCTAATATGAGCTTATCCAGAAGAGATTTTATAAAAAAGACAACTGTAGTAGCGTCGAGCCTTCCATTAATGGGTATGCCTTTTTCTATAGGTAATGAGTTCCTGCCGTCAGAGGAATTAGATGTTAGCATATTCTCCAAACATTTGCAATTTTTAGATTATAAGGAAACTGGACAAATAGCTTCAGAATTGGGCTTTAATGGTGTCGATTTAACGGTGAGACCAAATGGACATGTACTTCCTGAAAATGTAAAAACAAATCTTCCTATTGCTATTCAGGATCTGAAAAAAGGGGGGAGTACCTGTAAAATGATTACGACAAGTATTGAAGGGGTTACCAATCCTTTAGATGTGGATATTATTAAAACGGCTGGGGATAATGATGTGTCTTTTTATAGAACAAATTGGTTTAAATATATAGATGGTATTTCTTTTACAGAATCTTTGGCACACTACCAAAAGCAAACGCATGCACTAAGTATTCTTAATCAAGAGTATAATATAATTGGTTGTTATCAAAATCATGCGGGACGCAGTGTTGGAGGGTCTTATTGGGAGGTTTATAAGTTGTTAGAAACGGTGAATCCTAAATATTTTGGAGCTCAGTACGATATTCGACATGCATTAGTCGAAGGCGGTTTGTCGTGGGAAAACGGCTTAGAATTGCTTCAAAAGAGTATAAAAGTCATTGTTTTAAAGGATTTTAAATGGGGCCAACAAAATGGAAAATGGCAGCCTATAAATGTGCCGATAGGTGAAGGCATGGTAGATTTTACAACTTATTTTAAATTATTGAAAGGTTATGGTTTGAACCCGCCAGTATCACTGCATTTAGAATATCCATTGGGTGGAGCAGAAAAAGGAAGTACCTCTCTTACAGTAGATAAAAAAGTGGTCTATGATGCGATGAAGAAAGATCTAAATACGATTCGTAAGATTTGGAAAGCATCTTAGGTGCGCTTAATTTGTAAACTCATGATTTTTGTGATTGGTTATTATTGAAAGGCTTTCCGTTTTCTTTTATAAAAAAGGGTGCTAAATAAAACGGCAATTGCGAGAACTGTTTAATAAAAAATGTTCCTTCGAAATAATATCTCAGGAACATTTTTGTTTATTAGTTTCAAACCTGAACAGTTTTTGCAAATAATCTTTTGTTGCAGCGCTAAATTGTTCTGATCCTTTTTCGGTTTATATCCTTCTAAATTATGGGTTTGTAGACCATAAGGCAGCGCTTTTAAGCATTGCTCTTCTTGGTAATTTTAAACCTGCAATTATTAATTCGGCAAAATCTTCAGGTTGCAAAACACTATCTTCAGAATCTTTATTTGCGATACCTAATTCTACAGACATATCAGATGCTATGGTGCTTGGTGTTAAAGTGCACACTCTTATATTGTTTTTACGGACTTCCTTCATTAGGGATTCCGACATTCCAATAACAGCGAATTTAGATGCAGAATACGCAGATGTCGTTGCGTTTCCGCTTAATCCTGCTGTCGAGGATACATTAATAATGTCACCTTCATTTTGATTTATTAAGTGAGGTAAAACCGCTTTGGTTACGTAATACATACCCATAACATTTGTTTGAATAATCTGGCTCCATTGGTTAACTTCCATATCATTTAATGTTCCAAAAGCAGCGATTCCGGCATTATTTACTAAGATATCAATACCGCCAAGGGTATCTATAATAGCTTTAATTCCCGTTTTTACTTCTTCGTAATTACCAACATCAAATACTGAATAAATCGCGTTAACGCCTAGAGCTTTCAATTCGGCAACTGTTTCTTTTAAAACGGCTTCATTTCTTCCTGTAATAGCCACATCAACACCTTCTTTTGCAAATGCTATGGCTGTCGCTTTTCCTAATCCTCTACCACCTCCAGTGATAATGGCTTTTTTACTTTTCAAATTTGTCATGTCTCTTTTCTTTTATAAATTCGGTGTAATATTAAAGATGATACTACTACACAATTAGCTTTATCTATTTAAGGCTAAATTACAAAATCTAGTTGGGAATGGTATCGTTCTTAGTTTATTTTAAGGTCATCAAACGTAAGCGAGCAAGATTTTAAATTCTGTTAGATTCGATTATTTTGAGTAACTATCTTGCCTAAGTAACCTAAATTATTTTTTTCATTTTTATTATTCTGAATTGCTTCGTAAGTTTTAGATCAGCTACATTTTCTTTTTTCATAATTAAAAACACATCTAAATCTTCTGAAGAAATAACTTGTTTGTGATAAGGTCGATAAAGCTCTGAACATACTAAATGCTTTTTTATATTGATAAAAACTACTTGGTTTTTATGTCTGCTTTGCTTTAATGGATATATCTCATAGCTTGTGTAATACGAATATGAGAAAGCGAAATGACTGCTTATATACGACTATGTTTTTTTGTGGATTAATAAGGGAATTTAGTTTTGGAACAGTTATTGTTTAGACTCAATGAAATAGTAAAGAAAACCTTTATAAAAAGCAAAACACAAATAAATGAGATATAAAGTCAAATCGAGTATATTTGTGAAAACAGAATCATTATTATTTAGTTTTTAGGTTTTTTGAATACTTGTAATCCACAATAATTCAGACTATAACAATAATTCAAGTTCTCATTTTTATGAGGAATAAATAAAATTATAATATGAAAACAAGATATTTATCAATTATCCTGCTAGCGATTAGTTTAGTTAGCTTTTCTGCTTTTTCTCAATCAGAGACAGAACAGCCCTTATTAGGTTTGCCAGGAGATGACTTAGATCTTTATGCGGTATTAGACCTTTTTCAAAAGTCAAAGACCATTGAAGATTTTGAAAAATCTTTAAATGATGAAAAAGATGGCATCGTCAATTTAGATTTAAATAATGATGGAAAGGTTGATTTTATCAAAGTAGTAACCGAGCAAGACGGTGAAGATTTTTTATTTATTCTTCAAGATTTAGTAAGTTCAAAGGAAACTCAGGATGTTGCTGTTATTATAGTAGCTAAAGATTCGGCAGGAAAGGTTTCAATGCAGATTATAGGAGATAAGGCATTGTACGGAGCAGATTATGTTATCGAGCCTCTTTCCGAAGCTAGAGAATCAGTAACTGCAAATCCGGCTTATGTAGGGAGTAATCCTGTAACCGTAAATGTTGAGGCTTCGACTAAAATAGTGGTAGTACAATCGGCTCCAATAGTGCAATACGTATATTCGCCTGTATATGTGCCTTATTATCCAACATATTATTATGGTTTTTATCCGCCGTATTGGAGACCATGGGCTGTGGTAAGTATTGGTATATATAGACATAATCATTGGCATAACCATGGTGGTTATCATGGTGGTTATTATGGTCGACCTCCAGGAGGAGGACATCCAGGTGGTGGTCATCCAGGCCATACCACTGTAAATATTAATAACAGTAAGACGTATAATAATTATAATAACAATAAAAGAAACACTTCTGCGACCGTAAATAATAATATTAGAAATGGAAATTTCAAAACGTCTGGACAAGGTGGTTCGCGTCCTACAACTTCACAGAATGCACGTGTATCCAATGGAGCTTCTACTTATAACAGGGCTTCAACGAACGCGTCGAACACACAGTCTAGAAACTCAAATAGAGCTTCGACAACCAATAGCAGACCGACGACAACAACTACTAATAGGGCGACGACCTTAAATAATAATAGTAGAGCAACAAGTGCAACGACCAATAGAACAACAACTAGCCGTGCTACCACATCTAATTTGAATAGATCGTCTGCATCTAGAAACATGGGGTCTTCATCTCGTTCTGCTACAAGTTCAGTTCGTGCAAGCCAAGGAAGGTTAAGATAAAATTTCATTAAAGTATAAAGTGATAAAAAAAAGAGTCTATTTCAAATGAAGTAGGCTTTTTTTTATGTCATGTCTTAAAATCAATAGCGTCCTAAACGATTAATCTCTTTTTTAAAAAAGATTGACCTGTACTGACTTTATTAAATTACTTGCGCTGAGGGAGGTACTTTTTCTACATAAGTTGAATTTTGTTTTTTGGGTTGGCCTATCGAAAATTTATCGTAAAATTTGAAGAGAAAGTATCGCGAAATTTAAAGCTGTTTGAGCTAAACCTATGTTTCTATATTATTGATTTTTAGTAGCGAGTTCTTTAAATTTAGATACTGAACGAAAAATTTAGATAAAAGTTCGTAAGCCTAGATTTTTTTGGCTTGGTTTATCCAGAGCGAAGTCGAAGGGTTTTTTTATCAATGAAAAAAATGAACATATAATATTATTTAGGACACGATTAATAAGAAAACACTAAAAACTGAGTAAAATAAAGTTACAGAAAGAAGATGTATCAAACGAGCTAAAACAGACAATGGATTCTCCTTTTGTGCTTGAGCTAATTAGGAACTCATAATCTAAGCGAACCAAAGTCCTTTTTTGTATAGATGACTAAGTTCTATCTTAGCCTGAAACAAAGGAATAGAAACGGCTTTAACTTGATGTGAAAATTAGGTTTGTGAGAAGGGAGCCTTGATATCTTAACAAACGTACTTCGGGGTAATTAATGAGTGTCTAAACCTTAAAGCAGTCACTAATACGAGTGTGTAAACTCTTTAAAGACCAGCAATAAGTTGCCAAAATTTTCTCTAATGAATTACTCGTTGATAAGGCAAATAGGAAGATTTGATCAAGCGAAATAGATAATCAGGGATTTATTGTTACTTCAGCAGAAAAATTAAAAAGAAACAGTATATAAATCAAAAAGCTGAACAATGAGATCATTGTTCAGCTTTTATCATTAACACTTAATAATCAGTATTGTTTATAGCGCTAGTCAAGTGGCATGTCAGATGCACTCATATCTCTAAGACATACATATTGTCCGTCTCTTTTTTCAAAAAGGCTCATGTAATTTCCTGTATTAATTGCTGTATTTGTAGAATCAACTACAGAATAATAACCTAATTCCAAAACTTGAAGTCCACTTTCAGAAGGAAATACTTCAAGAGTAGTGAATGAAATTTTGTTACTATTAGACGCTAAATCTAATTTTAAAAATTTCAAACGATCTTCTTTGTTTCTAATAGGTGTACTGTTTTGATAAAAAGTCACAGCATCATCAGCATAATAACCTATGTTTTTAAGTTCTCCACTATTATAAATTTCAGAAAATTGGTTTTCCCTTGCTTGAATATCTTTTTTTATTTGTTCTTTATCAATTGATACTGAAGTTGGATTTTCATTATTAGTATTACAAGAAGTCATTAATAAGGCGATACAGCCTACTATGATTCCTTTTACAAATATGTTTTTCATAATTATCCTTTATTAAAAAAATGATTTTATTGTTATGTCAAAAGTAATATAAAATCAGCAATATATTTGACTAACATTTATTTACCTTCAAAATGTTTTAAAATTACTTTATAAGTAATTATCGTCAGGTGTTTTTTATGCGGTATTTTTTAGTGTGAAACCTTCTTTCTTAGTGATGGATTTTATACTCGCCAATATGCAGAGTTATGTTTTTAGAATGACAAATTTGTTAAAATACTCTAGGAATAATTAGATGTATCTACTATTGTAGTCTGCTTATTCTTTATTTGTATTAATAGTGATAACTTCTTCTTGTATAGTCCAACCACCACCAAGAGCCTTGTATAGTTTGATGAGGTTGATAACAATATCTGTTTCTGAAGTTACTTTTTGATTTTGTTGTCGAAAAAGAGAACGCTGAGTATCTAGTACATTTTGAAAATCGGTAATTTGAGTGTCGTATTGTATTTTTACTAATCCTACCGCTTCTTCAGTTTGGCCTACTGCTTCCGAAATGAATTTGTATTTTTCTTGATTCATGTGTAATGAAACCAATAAATCCTCCACTTCAATATATGCCTTCAATACGGTGTTTTCATAGTTTAATAAGGCTTGTTGTGTTTGTTGCTCATTGATTGCAATATTAGCCTTGATTTGCTTTCTATTAAAAATTTGCCAACTTATTGGTAACGAAAGACCCCAGTTCATGCCCGGTACCGAAAACAAGTTTCCTGCATCCTGAGAATCAAAACCAAAAAAACCACCTAATGAAAATGTAGGATATAAATCGGCGGTTGAAACACCTATTTTAGCATTGTTCATTGCAATATTAAGTTCGGCTGCTCTAATATCTGGTCGCTGTCTCAATAAATCTGTTGGTAATCCCACATTAAAATTGGTGTTACCCATTGGAATTTTACCAATTTCATATAAATCAATTCCTAAACTATCGTATGTTGTGCCCAATAACTGAGACAATTTGTTTATAGCTTTGTATTCTCCTAACTTATAATCAGGAATCTGAGATTTGGTTTCTAATAAATTAGATTTAGCTTGTACGACATCTAAATAGGAACTTATTCCTGAATTAAACATGACTTCCGTTAAGGTTAAAGATTCTTCTTGAGCAATAACATTTTTTTCAGTATTAACCCTTTGTTGTTGTTTAGATCTAAGATCTAGATAATTAATTGCTACATCTGCTAAAAGTACAGTCATAACATCGTAATAGTCTTGAATCGAAGTTTCATAAGCATAATTGGCAGCTTCCATCGAGCGACGTACACGACCAAATACGTCTATTTCCCAAGACGAACTAAACCCTTGCTGAAAAATACCTTGGGGTTTAAAACCATTTGCAGGTGCTAGCGGTTTTAAACTTCCTAAATCACTTTGCTTTTCAACACCTACACTAGCAGATGTTTCAAGACTTGGTAGTTTAGCTCCCGAAACACCACTCATTTCTGTACGTGCTTCTATAACTCTTGAATAGGCTATTTTTAAATTTCTATTTTGTGACTTTGCTTTCTCAATAAGGGCATTTAAAATAGGATCATTAAATAATGTCCACCAGTTTTCTAAATCAGATTTAGGTTCTTTTACAAGTTTAGATTGAATTTTTAAATCCCATGCGTTGGGTACAGGATCAATTGGGGTCGTGTAATCTGGACCCACAGCTTTACAACCTTGAAACAATAAAACCATTCCAAAAAGAGCTATAGAAAAAAGGGTAACCCAATACTGTTTGAAAGAAAAATTCGAGTTCGAATTCATTAAATTTTTTATCTAAATGGGTTATAAATGTAATTAAGGAAGCTTTCGCTCTGAATTTCAAGTTGACGTAAAAATATGACAACATCTATAGCGTTTTTTGTGTAAATAGCTGAAATTCCACTAGCTCCAAAACGTAACGGAAAGCCTTCTTTTTCGTTAACTTTTATACGGACCATAAAAGTGTTTGCAGGCTGAATTTCATTTTCAGTAGGGATGCGTCCTCCGATTTCACCTTGTGCATTTCCGCTACTCCAATAAATCTCTTCAACTTGACCTGAGAAAATTTCTCCAGGATACATTCTAAGTGCAATATCACAAATATCTCCAGGTTCCACATGTTGGACACCAAATTGAGTATATTGAGTAAGTAGCCAATATTCGTCTGTACTCACAAAGGTCATAATAGGCTGCTTCATTCTAATGAAACTACCAGGATGTATTTGTAAATATGTAACATAACCATTAGAGGGTGCTAGAATAGCTGTTTGGGTTAAGTTATATTTGGCCTTCTCTAAATTAGCAATGGCTTCGGCAATGTCTGTTGGTTGTCCAGAAGTTTCAGACTCATAGGCTAACAAATTGCTGTTTAAAGCAGCTTGGTTTCGTGTAAGTTGAGCTTTTGAATTCTCTACATTAATGGCATATTGTTCGACAGTTATTTGAGCTACCGCATTTTGTTTAGAAGCTTTTAATATTTGTTCATATTCCATTTTAGCTGTTTTTAAAGCAGCTTGCGATATGGAAATTTCAGCTCTAGCTTCAGCGACTTGCTCACTTAAAATAGAAACATTGGTTCCTGAAGCAGATAGTTTTGCTTCCATTTCATTTACGCGATACTGGAATTCCGAAGGATCCATCTGAAATAAGGTGTCTCCTTTTTTTACCTGAACATTCGATTTTACGTGTACCTTTTTTAAAATTCCACCATATTCTGGCGCCATAGGAATAACATATGCTTGCACATAAGTAGTTTCGCTATAAGGTGTGTATTGTCCTAATCCAACAACCTCTGTTAATACAGCAGCTAGATATATTCCAAAGACAATAAATTGCCAAAACATATTGAATTTCAACCATTTAAAATCAACAAATATCATTCGTATAAAGAAATAATAAGCAATAGTTACAACGACTTCCATGTTTATAAATTATCTGTTGGTTTTTGATTTTTCGTTGCAGGTACTTGTTCTTCAGTAGAGGTGTCTATAGCTAATTTTTCTGCTTTAGTATTTGGTTCATCTGCATCTAGAATTCCATCTCCTGTATTATAAAGATTTCCTAGTACGGCATTCGAATGGGCCCATATAAGAGCAAAAATCCAAAGTGGAAAAAAGATTAAACCCGTAAGAGAGGTTACTTCGATCGCTTTTAACTGCGGATGTTTTCTTTTGGCTGCGACCTTGCCTGGGTAGGTGTGAATCATATAAATGCCAGCGACAATCATAATAAATATGCTAACAATGAGAAATAATGATATATACTTGATTTTCATGTATGACTAGATAGGTTGTTTAAAATTTATAGTTGTTATAATAGCTAATACGTTTTCGTAATTTGAAAAATTAAAGTCTAGTTATGTTATGTTTTAAAAGATTGCCAATAATTTGTTAAATCTATTAGGCTATAAATATATGAAAATAGCTGTAACAATAGCTTCTACAGGTCTGTTTTAAATGGTTTATAACTGTTATTCTCAATTTACATCGATTGAAAATATAGCTTTTTAGATGATTTATGAATCGATTTTTACTTTAAGCGATCTAATTTAAAACAGATTAGTATTTAAAATATGGCTTTACTTTATGAAGTGATTTGTCTATGCTGTAAGAAAACATACTCGCATATATAGGTATTGTTTGTGTTTTAAAAGTGATTGGATATATTTATAATGATCTTACGTTGTAGTCTTAAATCAAACAAATTAAAACGAAGTATTAAGGTTGTAACTGTGTGATTCATTAAATCAGAATATAAATTTTGTTTGAAATTTGATTGTTCTTCCATAGCTTTACAAAAGGAAACGATTGACTTTGTTTTAGATAAATTTTAATTTGAATAAACAAAGACATATTAAAAGGTAAAATTGAAAAAAGACACGAGAAGTAAAAAGAGAAGCTGGTTCGCTATATTGTTTAAGTTATTGGCTTTAGGAATTGTTTTATTACTGCTTTTTATAGGAAGTATTTATTTTGGGTTGTGGGGGAAAATACCTTCAAAAGCTGATTTATCTGATTTAAAACAAGCTGAAGCAAGTCTGATTTTAGATCATAATGGAGATTTACTTGGTAAATATTTTGTATTCGATAGAAGTATCATAAGTTTTAACGATTTGCCAGAATACCTTGTAAATGGTTTGGTCGCAACTGAAGACGCGCGTTTTTACGAACATGGAGGTATCGATTATCAAAGTTTTTTTAGAGTGTTTTTTAAAAGTGTGTTGCTTCAAGATGATTCTGCCGGTGGAGGAAGTACGATAACACAACAATTGGCTAAAAACCTTTATGGAAGAGAAAATTATTGGTTGTTATCGATGCCTGTAAACAAAATTAAGGAAATGATTATAGCAACGCGAATTGAAGATGTTTACGATAAAAACGACATTGTTGCGTTGTATTTAAATACGGTGCCGTTTAGTGAAAATACATTTGGAATAGAAAGTGCTGCACAACGGTTTTTTAACACGACAACTAAAAATCTTAGTTTATCTGAAGCCTCCACTTTAGTAGGAACATTAAAAGCAAATCATAGTTATAATCCGCGATTATTTCCAGAACGCAGTCAATTACGACGCGATGTCGTTTTGCAACAAATGGTAAAATACGGTTATATTGATGAAGCGACACGTTCAAAAGTAAGTGATTATCCTGTAGAAATAGATTATCATAAGTTTACATATAATGAAGGTTTAGCACCTTATTTCCGTGAAAACGTACGTAAACACGTGTCTTATATTTTAGATAGCATTAATGACAACACAGGAAGTGCTTTCGATTTGTATAAAGATGGTTTGAAAATCACAACTACTTTAGATAATACCATGCAAGAATATGCTCAAAAAGGCATGACCAATCACATGGAGCGTTTGCAAAATCAATACGAAAAAGCATATGGAGCTAATGCGCCTTGGATAAAAGACGAATCATTAATTAAGGAATTAGTTCAAAAATTACCAGAATATAAACGATTAAAGGAAAAGAAATTATCAGAATCCCAAATCATGGATTCTCTATCTAAAAAGCGTAAACAACCTCTTTTTAGTTACGAGGGAGATACCATTGTTTCAGTATCGACAATAGATAGTTTAAAGTATTACTTAAAGTTCTTAAATGCCGGATTTATAGCTTTAGAACCACAATCGGGAGCAATTAGAGCCTATGTTGGCGGTATTAATTTTGAACATTTTAAGTACGACCATGTGTCTATGGGTAAACGACAAGTAGGTTCTACGTTTAAGCCTTTTGTATACACTGCAGCATTAGAATCTGGTATGGATCCGTGCACATATATTTCGGTTAAGGAAGTAACATATACCAACGAGGAAGGTTGGACGCCATCAAACGCATCGAAAGATGAAGCAGATCCGCATATGAATTATTCATTAGAAAAAGCGTTGAGCCAATCTATAAATACTATTGCTGTAAAAGTGTTGGATGTAGTTGGCATACCTGCTGTTATTAATCAAGCACGTAAAATGGGTGTGACTTCAGAATTGCCTGATGTGCCATCTTTAGCATTAGGAACTGCAGAATTATCGCTTATAGAATTAACATCGGCTTATACTAGTTATGTTAACCAAAGTATTCCTTCCAAACCTTATTTTATTGAAAAAATTGAAGATAAAGATGGTACTGTTTTGTACGAATATAAACCGTCGACTCCTATGAGGCCTGCATTTTCCGAAAATACGCGCCAAACCATGATAGAGTTTATGAAAGCAACGGTAAACGAAGGCACTGCAAAACGCATCCGTTCAACATATAATTTACCAAATGCTATGGCTGGAAAAACAGGAACGACACAAGATAATCGCGATGGTTGGTTTATGGGGATTACTCCAAATTTAGTCATGGGTTCTTGGGTTGGAAACGACGATCATCGTATTGGATTTAGCAGTACGGCAATAGGTCAGGGTGCGAATTCTGCTTTGCCAATAGTAGCTAATTTTGTGACTCAATTAAATAAAAATAGTGATTTCAATGGTGTTACAAAAGCGAGTTTTGAAACACCTTCAGAAGCCGTTTTGGAAGCTCTAGATTGTAATTCAGATAAACGTGATGGGTTCTTTAAGCGTTTATTCGGAAAACAGGAAAAGGAGAAAGCATTCGGTGAGTAAATTCATTTAGACATTGCCGGGTAATTATTTCATATTTTTGAAACCTAGTTGAATTAAATAGAATATAATGTATCAAGCAAACGAGAATAGATATAAAGACATGTCTTACAGAAGATGTGGCAAAAGCGGAATTGTTTTACCTCCTATTTCTTTGGGTTTATGGCATAATTTCGGAGATGTAGACACGATTGAAAACGGAAAACAAATGTTGCACACAGCTTTCGATAATGGTATTACTCATTTCGATTTAGCGAATAATTATGGGCCGCCTCCAGGAAGTGCAGAAAGTAATTTTGGAAAAATTTTAAAAGCTAGTTTCTTGCCGTATCGAGATGAACTTATTATATCTACTAAAGCAGGGTATGGTATGTGGCCGGGGCCTTATGGAGATTGGGGTTCTAAAAAATATTTGGTATCTAGTTTAGACCAAAGTTTAAAGCGCATGGATCTGGATTATGTCGATGTGTTTTATCATCATCGCCCAGATCCGAACACACCTTTGGAGGAAACCATGACGGCCTTAGATTTAATTGTGCGTCAAGGAAAAGCCTTATATGTTGGAGTCTCTAATTATAATGCAGAAGATACATTAAAAGCTTCAAGAATTTTAAAGGAATTGGGTACGCCGTGTTTAATTCATCAGCCACGATATAGTATGTTCGACCGTTGGGCGGAAGATGGTTTGTTAGACGTTTTAGGAGATGAAGGTATTGGAGCGATTGCATTTTCGCCTTTAGCACAAGGACTTCTAACTAATAAATATATTAAAGGTATTCCTGAAAACTCCAGAGCGGCAAAATCTACCGGATTTCTTCAGAAAGAAACGGTTACTCAAGATGTAATTAATAAAGTTGTTAAGTTAAATGACATAGCCGAAAATCGTAACCAAAGTTTAGCTCAAATGGCTGTGTCTTGGTTGTTAAAAGACGATAGAATTACTTCTGTTTTGGTTGGTGTGAGTAGTGAAAAACAATTAATTGATAATTTAGGAGCCTTAAAAAATCTTGACTTTTCAACTTCAGAATTAGAAGCTATTGAGGTTGTTTTAAAAGGATAGTTTTTTAGGCAGCTTGTTTTAATAAGTTAAAAATGAAATCCAATGATAAAAATAGTAAGAACGAATTCTGAGAATAAGGATTTTATTGAACTTGTACAATATCTAGATTCTGATTTAGCAGAAAGAGATGGAGAAGATCATTCTTTTTACGCGCAATTTAATACTGTAGATAAAATTAAACATGTTGTTATTGCTTATGAACACGACCTTGCTATTAGTTGTGGAGCCATAAAGCCATACGATAAAAATACTATGGAAGTTAAACGGATGTTCACTTTAGAGAAAGAGAGGGGTAAAGGAATAGCATCTTTGGTATTGTCTGAATTAGAAAAATGGACTTCCGATTTGTCTTATAAAAAATGTATTTTGGAAACAGGGATGAAACAACCTGAAGCGATACGTCTTTATGAAAAAAATGGATATGTTTTAATTCCTAATTATGGACAATATGCAGAAGTGGAAAATAGTAGGTGTTTTGAAAAGCTAATAAATTAGATCGTCATTTGTACAGTATAACTATTAATAAAGCAGTAGAGAAATTTCTGAAAATTAAATAGAACATTAGGAGGTAAAAAGTGAAATCCTATTAGGAAAGGTACTTGATTCTGAATATGCTTTAAAAGCTTATAAATATCAAATAGATAAATAAAAAAAATCCTTGTAAATTTTACAAGGATTTTTTTTATAAATGAAATTCTAATTCGTTTAATTAGATAGCATCTTTTACATCTTTAGCCGTTTTTTCAACAGCTTTTTTTGTGTCTTTTGCAGCACCTTCAACAGCGTGAGCTGCATCGTCTATTGCGTTACCAGTTGCATCTGCAGCATCGTCGATAGCGTCTCCTGTAGCGTCTACAGCATCTTTAACTGCGTCTCCAGTAGCGTCAGCAGCATCATCAATAGCTTCACCAGTCTTAGTTGCAGCATGGTCTATAGCATCTGCAGAATCATCAGCAGTATCTTCAATAGCATGACCAGCTTCATCAGCTGCATTTTCTATAGAATCACCAGCATCTTCAGATTTTTCTTTTGCATCTCTACAAGATGTGAATGTTGTTCCTAAAGCAAACACAAGTGCAGCGCTTAAAATAACTTTTTTCATAATATTAGTGTTTTGTTAATTTTTTAGGGTAGCAAGTTACTAACTTCTAGTTAATCATAATATTTTAAATGTTAATTTTTTTAACAATTAATATAAAAAACACTATTCAGTATATTTAACTCGTTATATATCGGGTAATTATGTTTACGGCTCCAGTGTTGTCTTTAATATAAGTAGCATTTTTAGCTCCAGAAGTTTCTCTAAATTCTGAATTATTTACAAGCTTATTAATGATTTCGTTTAATTCCGTTTGATTTTTAATTGAAAACATGCCTTGATTTGCAATTAAATCTTTAGCCTCAGGAAATTTCTGGTAGTTGCTGCCAATAATAATAGGAACTCCAAAAACGGCGGCTTCTAGAGTGTTATGAAGTCCAGTATTCCCAACAGCTCCACCAATATATGCAATGTTGGCGTAGTTGTAAATTTTGGTTAAAATGCCAATGGTATCAATTATAAAAACTTGAGCAGTCGATATATCTTTACTGTCTTTTTCTGAAAACAAAACTGTTTCTACATTTAAACTATTTTTAAGCTGATTGATCTGATTGGGCTTAATATTATGTGGAGCAATAATAAATTTCACATCTTTTGAAGCTTCATTATTGATGTAGCTAACGAGTAATTTTTCATCGTCTGGCCAAGTACTTCCTGAAACAAAACATAATTTATTGTTTTTAAATTCAGCAATAAAAGCCAAAGAATTATCAATACTTAATTGATTGGTTACACGATCGAAACGGGTATCTCCAGAAACACTAACGGTAGTATAATTTATAGATTGAAGCAGTTGTTTTGAAACTTCATCTTGAGTAAAAATATGTTCGAATGCAAATAATGCCTGCCTCATAAAAGTACCATAAGATTTAAAGAAGGTTTGTTCTTTTCTAAATAGTGCTGAAATTAAAATTGCTTTTCCGTGTCTGCGTTTTAATTCATTTAAAATATTCGGCCAAATATCATATTTTACAAATACGGTAAGTTCTGGATGTACTAATTCTAGAAATGTTTTGGCATTGCGTTCGGAATCTAAAGGGAGATAGACAACACAATCTGCAATAGGAGAGTTCTTCCTAATTTCGTATCCCGATGGTGAAAAAAAGGATAAGACGACCTTATGGTTTGGATACCTTTTTTTTAGTTCTGAAAACACAGGTAGTCCTTGTTCATACTCGCCTAAAGAAGCACAATGAAACCAGAGTGTCTTATCGTTAGCCGATATGCTTTGCTTTAATTTATCGAATGTTTCACGTCGACCTAACACACCCGATTTAATTTTTAAATTAAAGAAGCCAATAGCCTGAAGTGAATAATTCGCTAGGAATATGCCGATATTGTATATAATTCTCAAATTAAATTGCTTTGACGCAAAAATAGGATTTCTTTGGCATAATTTGATTGGTTAACGTTCCTGATTTTTGTAATTTCGTTAGCTTAATGTTCCAAACGGATTTATTAATATTCATGGTTCATATACTTTGATGTAGTGGACTTTAATTTCTTTCAAATGAGAAAAATTCAAATGGTTGACTTAAAAAGTCAATATGCTAGAATAAAGGATGTTGTAAATGATTCTATTCAAGAGGTCTTAGAAACCACAGCATTTGTAAACGGACCAAAGGTTCACGAATTTCAGAAAAACTTAGAAGAGTATTTAGGTGTAAAACATGTAATCCCGTGTGCGAACGGTACAGACGCGTTACAAATCGCAATGATGGGGTTAGGTTTAAAACCTGGAGATGAAGTTATTACTACAGATTTCACATTTGCTGCAACTGTTGAAGTTATTGCGTTATTGCAATTAACTCCTGTTTTGGTTGATGTTGATCCAGATACGTTCAATATAGATGTAGATGCCATTAAAAATGCAATTACTCCAAAAACAAAGGCTATAGTACCTGTTCATTTATTCGGACAGTGTGCAAATATGGAGGATATAATGGAGATTGCTAAAGCCAATAATTTATTTGTAATTGAAGATAATGCGCAAGCAATTGGAGCAAATTACACTTATAAAGATGGTACAAAAGTAAAAGCAGGAACAATAGGAGATGTGTCTGCAACATCATTTTTTCCTTCTAAAAATTTAGGTTGTTATGGAGATGGTGGAGCCATTTTTACCAATAATGATGAATTAGCACATACTATTCGTGGGATTGTTAATCACGGAATGTACGAACGTTACCATCATGATGTTGTGGGAGTAAATTCACGTTTAGATGCAATTCAAGCTGCTGTCTTAGGTGTGAAATTACCAAACCTAGATACTTATAATAAAGCAAGAATTGATGCTGCAAATAAGTATGATGCCGCTTTTAAAGATGAAAAACATATTGTAATTCCTTTTAGAAATGGTGCCGAAGACAATCACGTGTTTCACCAATATACACTTAAAGTAACCGGTGTTGATCGCGATGGTTTAGCTAAGTTTTTAAATGAAAACGATATCCCTTGCGGTGTGTATTATCCAATTCCTTTGCACAGCCAAAAAGCATATAAAGATTCACGATATAACGAAGACGATTTTAAAGTCACAAATCAATTGGTAAAAGAAGTTATCTCTTTGCCAATGCATACAGAGCTAGACGACGATCAAATTGAATTTATAACAACAAAAGTAAAAGCATTTATCAATGGATAAAATATTAGTTACTGGTGGGCTTGGTTTTATAGGGTCTCATACTGTTGTAGAACTTCAAAATGAAGGCTATGAAGTCGTAATTATTGATAACCTTTCAAATTCATCTCGCGATGTGTTAAAAGGAATTACTGGAGTTACAGGAAAGGAGCCTATTTTTGAAGAACTTGATTTAAGAGATAAACAAGCTGTTCAGAAATTCTTTAAAACCCATAGTGATGTAAAAGGTGTTATTCATTTTGCCGCGAGTAAAGCCGTTGGGGAAAGTGTTGAAAAGCCACTTTTGTATTACGAAAACAACATAAATACTTTGGTTTATGTGTTGCAAGAACTCGATAAATTAAAATATGCTAACTTTATTTTTAGCTCGTCTTGTACTGTTTATGGACAAGCAGATGAGTTGCCAATAACTGAAAATGCACCTATAAAACCTGCAGAGTCTCCTTATGGAAATACAAAACAAATAGGTGAAGAGATTATAAAAGATAGCTGTAAAGTTATTCCTAATTTAAAGGCGATTGCATTACGTTATTTTAATCCAATTGGGGCTCATGAAACGGCATTAATTGGTGAATTACCAATTGGAGTGCCTCAAAATTTAGTTCCTTTTATAACTCAAACAGCTGTAGGATTACGTAAGCAGTTATCTGTTTTTGGAGACGATTATCCTACGGCAGATGGAACATGTGTTCGTGATTATATTCATGTTGTAGATTTAGCTAAGGCTCATGTAATTGCATTAAAACGATTATTAGGAGATAAAAACAAATCTAATTTTGAAGTGTTTAATTTAGGAACAGGAACAGGAAGTTCTGTTTTAGAAGTGATACATGCTTTCGAACGTGTTTCAGGAGAAAAACTAAATTATAAAATGGCACCACGCAGAATTGGTGATATTGTTTCAGCGTATGCAAATACAGAAAAAGCTAACGATGAGTTGGGATGGAAATCTCAATTAACTTTAGATGATGCCATGAGATCTGCTTGGAAATGGGAACAAAAAATTAGAAAAAGTTAAATTAAGTAGTGTTAATTTTAGTGAAAACCTTCTTTATCAAGTGCTGTAAAGAAGGTTTTTTTATATGTGGTAGTAAGATGTTTCTCTCGATGTCTAGGCGATTTTTAATGAGATATTTTTAACGTATACTTAATTAGGCTGATAAAAATGTAATTCTATAGTTAAATGATAGGGTAAACGGAAGTCGTCTAGGTTTTGGATATTCCTTTAAGTATCTTTGTGTTATAATGAAATATGATATTATGAAATTGATTACAGTAAAGAGGGAAACTAAAAATGAAGCTAGATTTACCAAAAAAATGGGAGTCTTACAAACCAAAGTAACGTATATTAAAATGTTATTTCTTAATATACCTATTAGAACACTACACAAATACAGAGAAACGTATTACGGAGAAATAAAAGATTGTGAGGATTGTCTCTTACAAGCCTAATAAAAAAAAGCTTCAAGTTTATTTCTTGAAGCTTTTTTTTATGCAGTTTGTTTTGATTTTTTGCTAGTGATGTAATTAGAATAGAGGAGTAGTCCCATACCTAACATTACAGACATATCGGCAATATTAAAAACACCGGTTCTAAAAATCCCTCCTAAATCTATGTGGAAGAAATCTGTTACAGAACCATATAAAATACGGTCGTAAACATTAGCGATCCCTCCACCAATGATGCAAGAAAAACCTACAACCGAATATTTGTCTAAATTCTTTTGCGTTAATATATAATACGTAACATATCCTAAAACAGCGATAGGAAGAATAAGAAGAAAAATACTTTTTAAAGTCGGATTTAAATCACTTCCTAAACTTAAAAAAGCACCAGAGTTTTCTACATTGGTCAAGATAAATGCATTGCCAATTAATTCTGTAGTTTCATAGGGTGTGACATAAGCTCTAACCAAAAATTTTGAAATCTGATCGAGAGCTATGTTTATGGCAATTAAACCTAAAATGAATTGAGTTCTAGAAATCTTCATTAATTTGAAACTGTTTCAATAGTTGCAGAAGCTGTTTCAGCTGTTTTGTCAATTTTTTTAACCAAACCTTGTAATACTTTTCCTGGGCCAACTTCAGTGAAATGTGTTGTACCATCAGCAATCATTTGCTGAACAGATTGTGTCCAACGTACAGGAGATGTTAATTGAGAAATTAAGTTTGCTTTTATTTCATTTTCATCTGTTACTGCAGTAGCAGTCACATTTTGATAGATTGGGCAACTTGGCTTGCTAAATGTAGTGGCTTCAATTGCAGCAGCCAATTCTTCGCGAGCAGGCTCCATCATTGGTGAGTGGAATGCACCTCCAACAGGTAGCAATAGCGCTCGTTTTGCGCCAGCAGCTTTTAAGGCTTCACAGGCTTTTTCTACAGCCACAGTTTCACCAGAAATAACTAATTGTCCTGGGCAGTTATAATTAGCAGCAACAACAACACCGTCTATAGATTTACAAATATCTTCTACCACACTATCTTCCAAACCTAAAACAGCAGCCATTGTGCTAGGTGCTAATTCACAGGCTTTTTGCATAGCGAGAGCACGTTGCGAAACTAATTTTAGACCATCTTTAAAGGTTAAAGCACCTGCAGCAACTAATGCCGAGAATTCCCCTAAAGAGTGTCCTGCTACTAAATCTGGTTTAAAGCTGTCTCCTAAAACTTTAGCTAAAATTACAGAGTGTAAAAAGATAGCGGGTTGTGTTACCTTAGTTTGTTTAAGATCTTCGGCTGTACCTTCAAACATGATATCTGTTATAGGAAAATTTAATATAGAATTAGCTTGTTCAAATAATTCTTGTGCGTCTTTAGATTTTTCGTAAAGGTCTAAGCCCATTCCTGGGAATTGTGCGCCTTGTCCTGGAAATATATATGCGTTCATAGTTTTAATTTTGAAATGTAAAAATAAGAATAAAATTTAGATTTTTAATTCTTGTTAAGCTAGCTATTATCAATGGTTTTAATCATTTTAGCAGGATTACCCGCTATAACAACATTGTCTGGAAAACTTTTTGTGACTACAGATCCAGCACCAACCACAACATTATTACCCAGAGTAACTCCAGGACAAATTGTGCTATTACCTCCAATCCATACATTATTTCCGATAGTAATAGACTGACCTAATTCTTGACCACTATTTCTAAGTTCGGCAGTAATAGGATGAGTTGCTGCATATATTTGCACGTTTGGAGCAAACATAACATGGTCTCCAATGGTAACCAAACCAACATCTAGAATACAGCAATTATAATTCATAAACAGGTTTTTTCCTGCTTTAATATTCGAGCCATAATCGCAATAGAAAGGTGGTTCTATCCATAAATTTTCACCAGCATCTAATAATTCATTAAATATAGCATCACGTTCCTTTTTTAAGTCTTCGGGTAAACTATTGGCTTTCTGGAAAAGTAATCGTGCTTGCAACCGTTCTTGAGTTAAATCAGGATCTGATGGACGATACAATTCGCCAGCTAACATTTTTTCTCTTTCAGTCATATTTTGAAATTTATTACAATCCTATTATTGCAGCTTCTGCACAGCGTTCACCGTCCATCGCTGCAGAAACAATACCTCCAGCATATCCGCCACCTTCTCCACAAGGAAATAATCCTTCAATTTGAGGGTGTTCTAATTTATCGTTTCTAGGAATACTAACAGGCGATGAGGTTCTAGATTCTACACCTATTACATTCGCTTCAGCAGTATAATAGCCTTTCATTTTTTGTCCGAAGGATTCAAAACCTTTACGTAAACTCTTTCCTATTAATTTAGGAAGTAAGGAATGTAGAGGTACGCTTTTTATACCAGGTTGATATGAAGTCGAATTTAAATCTGAAGATAATCTTCCTTCAACAAAATCGGTTAAACGTTGTGCAGGTGCCACTTGGCTTCGTCCTCCAGAAGTAAAGGCTAATTTCTCTAAATCTTTTTGATATTCTAGGGCTTTAAGAGCTCCAAATTGTTCGTATTTATATAAATCTGTGTCAGCATTAATTTCGACTACAATACCTGAATTAGCAAACTCGTTATTTCGTTTTGAAGGCGACATTCCGTTAACCACAATTTCTCCGTTAGCTGTCGCTGCAGGAACTATAAATCCACCGGGACACATACAAAAAGAATAGACACCACGACCATTTACTTGCTGAACCAAACTGTAGGCTGCTGCTGGCAATAATTCGCTTCGGTCTCCAGTACAATGGTATTGAATAGAGTCTATAATGTGTTGCGGATGCTCTACACGAACGCCCATGGCAAAAGATTTAGCTTCAATAACGACCTTCTTTTTATCTAGTAAATAGAAAATATCTCGAGCCGAATGCCCTGTTGCAAGAATCACACGATTTGCTGTTAATTCTTCTCCATTTAACAATTGAATGGCTTGAATTTTATTATTTGTAATCGTAAAATCTGTAACACGTGTTTCAAAATGTACCTCTCCACCATGTTTTAAAATGGTTTCACGAATGTTTGTAACCACTTTTGGGAGTTTATTCGTTCCGATATGTGGATGAGCATCAACAAGAATCTGATCGGTAGCACCGTGAAATACTAAGTTTTCGAATATACGACGTACATCTCCACGCTTTAAACTACGTGTATATAATTTTCCGTCGGAATAGGTTCCTGCTCCACCTTCACCAAAGCAATAATTAGAATCTTCATTTACAAAATGATCCTGATTTATAGCTTTTAAATCGCGACGTCTGTCTTGCACATTTTTACCGCGTTCTAAAACAATAGGTTTAAAACCTAATTCTATACAGCGCAGAGCAGCATACATTCCAGCAGGTCCAAACCCAATAATGTGTACGGGTTTTGCTTTAGAAACGTCCTTATAATCGAAAGTATATGATGAGGTTTCTGGAAGTGGCTCGTTAATATAAACAGCTACTTTATAATTGAAAATTATCGCAGGTTTTCTAGCGTCGATAGATTTTCGAAGCACTTTTATACCAGAAATTTTTTCCTTTTGAAGATCTAACATTTTAGCAGATTTCCACAAGAGAGTATCTTGGAATTTAGATTCCTCTACAAGAGAAACGCGAAGCTGAATTTCTTTTATCATGTTGCAAATTTACAGAAATTTGTAAACAACCAACTTGCAAAGATTATTAAATCCGTTCGTAGGTCATAAACGAGAAAGCATGGTCGTTTTCTTCGTTTTTTGGATGATAGATATTTTGAATTTCTTTCCACTCTGTAAAATCTAGTTCAGGGAAGTGTGTGTCGGCCTCAAAAGTATCGTGTACACGAGTCAATTCAATTTTATTAGAAAAAGGAAGTGCTTGTTTGTAAATTTCGCCACCACCAATAACAAACGGGTATTTGTCCTCTAAAGCGGCATCTAAAGCATCTGCCATATTATGAACCACGATTACGCCGTGTGGAACCTTGTATTTTTGTTGAGTAGTAATAACTATATGGGTGCGATTTGGTAATGGTTTCGGAAAACTTTCAAACGTCTTACGTCCCATAATAATACAATGCCCAGAAGTTAAAGATTTAAAGCGTTGTAAATCGTCTCGTAAATGCCAAATTAATTGATTGTCTTTTCCAATAGCATTGTTTTCTGATGCGGCTACAATAAGGGTAAGATTTCGCTTATTAGTTAGTTTTTTTTTTTCTTCTAAGACAACGGGCTTAATCGTTGGTTCTAAAGCTGGAGCTGGGAGTTTTGTTTTTAATTTTTCGATACCTTCTTTTTGTTTAGCAACAAGTATATCTAATTGTTCTTGTTGCCAACTAGAGCCCATAAACTGATTAATAACAAAAACGTTAAAAGCATGATAGATTAAAATTAATAACCAAAAGCCAATAACAAACACAAACCAATCTATATTTAAAGGTCTAAAGGTTTCTCCAATATGAAGTCCTAGATTTGTTACAATTACTGCTACCGAACCAATTAGAAATAAGATAAAATGTGTGTATAATCTTTTTTTCTGCTTAATACGTTCTTGAGCATGTTTAATAAGCTCTAATTGCTCTTTATCTATTTGAGGGATGCTTTTTTTATTACCGAACATAAGTTGAAATTGTTAGTAGAGTAAAAGTACTATTTCTACCTCAATTTTAGAAGTTTTTATAAAAATGATATTAATTTGAGTATTATAAGTTTAATAATAAGTAAAAAAATAAGATTATAATTTAGAACATTAAGTTTTATTTATTTCTTTTTTAAGGAAATCATAATTATTTGTTTTAGAGGTGATTATTAGGTGGAAGATAGCTAATTGTTTATTACTTTTATACTTTCAAAAATAATATATATATGGCAATTTCAAAGCAATATTTAAAAAGCAAACCAGTTTGTAAAGTAACTTTTACAGTACCTGCTGAAGGTGCAGAAGAAGTAACAGTAGTTGGATCTTTTAATGAATGGGATACTAAAGCAACTCCTTTAAAAAAGTTGAAAAACGGAACGTTTAAAGGTGTAGTAAGTTTAGATGCCGATACATCATACGAATTTAGATATTTGGTAGATGGTGAGTTTCTAAACGAAACTGATGCAGACGGTCAAGTATGGAATGATTTCGCAGGAGCAGAAAATAGCATATTAAAAGTGTAATATTTAAATAGGCGTTTCTTAATTAAGAAACGCCTATTAATTTATATTGCTACGGCTCCTTTTATATGCGGGTGCGGATTATAATCGACTAAACTGAAATCTTCGAATTTAAAATCGAAGATATCCTTTATATCTGGATTTAATATCATTTTTGGTAACGGTTTTGGGTCTCTACTTAATTGTAGTTTTACTTGTTCAAAATGGTTACTATATATGTGTGCATCTCCAAATGTGTGAATAAAATCACCTGCTTGGTAACCGCAAACTTGTGCCATCATCATAGTAAATAATGCATAAGATGCAATATTGAAAGGTACACCTAAAAAGATGTCTGCACTACGCTGATACAGTTGACACGATAATTTCCCGTCGGCTACATAAAACTGAAAAAATGCATGACACGGTGGAAGTGCTGCTTTTCCGTTTTCTACATTCTCGCTAAACGATTTAGAATTATCTGGCAAAACTGAAGGGTTCCATGCAGAAACAAGCATGCGCCTACTATTCGGGTTTGTTTTTAAGGTTTCTACAACTTCCTTAATTTGATCAATTTCATCACTATTCCAATTACGCCATTGGTGGCCATAAACAGGTCCTAAATCTCCATTTTCATCTGCCCAATCATTCCAGATTTTTACACCATTTTCGGTTAAATAATTTATATTGGTATCCCCTTTTAAAAACCAAAGCAATTCATAAATAATAGATTTTAAATGCAGTTTTTTGGTCGTTACCATAGGGAAACCTTCACTTAAATCGAATCGCATCTGGTAGCCAAAAACACTTTTTGTTCCCGTTCCTGTACGATCGCCTTTTTCGTTTCCTGTTTCTAATACGTGATTTATAAGGTCTAAATATTGTTTCATAATCATTTCCTGCGTAGGCAGGAATCTTATTTATGGGTGAAAATTATTTGAAAAATGATGGAGTGCAAATTTAGGTAAATGCGAGTTTTAAAAAAAAGATATTATCCTAATTTTAAGCCTACAATATTGCAGTATTTCCTTAGAATGGATTATATATTTAATTTCTCTTACTTGAGATTTAGCCTCCAATACCAAGAGAGATTCCTGCTTTCGCAGAAATAAGTTGTTACCCGATAATCATACCCGCAATTGTAGCCGATAATAAAGACGCAATTGTTCCTCCTATTAAGGCTCGAATACCAAATTCTGAAAGGGTTTTTCTTTTGCCTGGAGCTAAAGATCCGATTCCACCAATTTGAATACCAATAGAAGCGAAATTAGCGAAACCACATAGCATGTACGTTGCCATGATTATAGATTTTTCAAATTTAAAATGAATAGGATTTGCTATGTTTTTTAGTTCGGCTAACTGTATGTAGCCTACAAATTCACTTGCGGCAAGTTTTATTCCTAGTAACTGGCCCATAAGTGCCATATCTTGTTTTGCCACACCAATAATCCACATTAAAGGAGAGAATAAATAGCCTAAAATAAATTCTAAAGAGAACGCTTTATAAGGTGTGTTACTGGCAATCCATTCGTTAAATCCACCCAGCATTCCTAACTTTCCAAAACCATAATTTATCATCGCAATAAAAGCAACAAAAACCAATAGCATAGCACCAACATTGGCAGCTAGTTTTAATCCTTCTGTAGTTCCGTTTGCAATGGCATCTAAAATATTAGAACCAATATGTTCTTGAGAGACTTCTACTTCAGCTTTAATTTTTTCTTGTTGTGGATATAATAATTTTGAAATTACAATAGCACCAGGAGCCGCCATAACAGATGCTGTTAGTAAGTGTTTTGCGTAAAATATTTTTAATTCTTGGTCTTCACCTCCTAAAAATCCAATGTAAGCAGCCAAAACACCACCGGCAACAGTGGCCATACCACCAACCATAACGAGGAGTATTTCTGACTTAGTCATGCGTTCTAAATACGCTTTAATCATTAATGGTGCTTCAGTTTGACCTAAGAAGATGTTTCCGGCTACACTTAAACTTTCTGCTCCAGAGATACCAAGTAATTTTGTTAAAATCCAGGCTAATCCTTTTACGACAACTTGAATAACACCTAGGTAAAATAAGACTGATGTTAAGGCTGAAAAGAATATAATTGTAGGTAAAATTTGAAATACAAATATAAAACCAAAGCTTTCAACGTTCATCATATCTCCCAAGAGAAACTGACTACCCGCTTGGGTGAATTCTAAGATTTTGACAAATATTTTTCCAACGAATTCAAAAGCATCTTGTACAAATCCTATTTTTAAAACACCAATTGCAAGTATCGCTTGTGCACTAAGTCCGGCTCCAATCGTTTTCCAATTGATGGCTTTCCTATTATGACTTAATAAATAACTAATTAGCAATAAAACAAACATACCAAGTAAACCGCGGAGTAAGCTTTTTGTTGAAAATCCTTGACTTGGGATAATTGCATCTTCTTGAGTTGTAGCTATAGCACTTGGTGAAACAGATAGAGGCGTTGTAAATGTATAGGTATTTTGTTTTTCAGAAAACACTAAAGTAGAATCTGTTAATTCAGAAATTTTATAGTGTTGAATATCATCGTTAGGAGCATTATAATAAAAGACCAACAAATTATTATGAAGCATATAATCTCCAGAAGATTGTATTGCATTTTGGTCTTTAAACGTAATATTGAATTCTCCATCTTGTAAGTTTAGAGATTCAAAAGTTTTATTTGCGGTTTGGGTAGAATCTTCAATTTTAGTTTGAAGTTGGTCTATCTTCCATAGTTTTTCTATGTTTTGCGCTTGGGCGCCTGATAATAATCCAGAAAAAATGAGAGCAAAGGCAAATAAAAGGTGTTTCATACGTTTTATGGGGTCTTTATCGTTTCGAGATTTCGTCTCGAATTTTGGCAGCTTTTTCATAATCTTCATTATTAACTGCTTCTGATAGTAACTGATTTAATTCATCTAAAGTTTTACCTTTAAAAGCATCTTTATTTGATGGAATTTCAAATTCTTCTGCGACTAAATCTTCAACTAAAACATCTTCGTTTTGGGATGTTTCGTCTTTGTTTTCAGGATTCACTTTTAAGTAAATTCCTGCTTTATCCAAAATATTTTTATATGTAAAAATAGGTGCTTGGAAACGTAGGGCTAATGCAATGGCATCGCTTGTTCTTGCATCTATAATTTCTTCAATCTTATCGCGCTCGCAAATTAAACTAGAATAAAATACGCCATCTACCAATTTATGAATGATTACCTGTTTAACAGTAATATCAAATCTATCGGAAAAATTTTTAAATAAGTCGTGGGTTAATGGTCGTGGAGGCCTAATCTCTTTTTCTAGAGCTATGGCAATAGATTGTGCTTCGAATGCCCCAATAACGATGGGTAATTTGCGATCACCGTCCACCTCATTGAGTATTAAAGCATAAGCGCCATTTTGCGTTTGGCTGTATGAAATACCTTTTATATTAAGTCTAACTAAACTCATAATTTAAAAACACAAAAGACTGTTTAAATTAGGACTTTACCAAACCTATTCTAAGTTTTTTATTCAAATAGAAGAATGGAAATTAGCGAACTCCTTTAAATTTAAATTTAAATATGAATGCTAATTGTCTTTTAAACAGTCTTTTAATTACTACAAGTTAAAAAATATTAAGCATTTTGCGCTTTAAAAGCTTTTAATTTTTCGATAAGAGCTGGTACGACTTCAAAGGCATCGCCAACTACGCCATAATCTGCAGCTTTAAAAAAAGGTGCTTCAGGATCTGTATTGATCACTACTTTTACTTTTGATGCGTTAATTCCTGCTAAATGTTGGATAGCTCCAGAAATTCCAATTGCGATATATAAATTTGCAGCTACAGGTTTACCTGTTTGTCCCACATGCTCTCCATGAGGTCTCCATCCTAGGTCTGAAACCGGTTTAGAACATGCTGTTGCAGCACCTAAAACGTCGGCTAATTCTTCAACCATACCCCAGTTTTCAGGTCCTTTCAATCCGCGACCACCAGAAACTACAATTTCTGCATCTGCAATAGTTACTTTGTCTGTGGCTTTGTCTATAGACTCTACATGTACGCCGTTTTCTAAAATTGTAGGTGAATAATGTGTCACTTCAGCAAGTGTTTCATTTTCCTTAATTCCGAAAGAATTTTTAGATAATCCAACTAATTTTATATCTGTACTAATGCTTGTTTCGTTAAACGCTTTATTTGTGAATGCTGTGCGTTTTACCGTAAAAGGAGATATGTTAGAAGGTGCCGCAACTACGTTAGAAGCATAACCTGCTTTTAACTCAATGGCTAATAATGGTGCTAAATATTTACTGTCTGCGCTAGAGCTTACAATAACAACTTCAGAACCTTCTTCTGCAGCAGCTTGGTTTATAACATCGGCATAAGATTTTGCGTTAAAAGCATCTAACTTAGCTTCTTTAATATTTAATACTTTGGTTACACCATAGGTTCCTAAAACTGAAGGGTCTTCAGCATTTATGGAAACCGCAGTAACTGTTGTGCCTAATTGGTCGGCAACAGCTCTGGCGTATGAAGCTACTTCGAAAGCAACTTTTTTAAATGTACCTTGTTCTGATTCTGTATATACTAAAACTGACATATTGTTTTGATTTTTTTTCATCTCCTTAGTCGCTTTCAAATAGAGTAGACTTTAGAGAGGGTTAATGTTATATTTAAGCGCATTACTTCTTAATAGTTCCCTTCTGTTGGAGGGTTTTGGAAGGCTCATTAAATAACCTTGGCTTCGTTGTGAAGCAAACGAACTAACTCGTCTAAATTATCTGGAGACACCAGAGTCACTGCTCCTTTAGGGGTCGGTTTTTCAAATTTCACCGAAACAGTTTCAGTTGAAGCATCAATAGGCTCTATAATAGTTAATGGTTTTTTACGTGCCATCATAATACCTCTCATATTAGGAATACGTAAATCATTATCCTGAACTAAACCTTTTTGTGCGCCTACAACTAAAGGTAAAGATGTTGTAACCG
Source organism: Formosa sejongensis (assembly GCF_033447105.1). Classification (NCBI taxonomy): domain Bacteria; kingdom Pseudomonadati; phylum Bacteroidota; class Flavobacteriia; order Flavobacteriales; family Flavobacteriaceae; genus Formosa; species Formosa sejongensis. The sequence continues at coordinate 268,176 of NZ_JAWQUN010000001.1, forward strand.
TTTCTTTTCCGCCGTCAATTTCACGAACAGCTTTTACATTTGTGCCATCAATGTCTAAGCTAATACAAGTATTTATAAAATTTGCACCTGTTAATCCAGCAAGCATACCTGGTACCATGCCTCCATTATAATCTATAGATTCACGACCGGCAATAACCAAATCGTAAGCTCCATCTTTAACTACTTTTGCTAACTGTTCTGCAACAGCATATCCGTCTAAAGCAGGTGTGTTCACACGAATTGCTCCATCTGCACCAAGTGCAAGGGCTTTACGTAAGGTAGGTTCGGTTTCAGGACCTCCAACATTAACAACATCTACACTAGCTCCTTGTTTTTCTTTAAACCACATCGCGCGAGTTAAACCATATTCGTCGTTGGGGTTTATTATAAATTGTACGCCATTGGTATCGAATTTAGTATCTCCTTCTGCAAAATTTATTTTTGAAGTCGTATCTGGTACGTGACTAATACACACTAATATTTTCATAATATTTGTTTGTTATAATATAATAAGTATAGTTTTATCTGATTACGAAGTTATTGAATTTTATTTTAATTTTGTTATGCATGCATAACAAATTAACAATTTTTAATATTTTTCATTGCATTTTTTAGCTTAAACAAACGTTTTTACGATTTTAATTTTCGATTTAATAAATTAATAAGAATTCTTTTATAGAAAGTTTTGCATTTATTGCTATTTTTGTGGTCTTATAAAATATGATACATGAGAACAATTCAATTCAGAGAAGCGATTTGTGAAGCCATGAGTGAGGAAATGCGCAGAGATGAGAGCATTTACTTAATGGGTGAAGAAGTTGCTGAATACAACGGTGCTTACAAAGCATCAAAAGGAATGTTAGACGAGTTTGGTGCAAAACGTGTTATCGATACACCAATTGCAGAGCTTGGTTTTGCAGGTATAGCTGTAGGTTCAACTATGACTGGTAACAGGCCAATCGTAGAATACATGACCTTCAACTTTTCGTTAGTAGGAATTGATCAAATTATAAATAATGCCGCAAAAATTAGACAAATGTCTGGTGGGCAGTTTAAATGTCCAATCGTATTTAGAGGGCCTACAGGTTCTGCTGGACAATTAGGTGCTACGCATTCTCAAGCTTTCGAAAGCTGGTTTGCAAACACTCCAGGTCTAAAAGTTATTGTACCATCTAATGTGTACGATGCTAAAGGTCTATTAAAAGCTGCAATTCGCGATGACGATCCAGTAATTTTTATGGAAAGTGAGCAGATGTACGGAGATAAAGGTGAAGTGCCGGATGGAGAATATGTTCTTCCTATTGGTGTTGCCGATATTAAACGTGAAGGTACAGATGTTACGATTGTATCTTTTGGTAAAATCATTAAAGAGGCTTACAAAGCTGCAGATGAATTAGCTAAAGAGGGTATCTCTTGTGAAATTATCGACTTACGTACAGTTCGTCCATTAGATATAAATGCCGTTTTAAAATCGGTTAAGAAAACAAACAGATTGGTTATTTTAGAAGAAGCTTGGCCATTCGGAAATGTATCTACAGAAATTACATACCAAGTACAATCTCAAGCATTCGATTATTTAGACGCACCTATTGTAAAAATTAATACAGCAGATACTCCTGCGCCATATTCTCCTGAATTATTAGCAGAATGGTTACCTAACAGCAATGATGTTATTAAGGCTGTTAAAAAGGTAATGTATAAATAAGTCACATAATATATATTGCATAATTAAAACTTCATCAACATGATTTCTTGCTGATGAAGTTTTTTTTTAACTATGAATTTAAAACTTAGCCTCGTATTATTTATCTTCGGATGCATATCCGTAATCGCTCAGACAAAAGTTAGTGGCTATGTCTTTGACGAAAATAACGAACCTATAGCATACGCCAACGTTATTTTTAAAGGTTCTTCTCAAGGAACCATCACCAACGAAGATGGTAAATTCTATATGGAATCAGATTCCGATTGGGAAACACTTACCATTTCATTTATTGGTTATCTAACCATAGATAGTCCACTATCCAAAAAAATAAATTACAATTTACAAGTTGTCCTAGAGGAAGAAACTGCACAATTAGACCAAGTGGTAATTGTAGCAGGGAAACAACCCAAAAAGAATAATCCTGCGATCGATATTTTGAGAAAAATATGGGAACATAAAAGAAAAAATGGTCTTAGACAATTCGATCAGTACGAATACGATAAATACGAAAAAATAGAATTCGATTTAAATACCATAGATAGCGCTTTAGTTACAAGCAAAATCTTTAAAGGGATGGAGTTTATTTTTGAATCTGTAGACACGTCTAACGTCACAGGGAAAACGTATCTGCCTATTTTTGTAAATGAATCTGTAAGCGAAATTTATGGAAATAATATTACATCTAAAGAACGTGAGGTTCTAAAAGGTAATAAAATGTCGGGTTTTAGTAACAATCAATTTATTTTAGATTTTATTAAAGACTTGTACTCGCAGTACGATGTGTACGATAATTACCTAAAATTCTTCGATAAAAGTTTTGTGAGTCCGCTATCGAAAACAGGAATTAATACATATAACTATGTTTTATCCGATAGTGCGTTTATAGATAATAAATGGTGTTATAATATTATATATTATCCACGCCGAAAAAATGAACTGACGTTTAAAGGTGATTTTTGGGTGAATGATTCTACGTTTGCCATCAAAAAAATTAATATGCAATCTTCAAAAAGTGCAAATATAAATTGGGTAAAAGAAATTTATATCGAGCAGGAATTTGAAGTGCTTAACGATTCCATATTTCTTATAAAACGCGACTATTTTATGTCGGATTTTGCACTTAAGAAAAAGGAAAAAGCTCGAGGTGTTTACGGTAAACGTACTACACTTTATGATAATTATATGTTTGATAAACCACATGTAGACGATTTTTACGGCGAGCAGGTTTTAGAATATAACGAAGACACTTATAATAGAGATGATGATTTTTGGGAAGCCAATAGATTAGAGACTTTAAGTAAAGACGAAAAAGGTGTTTATAAAATGCTAGACACGTTGCAAACCGTTAAAAAATTTAAGCGCCTGTATAGTGCAGGAACTATTTTGGCTTCAGGTTATGTTGAAATGGATAAGCTAAATATAGATTATGGACCTATATTTTCTACCTTCGGATACAATGATGTTGAAGGTGTTCGAATTCGGGCTGGAGGAAGAACGTATTTTGGACCTAATGACCCCTGGAGATTGGAAGGTTTTGGTGCTTATGGGTTTAAGGATAAAGAGATAAAATACGGTATTTCAGGAAAATGGTTAATCGATAAAAAAAATCGATTTATAATTTCTGGAGGACATAGAAAAGATATTGAACAAATAGGAGCAAGTTTAACAACGTCTACAGATGTCTTAGGACGTAGTTTAGCATCATCTGCATTATTTGCAAAAGGAACAAACGACAAATTATCGAACATCGAACTTACCAGTTTAGCTTTTGAATTCGAACCTATAAAAAATGTCGTATTTAGATTAGGTGCAGATTTTAGAACGTTAAGTTCTGCTTCAGAAACATTTAATTTAGATTATTATACAGACGATACGCATACAGAAATAGCCTCGGAAGTAACACAATTTGAAACCGCTTTATCTGTTACCTATTTTCCTAATAGACGTATGACGGGGTATGGTGTAGAGCGTGCACGAGCAAACGATGATTTTGCAACTCTGTTTGCACAAGTCAGTCAAGGAGAGAAAAATTTATTGAATAGTGATTTCGATTATACTAAGGTTCAATTTTCGTATACACAACCTTGGCAAGTAGGTGGTTTTGGAAGATTATTAACTACGGTTGAAGCAGGAAAAACCTTTGGAGAAGTGCCTTTAGGTTTATTAAGTATCGTGCCGGGAAACCAAGCATACTTTTCTATTTATAACACCTTCTCCCAATTAAATTACTATGAGTTTATTACAGATACTTATGTATCCGCACATATGGAACACAATTTTAATGGTCGGTTATTTTCTAGAATTCCATTCCTTCGTAAGTTAAACTTAAGAGAAATTATTGGGCTAAGAGGGGTTTGGGGAGATATTTCAGAACAAAATATTGAGCTGAATGCTTCAAATGTAACATATCGTGCACCTAGCGATAAAATATATTATGAATACAGTGTTGGAATTGGAAATATTTTTAAAGTATTAAGAATAGATTTCAACTTTAGAGGAAATTACCTAGAAAACCCTGATGCGCGTGATTTTGGTGTAACAGGTAGTTTTGGTTTTTATTTTTAATTATTATTAATTTACAACGTTATAATTAGGATTATACGAAATCAATTCCTTTTTAGGTTGTCTATAATTATAGGGTTCAGTACATTTACCTTCACTAAACACAGTTAATATGAGTCACGAAAAACAAGAAACTTTCGATGTTTTAATCGAAATTCCTAAAGGAAGTAGAAACAAATACGAATACGATTTTAAATTACATAAAATTAGATTCGATAGAATGTTGTTTTCTTCAATGATGTACCCTGGAGATTATGGTTTTATTCCAGAAACTTTAGCATTAGATAAAGATCCATTAGATGTTCTAGTATTAGGACACCAACCAACATACCCAATGACGGTAATGGAAGTTAGACCTATCGGAGTTTTTCATATGACGGATGAAAAAGGACCTGATGAAAAAATTATCTGTGTACCTGTTTCAGATCCTATTTGGAATAATAAAAATGATATTTCAGATTTAAATCCACACAGATTAAAAGAAATTGAGCATTTTTTCCAAGTGTATAAAGATTTAGAAGAAAAGAAAGTAGATACAGGAGGATGGAGCGATGCAAAATCTGCTGTAAAAGTTTATCACGAATGTGTAGAACGTTACAATAAAAGCGAACATAAAGAACGCGGAGATTTCAAAATCTAATTTATTTTTAAAAAAATATTAAAAACCACATTTAAACTGACAAATGTGGTTTTTTTGTATTATTTATTTCGGTAATTTTATACGGATATAAATTATTAACATTTTTTTACAAATAAAAATTGAATTATGGAATATTTAATAAAGTTTTTGCCATTATTCGGAATCGTCGCGTTAATTTTCGTTTTTCTGAAAAGTGGATGGGTTTCTAAACAAGAAGAAGGCGACGAGAAAATGTCGCGTATTGCTAAAAATATAGCCGATGGAGCTATGGCATTCTTAAAAGCAGAATACAAAGTGTTGTCCATTTTTGTAGCTGCCGTAGCTGTCTTGTTATTATTTAAAGGTAACGCAGAATACGGTACAGATGGAAGTGTACATATTTCCCATTGGATGGTAGCAGTATCTTTTATAGTAGGAGCTATCTGTTCTGCACTTGCAGGATTCATAGGGATGAGAGTAGCTACCAAAGCAAATGTTAGAACGACACAAGCTGCAAGAACATCTTTAGGGAGAGCATTAGAAGTTGCTTTTGCTGGAGGTGCTGTAATGGGCTTAGGGGTTGTAGGACTAGGGATTTTAGGCTTAAGTGGTTTATTCATGTTATATCAAAGCTTATGGCCTGGTGCAGAAAACTTAGCAATGGTATTAAATGTACTTTCAGGATTCTCTTTAGGTGCTTCATCTATTGCTTTATTTGCCCGTGTTGGTGGAGGTATTTATACAAAAGCTGCCGATGTTGGTGCCGATTTAGTAGGTAAAGTAGAAGCTGGTATTCCCGAAGATCACCCGTTAAACCCTGCAACAATTGCAGATAATGTTGGAGACAATGTTGGAGATGTTGCTGGTATGGGAGCCGATTTATTCGAATCTTATGTAGGTTCAATTATTGGTACTATGGTATTAGGTGCTTTTATTCTTACTCCAGACTTTGATGGTTTAGGAGCTGTATACTTGCCTTTAGTGCTTGGAGCTGTAGGTATTATAATGTCTATATTAGGTACGTTTTTTGTAAAAGTAAAAGATGGAGGAGATCCACAAACAGCATTAAATATTGGAGAATTCGGTTCGGCTGGATTAATGGTGATAGCTTCCTATTTTATAATTAATGCTTTGATTCCAGAAACAGCCACAGCGTTATTACCTTTTGGTGCTATGGGGGTCTTTTGGGCAACAATAGCAGGTTTAGTTGCAGGTTTAGGTGTGGGTAAAATAACAGAATATTATACGGCTACAGGTAAAAAGCCAGTAATGTCTATAGTAAAACAATCAGATACTGGAGCTGCCACAAATATTATTGCAGGATTAGGAGTAGGAATGATGTCTACAATGATTCCTATTTTGTTAATTGCTGCAGCAATTATGGTGTCACATCATTATGCTGGATTATATGGTATTGCTATCGCAGCCGTAGGAATGTTAGCGAATACAGGAATTCAATTAGCAGTAGATGCTTATGGTCCCATTTGTGATAATGCTGGTGGTATTGCAGAAATGGCTGAATTACCAAAAGAAGTACGTGAACGTACAGACAAATTAGATGCTGTTGGTAATACAACTGCAGCTGTTGGAAAAGGATTTGCAATTGCATCTGCAGCCTTAACCGCTTTAGCTCTTTTTGCAGCCTTTATGAAAACAGCAAATGTAACGGCTATCGATGTGTCTCAACCAAATATTATGGCTGGACTTTTAGTTGGGGGTATGTTGCCATTTGTTTTCTCTGCTTTATCTATGAATGCTGTTGGTCGTGCCGCTATGGCAATGATTGAAGAAGTTCGTCGTCAATTTAGAGACATTCCAGAATTAAAAGCGGCATTAGCTGTAATGCGTAAGTATGATTCTGATATGACCAAAGCTTCTGTAGAAGATCGTGCTATTTTCGATAAAGCTGATGGTGTTGCAGATTATGGAAAATGTATAGATATTTCTACTAAAGCATCTATTAAAGAAATGGTATTACCAGGTTTATTAGCTATCGCAGTGCCTGTTGCTGTTGGATTTATTGGTGGTGCAGAAATGCTTGGTGGTCTTCTTGCAGGTGTAACAACTTGTGGTGTGCTTATGGCTATCTTTCAATCTAATGCTGGTGGTGCTTGGGATAATGCTAAGAAAACTATCGAAGAACAAGGGAAAAAAGGTACAGAAGCACATAAAGCTGCTGTTGTAGGAGACACTGTTGGAGATCCTTTTAAAGATACTTCAGGACCTTCTTTAAATATTTTATTAAAATTAATGTCGGTAGTGGCTTTAGTTATCGCTCCTAGTATTGCATTAAGTGTAGACGATCTTACAAGTTATAATGAAGATGCTTTATCAAACCCTACTGAAATGGTTCAACAAATCAGAAATGAAGTTCAGATAAGTATAGATGAAACTGGTGAGAAAATTGCTGAAGTTACTACAGTAAAAATAGTAAATGGAGAAGAAGTAATTGAAACTAAAACTTACGAAGGAACTGATGTCAATCAATTTATGCGTAAAAAATAGATAGATACTAAATAAAGTGAATACAGAACCGTCTAGAAAGTGATTTTTAGACGGTTTTTTTAATTGATTTTTATGCTTAGATTTGTAATAATCCGATATTTTTACACTATATTTTTTTAAAATTGAAAATGTTTAAAAAAGATCCTTTACAAATAATAGCGTTTCAAAGTTATGGTAGCAGCTCGCATTTTTATCTACGCGGCCGCGCTTTGGAAGATGAAACTATAGATTTGGAACAAAAGGGGTTGTTCAAACTTTTAATAAATACGTATAAGCGATTTGAAAGTGATGAAATAAAAGATGTCGAATTGAATTTGCGCTTGCCAAATGATAAAGTCTTAAAGGTAAAAACAGATTCTCATGGCTATTTTAAATCTGAAGAAACACTTCAAAATCTAAACGAATTAACCAATAATGAAGGTTGGTTGCAAATTATCGCCTCATATAGCGATGTAAATATTAAGCGCGAAATCACTAATGCAAACCGTTTTCCTGCCGAAATTCTAATTCCATCGCAAACAGCTTCTTTTGGTGTAATTAGCGATATAGACGATACTATTATACATACCGGCGTGGCTTCAATATTAAAATGGCGCGTATTTATAAACACCTTTTTTAAAGGTGCTTTTAAACGAATTCCTTTAGAAGGAGCAGCAGCTTTTTATCATATGTTACATCGCGGGATTTCTGGAACAAATGCAAATCCTATTTTTTATGTCAGCCATAGTCCGTGGAATTTGTACCGTTATTTAAAGTTTTTTCTAAAAGCAAACGATTTTCCTAAAGGTCCTATTTTACTGCGAAGTATGAATACGATTTTTATGAAAAAAAAGGCAAACGAAAAACCTCAAAAGCAGAAGGAAATTATAAACATTCTTAAAATGTATCCCGAATTAAATTTTATACTTATTGGTGATAGTGGAGAACACGATGCCGATATTTATATAGAAATCGCAGAATTATACCCCAAACGTATTTTGGCTATTTATTTACGATGCGTTGGACATAAAGAAAAAATGCTACGTGTAAAAGGAATATTCGATGCGTATAAAACAACTCCAGCATTATTAGTGCATTCTAGTAAAGAAGCAATAGATCATGCAAAACGCAGCGGATTTATACAATAAATTTATTCGAATAAACCGTTTATTTCAGCATCAATTCTATTTATAACGTAACCTAAATCTTCTGGGTTATCTACGAAATCCAAATTATCAACATCAATAATTAGTAATTTTCCTTTATCATATCCATGAATCCAAGCTTCGTAACGTTCGTTAAGACGGCTTAAATAATCTATACTAATCGAGTTTTCATAATCGCGACCACGTTTCTGAATTTGTCCCACTAAATTAGGGATAGAACTTCTTAAGTAGATTAATAAATCAGGACCCTGTACAAGGGTTTCCATTAAATCAAAAAGTGAGCGGTAATTCTCAAAATCACGATTCGTCATTAAACCCATGGCATGTAAATTGGGTGCAAAAATGTGAGCGTCTTCGTAAATTGTTCGGTCTTGAATAATATCTTTCCCGCTTTTTCTAATTTGCAGTACTTGTCTGAAACGACTATTTAAAAAGTAAACTTGTAAATTAAAACTCCAACGTTCCATTTGGTTGTAAAAATCGTCCAAATATGGGTTGTCTACAACATCTTCTAATTGCGCTTCCCATTTAAAATGTTTAGCAAGTAATTTGGTTAGCGTTGTTTTTCCAGCGCCAATATTTCCGGCAATTGCTACATGCATAGTCTAAGGTGTTTTTAAATGGAATTGATTCAGATTTTTCAAGTCGTAAATATACAAGGTTTCATTGGTAAGCAGAAACTGTTTTATTAATAAATCCGGTAAGTTTATTTTGATAAAGTTTGAGGTCTCTTTTTTTAAATAGAATAACTCGTTTTCCTTCTGAAGCACTAAATTTTCATTGCTTTCTTCGAGTTTTGTGAAGCCTTCATTTTTAATTTTTTGAATTAAAGATCCCACGTAATTATACTGATAAATATAATCTTTTGTAAGTAGCCAACACCAATTATAGTTGCTCACAATATCTAAAACCACATTGCTAATAGGAGCTGTTGCTGCTCTTAGTGTATTTGTTTTATAATCGTAAAGCTCTAATTGTTGGTTATTGTCGTTAAATAGCCACAACGTTGTATCGTAACCGGTACTTATAAACGAAGGATTTCTATAAGGAGTTATGGTGTTGAAATCAATTTTAAAAATTTCAGCTAAGCGATTATCTAAAATAATGACAGTGTTAAAATTGGAGTAAAATAAATTCAAGCGCATCGCATTAAATGTATTGGTCTGGCTAATCCTTCCTAATTGAAGATTTGAGTAATGTAAAGTGCGTTCTGAAGTTTGTTTAGAAAAATCGTTCTGCCTGATATAATACGTGGTTTCTAAATCGTCTATATCAACAAAAGTAGTAACATCAAGCGGTTTTGAAGATTTAAAAGTTGCTTCAATAGCTATTTGTCCATGCATAAATACAGTCGAAAACAAGAAAGCGTATAGTATGAATTTCATAAGTGAAAAGTACAAAATTAGTCCGATTATTTTAAACAATCCTTCAAGATGTATGTTGTAAAATTGAATTGATAATAAAATAATTAAAAAAGAATGAAGAATCATTAAACGAATTCTAAAAACGAGAGTCTTATAAAAACAAGTTAACCACAATTAATTAAAACAGATATGAAATCAACAGTCTTTAAAATGTTTTTGGTGTGTTTAGTCACCACATTTTCAATGCCTCTTTTAGCACAATCAGATTTTCAAGGAAAAGCACACTACGAATCTAAAACGACGGCAGATATGCCCGATTTTGGAGATAGACAAATGAGTGAAGAGCAGAAAAAGCGTATTGCTGAGAGTATGAAATCGATGTTGGAAAAATCATACATTTTATCGTTTAACCGCTCTGAATCTATATATAAAGAAGAAGAAAAACTAGCCGCACCATCAACTGGAGGTGGTAGAGGTTTTAGAGGTGTAGATATGTCTCCTGGACCACAATACAAAAACATAAAAACAAATGAAGTTCTTGTTGATCAAGAGTTTTTTGGAAAGCAATTTCTTATAAAAGATAGTTTACCAAAATTGGCTTGGAAAATGGAAAATGAAACGAAGCAAATTGGACAATATACATGTTTTAAAGCTACAGCTGTAAAACTTGCAAGTGAAACAGCTGCAACTAGTTTTAGAGGTCCAAGAAGGGCTGAAGATAATGACGCTAAAAAAGAAGAACCGGTTGCACCTAAAGAGATTACGGTAACGGCTTGGTATACTCCTCAAATTCCGGTAAACCAAGGGCCTGGAGATTACTGGGGGTTACCTGGGTTAATACTAGAAGTTAATGCAGATAGAACGACTATTTTATGTTCAAAAATAGTGTTGAATTCTAAAGACAACGACGAGATTAAAGCTCCTAAAAAAGGAAAAGAAGTTACACAAGAAGAATACGACAAAATTGTAAAAGAAAAGATTGCCGAAATGCAAGAATTACGTGGTAATCGTGGATCAGGTGGTGGCGGAGGTAGAAGATAAGTGTAATAGTATTTTAAATTAGAAATAATCATACAATGAAAAAAGGTTTAATCATACTGTTGCTTTTGGCTGCTAATTTAAGTTTTGGTCAATTAAAATTTGAAGGTGTTGTTAAAGACAGCATTGGTAATCCGTTGGAGCTTGCCAACATTATCGCGATAAATACGGAAAGTCAATCCTTGGAATCGTATGGGATTACGAATCCTGAAGGTGAATATAAATTATCACTTTCCAAAAACTCAAACTATAATATTCAAGTGAGTTATATTGGAATGAAAACGGAGCAAATTAAATTAGAGACTACGGATAAAAATGTTTACAAAACATTTTCTTTAAATAGCGATAATACGTTAGATGAGGTAGAATTAATTTACGAAATGCCAGTTACCGTTAAAGGAGATACTATAATATATAATGCAGATTCTTTTAAAAATGGAACCGAGCGTAAACTTGAAGATATCCTTAAAAAATTACCTGGTCTAGAGGTTAACGACGATGGAGAGATTGAAGTAGAAGGTAATGTGGTAAGCAAGGTTATGATTGATGGTAAAGATTTTTTTGATGGTGATTCTAAATTGGCGACAAAAAATATTCCTTCCAGTGCGATAGATAAAATAGAGGTTTTAAAAAACTTTGCTGAAATAGGGCAATTAAGTGGGGTAACCAATAATCAAGATAATGTTGCTATTAACATTAAACTAAAAGAAGGGAAAAAGAACTTCTGGTTTGGAGATATTACTGGAGGAGCAGGAATTGCGAACGAAGATGGCTTATATGTTTTTCAACCTAAATTATTTTATTACAGTCCGAAATACAGTATTAACCTTATTGGAGATTTAAATAATATAGGAGAAATTGCATTTTCACGACGAGATTATTTCAACTTTACTGGTGGTTTTAGAGCACCGAGTAGTAAAAGTGGAACAAACATAGATTTAGGAGGTAATAGTTTAGGGTTTGCGACACTTCAGAATAATAGAGCTAAAGATATTAATACCAAATTTGGTGCAGCAAACTTTAGTTATTCCCCAAATGAAGCATTAGATTTTAGTGGTTTTGCTATTTTTTCTAGTAGTATAATAGACATGCAAATCGATAATAGTATTATATATACCAATACAGATTTAGGTGTGCCAGACGAAATTACTGAGAGTAACACCACCCAAAATAGCGATTTGGGTATGTTGAAATTAAGTGTAGGGTATAAGCCTAATACCGACAATCAGTTAGATTACGATATTATGGGAAGAGTGTCTAAAGAGTCTCAAAATCAATCAGAAGTATCTTCTGTTTTAGGGCAAACTTTGCAGTACGAATCTTCAAGTCCGTTTAGTATAAATCAAAATATAAATTACTATTATACCTTAAGTGAGAAACATATTTTCGCCTTTTATGCGCAACATTTATGGCAAGACGAAGATCCGTTTTACAATGCTTTAATTGAACAAAAAAGCACCTATGAAGATGCTGCAGATGCTTTGGGTTTAAATAATATGCAGATTGATTATAATGTGAATCAAGATAAACGTGTAAAATCTAATCAGATTGATGCTAAAGCAGATTACTATAATGTATTAAATTCTAAGAGTAATATAAATATTACACTCGGAACCATTTATAGTTATCAGAACTTTAATTCTAATATATTTCAAACTTTAGATGATGGATCTACTTTCAATCCTACGCCAACCATAAATAATGGATTGTCTGTAAACGATATTCAATATTCGTTTTCTGATGTGTATGTTGGTTTACATTATACATTAAAAGCGGGGATGTTTACATTTGCTCCCGGAGCTTCGGTACATGCTTATAGTAGCAATAATGAGCAGTTTGGAGTTGATTATAATAATGATTTCTTTAAAATCCTTCCAGATTTAGATGTTCGTCTTCAGCTTAAAAAAAGTGAGCAATTGGTTTTTAATTATAGTATGCAAACGCAATTTACAGATGTTACACAATTAGCTGAAGGTTTGGTAATGAATAATTACAATTCCTTTTTTAACGGAAATGATGCTTTAGATAATGCCATTTCTCATGCCGTACGTTTGGCGTATTCCAGCTTTAATATGTTTAATTACACCAATGTTTATGCTAATGTTAGTTATAATAAAAGTATTGACAAGATTAGAAATATAACAAATTTTGAAAGTGTAATACGATCTAACTCACCTTTTAATTCGGATTATGCAGACGAGACTGTATCGGCTAGCGGACGTTATCAAAGACAATTTGGGAAATTTAAAACATCGGCAAGTGCTAGATTTAACTATTCTAAATTCAATCAGTTTATTCAAGATGTGAGATCTGTAAACGAAAACTATACCCAAAATTACGGATTAGGTGTCAGTTCAAATTTTAGAGAAGCACCAAATTTCGAGATTGGTTATAATTATAGTATTCAAGACAACGATCAGGGGCAAACGCGAACGAAGTTCTTTACATCTTCACCTAGTGCCGAATTCAATGCTTTAATATGGAAAGTATTAACCTTTAAAACGGATTATACATATAATAATTTTAGCGACGAAGAAGGTCCAATAAACAACTACGAATTCTGGAATGCATCTTTAGCATATAGAAAGGATAAAGATAGTAAATGGGAGTTCGAATTGAAAGCGACAAACTTATTAGACACCGAAACACAAAGTCAGAGTAGTGCAGATGATATCTCTGTAAGAGCGACAGATTACTATATTCAGCCAAGATATGTAACGTTAAGAGCTATTTATTCGCTTTAATTGATGAAAAACTAGAGTGAAGTAAAATAAATTTAAGTTCTTAATTGTTGATTTTCAGAAGCTAATATTTATTTATAAAAAAAGGTTGAAATTTATATTTGAAACTTTAAAAAAAGTAATATATTTGCCACCGGTTTTGGGGAGATACTCAAGCGGCCAACGAGGGCAGACTGTAAATCTGCTGACTACGTCTTCGTAGGTTCGAATCCTACTCTCCCCACAAAAGCAAGCTTTTATAGCTTGCTTTTTTTATGTCTATATTTTTTTAAGGTACTAGTATTGTATAGACCCCTGATTTATTATCTAATGTATGGTTTGCATTTTCTATTGTTATTTCGTTAAATGTAGTAAAACTACAACAGTTTTCAGACTTGCGTTCCGCAGCAACATATAGGTTGAAAATGATCTGATTTTCAATTTTGATTTCCAAATTTACAATTTCGGTTTTCCATCCCACTGAGTAAATATTAATTAAGTTGAGGTTGTCTTCCTCTATAAAAGTAAATTCAACCTTAGAATCCTCATCTAAGGTATTTGTAATGGTAATGTTTTCTGGGTTGTAAGTTCCGTTAGTAAATACGTTTTCTCCGCTTGTTTCATCAAGTAATTCAAATATAAATGAGGTAGGAGGTGTAAAGCAGTCTCCGCAGTTATCATCACAGCTTTGAAGTGCTAAAGTGATGCAAATTAAAATAAAGAATAGATGTTTCATAAGTCGTGTATATCTTGGGACTATATTCAGTTATAAAAATCAGCGATAAATTAATAAAAAAAGCCATTTTCGGTTAAGAAAACGGCTTTTTTTATTAAGATTATATTTATGTTATAAACTAAATGCAGCTTTAACTAAATCTACATAATCTAATTTTTCCCAAGTAAATAGTTCTACATCTAAGGTTACGGGCTCTCCATTTGGTTGGGTGAAGGTTTTAGTAACTGTTTCGTTTTGTCTTCCCATATGGCCATAAGCAGCGGTTTCACTGTATATAGGCTGACGTAATTTTAAACGTTCCTCTATCGCAGATGGACGCATGTCGAATATGGCTGTTACTTTACGTGCAATTTCGCCATCGGTCATGTTAAAAGGGCAGGTTCCGTAAGTGTTTACGTAAATCCCCATTGGCTCTACAACACCAATAGCGTAAGATATCTGAACTAAAACTTCTTCACAAACACCTGCAGCGACTAAATTTTTTGCAATATGTCTTGTTGCATAAGCAGCACTACGGTCTACTTTACTAGGATCCTTTCCAGAGAAAGCACCACCACCATGAGCACCTTTTCCACCGTAAGTATCTACTATAATTTTACGACCGGTTAACCCTGTGTCTCCGTGAGGTCCTCCAATTACAAATTTCCCAGTAGGGTTTATATGGTATTTAATATCATCGCTAAATAAATCCTGAAGGTGTTCAGGTAATTTAGCTATTACACGTGGAATTAAAATGGTAATAATATCCTCACGAATCTTTGCTAACATTACATCGTCTGTTGCGAAATCGTCGTGTTGTGTAGAAATTACAATGGCTTCTATACGTTGTGGTACGTTGTCGTCGCTATATTCAATAGTAACCTGACTTTTGGAATCTGGACGTAAATAGGTAATGTCTTTGTTTTCGCGTCTTAATTCTGCTAATTCTTTTAATAAGGTATGAGATAAATCTAATGCTAAAGGCATGTAGTTTTCTGTTTCGTTAGTTGCGTAACCAAACATCATTCCTTGGTCTCCAGCGCCTTGTTGTTCCTTAGTTTCTCTGTCTACACCTCTGCTAATATCGTCTGATTGTTCGTGGATTGCAGAGAAAACTCCGCAGGAATTTCCATCGAACATGTATTCACTTTTGGTATAACCAATTTTGTTAATAGTATCTCTTGCGATTTTCTGAACATCTAAATATATTTTAGATTTTACTTCGCCAGCAAGAACAACTTGTCCCGTCGTTACTAATGTTTCGCAAGCCACTTTAGAATCCGGGTCGAATGCTAAGAAATTATCTATTAAAGCGTCGCTTATTTGATCTGCAACTTTGTCTGGGTGTCCTTCGGACACACTTTCGGAGGTAAATAAATATGCCATAATCTAATTTAAATTAAATATGGAGGGGATTTGACGAAAACGTCTCAGGAAGTATGCACTGTCCTTTAGCATTTTTTATGGAGGTTGCAATCAGTCAAATCTTTCCTCGTTATTAGATGGCAAAAGTACATATAATATTAGGAAATCAAAATAACTAGTTGTTAATAAACCTTAAAAAAGTAAAAAGCCTTTAGAAACATGTTCTAAAGGCTTTTTGATATGTTATAAAAACTTGCGTTTAATGTTCGTTCAATCTAAAATCAGGATAGGCATCCATCCCATGTTCATGAGCGTCTAAGCCTTCTAATTCTTCTCTTTCAGAAACACGTATTCCTATCGTTTTCTTAAGGGTGTAAATAATAATGAAAGATGTTGTTATACAGAATGCAGCATAACATGCAACTCCTATTAATTGACTTACAAATTGATCCATTCCGGCTAAGTTACCAAAAAGACCAACAGCTAAAGTACCCCAAATACCACAAATTAAGTGTACTGCGATAGCTCCAACAGGATCATCTAATCTTAATTTGTCTACAAAACTAACAGCAAATACAATTATTGCTCCTGCAATTGCTCCAATAATAATTGCATCTGTAGGACTCATTTGGTCTGCTCCAGCAGTAATACCAACTAATCCTCCAAGGATACCGTTTAAGAACATAGTTAAATCTAGGTTTTTGTACATTGCAGTAGATACTAACATACAAACAACACCACCAGCAGCAGCAGCTAAACAGGTTGTAACTAAAGTTAATGACGTTAAAGCAGGATCTGCAGATAATACAGAACCACCGTTAAAACCAAACCAACCTAACCAAAGTATTAATACACCTGCCGTAGCTAATGGGATATTATGTCCTGGAATCGCTTGAGGTTTTCCGTCTTTAAATTTACCAATACGCGGGCCTAATAAACAAACAGCTACAACAGCAGCCCATCCACCAACAGAGTGTACTAAAGTAGAGCCAGCGAAATCGTAAAATCCTAATCCATCTAAAAATCCGCCACCCCATTTCCAAGATCCGGCAACTGGGTAAACGAAACCTACGTATATAATAGCGAAAATCATAAAAGGTACAATTTTCATACGTTCAGCTACAGCTCCAGAAACAATTGTTGCTGCAGTTGCTGCGAACATACCTTGGAATAAGAAATCTGTCCAATATGTGTAGCCTTCGTTATAAGCTAAATCTAATCCGCCATCTGCAGTAAGAGGTGAATCTAATCCGAATCCTGCGAATCCGAAAAAGCCATTAAATTCTCCTGGATACATTAAATTAAATCCTACTAAGCAATATAGTAAAAGACCAATTGTAACGATAAAGACGTTTTTAAAAAGTATGTTTAATGTGTTTTTTTGTCGTGTTAATCCTATTTCTAATAATGCAAAACCAAGGTGCATAAAGAAAACAAGAGCTGTACAGATCATCATCCATACATTATTGATAGTTAAAATTTCCATTATTTAAGTTTTTTAGTTAATTATTTTAATGTTTCTCCTCCTTTTTCTCCCGTTCTAATTCGGTAACATTCGGTAACGTCTGATACGAATATTTTTCCGTCTCCTACATCTCCTGTACTAGCAGATTTAATAATGGCTTGAACTGTGGTTTCTGCAAAGTCGTCATTCACTACGATAGAAAGATATCTACGTTGAATGTCGCTAGTGCTATAACTAACACCTCTGTAAACATGTCCTGTTTTTTCATTTCCGAGTCCAGTAACATCCCAGTAAGAGAAAAAATTAACACCAATTTCGTGAAGTGCTTTTTTTACTTCAGAGAATTTAGATTTTCTAATAATTGCTTCTATTTTTTTCATAATCAATTAAGGTTTATCATTTTAGTTAATTTGAATTTGTAATAATTGAATTCTAATTTGCGTTAAAAAGATGCCTTGTTGGTACAAGGCATCTTAATTAGTTTTATGAAAAGGTACTTAATTTTATTCTAGTTCCCTATTTCTTTTTCCATGGTAAGCAATAGATCCGTGTTCAGAAATATCAAGACCTGCTATTTCTTCTTCTTCACTTACTCTTAAGCCTCCAAATAATTTCTTTATTATAGTTAAGAATATAAACGATAATACAACTCCCCAGAATGCATAAGCTAAAACACCTATACCTTGAGCAGCTAATTGTGAAATTCCACCACCATTAAATAGTCCAATTCCAGCTTCTCCGTCTACACCCCATAGTCCAACTACTAAAGTTCCCCATACACCGGCTACACCGTGAACAGATACAGCACCAACTACATCATCAATTTTTAATGTTTTTTCTACAAAACCAATAGATAATACAACAAGAATACCGCCAATTAGACCAGCTAATATAGATCCTACTTCTGTCATGTTACCACAACCAGCAGTGATACTTACTAAACCAGCAAGCGCTCCGTTTAATGTCATCGCTAAATTTGGTTTTCCGTTTTTAATCCAAGTAAATAATAGTGCACTTAATGCTCCAGCTGAAGCGGCTAAGTTTGTTACTAAAATAACTTGAGAAGCGGCTACAGCATCTGCTCCACCCCAAGCTAATTGAGAACCACCATTAAAACCGAACCATCCTAACCAAAGGATAAATACTCCCAAAGTAGCATACATTTGGTTGTGTCCGTGCATTTCCATAGGTTTTCCGTCAAGGAATTTCCCTATTCTTGGACCTACCATCCAAGCCGCAACTAAAGCTGCCCATCCTCCTAGAGAGTGCACAATAGATGATCCTGCAAAGTCAATAAATTCTGCTGGCATCCATTCTGCATTTAGCCATCCACCGTTCCATTCCCATCCACCTGCGATTGGGTAAATTAAAGCGGTTAAAACAATACTAAAGATTGCATAAGTTGTATATTTTGTACGTCCGGCAATTGCTCCAGAAACAATAGTTGCTGCTGTTGCGGCAAATACAGTTTGGAAGAATAAATCTGCGGGTCCTTGAGAGAAAATGAATCCACTCCAGTGAAAATATCCACCGCCAGAAACATCTGCTCCATACATTAAAGAGTATCCTATAAACCAAAAGGCTAAAGAACCTACAGCAACATCCAAGAAATTCTTCATGGCTATGTTTACTGCATTTTTCGAATCTGTCATTCCAGATTCTACTAAAAAGAAACCTGCTTGCATGAAGAACACTAAGATAGCGGCAATAACCATCCAAAGCATTCCCATATCGTCCTTAATGGAAGCTGCAACAGCTGCAGCATCTTGAACTGCGGAAACGGTATTTAAAAGTAACATCATATGATATAAAATATTAGGGTTAGTAGTTAGTGAAAATAAGACGTGGCTGTCTTTTAATATTTACACTTTTATTTAGAATGCATATATCGCTGCAAGAACGAAAGAGCTTAAACTCTTTGTTGGCATCATATCATCATTTAAGAAGTATGCAGAGTCTTCAGAAGCACTATCAATTCTAAGTTCTGGCTTGATTGTTAAGCTTTTAATGCTGAAACTACCTGTTAATGTAGCAGCAAAAACATTAGAATCCATGTCTGGTCCAACAGGTGTTCCTATGGCACTCATTTCGCCTTCTTGAGTAAAGTATTCAGCTCTTAAACCTAAAGCAAAACTGTCGCTAAATGTATATTGAGGGTAAAGATCTACACCTGCAAAATTATTACCATCATTATCGTAGTAAGCGGCGTTTAGTCCTAAGTAAAAGGTATCAGTTAAATTAAATCCACCAGTATAGTCAATTTCGAAAGCACCATCATCTGTTAAAAAGTTTAAGTATTGTCCTTTATAACCTAATTGAGCTCCAAAAGAATATTTCCCTGTTGGGTTAAATTCTGTCATGTCTGTTTGGTTGAAAACACCTAACATTAAGCTAAAGTCGTCAGATAAAGTAAAATCTGCTTTAAGACCTGTATGGCTAAATGGGCCGTAAGAGAATAAGTAAGATGTACTGTAGTTAAAGTTTCCTACTGGAGAAATAACTTCGTAACCTAAGAAGGTGTTAAAGTTACCCATTGTTACTGTAACATTGTCAGTTACATTCCAGTAAACATAAAGTTGATTGATAATGTCTCCAGTTGCAGAATACATTGGCGACATAAAAGTAGCGTCTGTCCCTCTTGGTCCGTAAACTAAATCTGCTACGAATCCAACTTTTTCACCGTCGTAAGATGCTATTACGTTTGCCATACCTAAAGCAAATCCTGGAAGGTTAGCAAAAGATGTTCCTGGAGCTACTCCTTCAATATCAGGGGCTCCAATATTTGTTCTGAAATAGGTATCAACACTACCGCTAAAACTAAATTTCTTTAAATCAATGATTTTTTCGGATTCTACTTCTTCAACAACAACAATGTCTTGAGCATAAATGCTGATAGAGGCAAAAATAAGGGCGAATGTAAAAATTTTCTTCATATTAAAATGGTTTGATGAGTTAATAATCGGGTCAAATCTAAGTAAAAAGTATTTACACCCACAAAAAAATAGGGGTTGATTGATTATTTTTATGATTAAATCATTTTTACCCCATAAAAAATGAGGGTATATTGTTTTTTAAATAAAAAAACAGAATTTTACAAAATGGCTTTTGATGTAATTTGAAGTAAATGTTGATTTTCGTGAATAAAATGCATTCAAATTATGTTAGTGTTAAGAAGAGTTTTACTTATTATTAATATTGTTGCGTTTTTGTGACTTGTAAACGGTAATGAATTCGTAAATTACATCCCTAAATAATTACAAAAAGAAAATAAAAGTTTAAGTATACCTATAATGTCATAAAAATTTAATTTCGATTATTACGGTAATAAGTATACTGCTATATTAGTGCTTGCTAGTAGCAAAAATTAACTAAAATATTAATGATTATGTTGAAGAAACAGGGGCTGTATTTGCCAGAATTTGAACACGACAATTGTGGGGCGGGATTTATATGTAGTTTAACCGGAAGTAGATCTAACGATATTATCCATAAAGCACTAGAGATTTTAGTGAAACTGGAACATAGAGGAGCTGTAAGTGCAGATGGTAAAACAGGAGATGGTGCAGGAATTTTAATAGATATACCTCATGACTTCTTTGTAAAGTATTGCGATTTCGAATTGCCTGCTCGTGGAGATTATGCGGTAAGTAACATGTTCTTGCCTAAAAAACAAAATCAGCGTGAGTATTGTATCGATACCTTCGAGAAATGTATTGCAGAACAAGGGCTTAAATTAATAGGTTGGCGTAATGCACCAGTAAATAATAATGTTATAGGGAAAATTGCTGCAGCTAGCGAACCTTTTATCAAGCAAGTGTTTGTTGGTAAAAATAATCCTGAGCAAACTGATTTTGAATTCAATTTAAAATTATTTTCTGCAAGAAAGATTGCTGAGCATACCGTATATAATTCAAAATTATCTGAATCGTCTTTCTTTTATTTTCCAAGTTTATCAACCAAGACGATAATATATAAAGGTCTATTAATGCCTGAAGATATTAAAGAATATTATTTAGATTTATTAAATCCGCTTTTAGATGCTAAACTAGCTTTAGTACATCAGCGTTTCTCTACCAATACATTTCCAACATGGGATTTGGCTCAGCCTTTCCGTTATATGTGTCACAATGGTGAGATTAATACATTAAGAGGAAATGTTTCTCGTATGTTTTCTCGTGAAGAAATTATGGAAAGCGAATGGTTCGGAGACGATATTAAACGTGTTATTCCTACCATATTAAAAGGAAAGTCAGATTCAGCTTCTATGGATATGGTGGTTGAATTGTTATTAATGACTGGTCGTTCTTTACCAGAAGTAATGATGATGTTAGTGCCAGAAGCATGGGAGAAGAACAATACCATGTCTGATGCTAAAAAAGCATTCTACGAATTTAACTCATGTTTAATGGAGCCTTGGGATGGTCCTGCTTCTATTCCGTTTACTGACGGTAGTTATATTGGTGCAGTATTGGATAGAAACGGTTTGCGTCCATCTCGATATACTGTTACAAAAGATGATTTTGTAATTATGTCTTCAGAAACAGGAGTTGTAGACATAGAGCCAGAAAACATTAAATTCCATGGACGTTTAGAGCCAGGAAAAATGTTCTTAGTTAATATGGACGAAGGTCGTATTATTAACGATGAAGAAATTAAAGAAGAGATTGCAAGTAGGCATCCGTATAGAAAGTGGTTAGATAAAAACTTAATTCACTTAAAAGATATTCCTTATAGTACAGACCCTGTAATTCATGAAGAAGAAGATTTAGGAGTAAGACAAAGTGTTTTTGGATATACTCAAGAAGATTTAAATACAATTATTCAGCCAATGGCGCAAGGCGGAAAAGAACCAATAGGTTCTATGGGTAGCGATACACCAATTGCTGTTTTGTCTCAGCGTCCACAATTAATTTACAACTACTTTAAACAGTTATTCGCACAAGTAACGAACCCTCCGTTAGATGGTATTCGTGAAGAATTAATTACAGATATTAGTTTAACATTAGGAAGTGATACTAACATTTTTGAAATTAATGAGTTTCATTGTCGCAAACTAAAAATTCAAAACCCTGTAATTTCTAAGCAGGATTTAGATAAAATAAAACATCACGATAAGAGTCCAGACTATCAAGTAACATCAATATCAATTTTATACGATGTGTCTAAAGGAGTAAATGGTCTTGAAGATCGTTTAGAAGCTATTGTTGATACAGCAGAAAAAGCTATCGATTCTGGAACAAATATTATTATTCTTTCAGATAGAAATGTAGGTAAAATTAAAGCGCCAATTCCAGCACTATTGGCTTGTTCTTATGTTAACCATGCATTATATAAAAGAGGTAAACGCTCTCAGATTAGTTTAATAATAGAATCTGCAGAACCACGTGAGGTGCATCACTTTGCATTATTATTTGGTTATGGAGCAAGTGCTATTAACCCATATATGGTTAACGAAATTGTAGAACAACAATTAGAATCACAGGATATTACAGGATTAGATTTCGAACAAGCAATTATAAATTATAATGTAGCAGTTGGAAAAGGAATCTTAAAGGTGATGAACAAAATAGGAATCTCTACTTTGAATTCTTACCGTGGTTCTCAACTTTTCGAATGTATTGGTATTAATACTAAGGTTGTAGAAAAGTATTTCCCAACAACTGCAACACGTATTCAGGGTATTGGTTTAAATGAAATTGAAAAAGAAATTTCTAAACGTCACGAAAATGCATATAAAGTACGTGAAGTAGATGCTAATTTAGATGTAGAAATTGGTGGACAATACAGATGGAGAAGAAACGGAGAGAAACACTTATTTAATCCGTTAACTGTTGCAAAATTACAAGAATCTGTTCGTACTAATAAAAAATCGACGTACAAAGAATATGCAGATCTT
Source organism: Formosa sejongensis (assembly GCF_033447105.1). NCBI lineage: Bacteria > Pseudomonadati > Bacteroidota > Flavobacteriia > Flavobacteriales > Flavobacteriaceae > Formosa > Formosa sejongensis. Next base: position 291,275 of record NZ_JAWQUN010000001.1, read on the forward strand.
GTAAACGATCAATCTAAAGATTTAATGACTATTCGTGGATTGTTTGAATTTACAAACTACGATCCAATTTCTATAGAAGAGGTAGAACCTTGGACAGAAATCGTAAAACGTTTTAAAACGGGAGCGATGTCTTACGGATCTATTAGTAAAGAAGCCCATGAGAATTTAGCCATTGCGATGAACCGTATTGGTGGAAAAAGTAATTCTGGTGAAGGTGGAGAAGATCAAGAGCGTTTTTATAAAGATCCTGATGGAGATTGGAAAAACAGTGCAATTAAGCAAGTCGCTTCGGGGCGTTTTGGAGTAACATCTAATTACCTTACAAGTGCAAAAGAGATTCAAATTAAAATGGCACAAGGTGCGAAACCTGGAGAAGGTGGACAATTACCTGGGCCGAAAGTGAATCCTTCCATTGCAAAAACTCGTAACTCGACACCTTATGTAGGATTAATTTCGCCACCACCGCATCACGATATTTATTCAATTGAAGATTTATCTCAATTAATATACGATTTAAAATCGGCTAACAGAGAAGCTAGAATTAACGTAAAATTAGTATCAGAAGTAGGGGTTGGAACAGTAGCAGCCGGTGTTGCAAAAGCAAAAGCCGATGTTATTTTAGTTTCAGGTTTCGATGGTGGTACAGGAGCATCTCCATTAACATCTTTAAAACACTGTGGTTTACCATGGGAATTAGGAATTGCTGAAGCACAACAAACTTTAGTAATGAACGATTTAAGAAATCGTATTGTTTTAGAATGTGATGGTCAATTAAAAACAGGTCGTGATGTTGCTATTGCATGTTTATTAGGAGCTGAAGAATTTGGTTTCGCAACGGCACCATTAGTTGCTTCAGGTTGTATCATGATGCGTGTATGTCATTTAAATACATGTCCAGTAGGTATCGCAACTCAAAACCCAGAATTACGTAAAAAATTCAAAGGGAAGCCAGAACACGTTGTAAACTATATGTATTTTGTAGCTCAAGAATTAAGAGAAATTATGGCGCAATTAGGGTTTAGAACCATTAACGAAATGGTTGGACAATCTCAAAAATTAGATCGTAACCAAGCTATTGAACATTATAAAGCTTCAGGAATAGATTTAACACCTATATTACATAAAGTAAAAACAGAGCCTTACGTAAAATTATATAATACTGAAAAGCAAGAACATAATTTAGAAAGTCATTTAGATTTCGAAATTATTAATAAAGCGCATCCAGCATTATTCCGTAAGGAAAAAACATATTTAGATTTTAAAATAACAAACATAGATCGTGCAGTAGGAGCTGTTATCAGTAACGAAATTTCGAAAATTTACGGCGCTCAAGGTTTACCAGAAAATACACTTAACTTAAACTTTACAGGATCTGCAGGACAGAGTTTTGGAGCTTTTGCAACAAAAGGTTTAACTATGATTGTTAATGGAAACACTAACGATTATTTAGGAAAAGGTTTATCTGGTGCAAAACTGGTTATTAAAGTTCCGGAAAGAGCGACTATTATTCCAGAAGACAACGTTATTACAGGAAACGTAACCTTATACGGTGCAACAGCTGGAGAGGTTTATATTAACGGTAAAGCTGGAGAGCGTTTCTGCGTAAGAAACTCAGGAGCTCATGCGGTAGTAGAAGGTATTGGAGATCACGGTTGTGAATACATGACAGGTGGAGTCTCAGTTGTTCTTGGAGAAGTTGGTAGAAACTTTGGTGCAGGTATGAGTGGTGGTATTGCTTTTGTTTTAGATGCTAAAAATACATTTAGAAACAATTGTAATTCTGAAGCGCTAAACTTAGACCCTGTAGTTTTAGAAGAAGATATAACCATATTAAAGACGTTAATTGAAAATCATTATAACGCTACTTTAAGTCCGTTAGCACAACGTATTTTAGAACAATGGGAACAATACTTGCCTAAGTTTATCAAGGTTTTACCAGAAGAATATAAGCAAGCTTTAATTAAATTAGAACAAGAAAACCTTGTAACGCAATAGATATTATGGGAAAAATAACAGGATTTTTAGAATATAACCGTGAAGTTGAAGGGTACGAACCAATAGAAGATCGTATTAAGGACTATAAAGAATTTACAATTCCTTTATCAGAGCCTCATATGAAGGATCAGGGTGCGCGTTGTATGGATTGTGGAATTCCATTTTGTCATAGTGGTTGCCCACTTGGTAATTTAATTCCAGATTTTAACGATAAAGTATATAAAGGAAAGTGGAAAGAAGCTGCGGCAATTTTACACTCTACAAATAATTTTCCAGAGTTTACAGGTAGACTTTGTCCTGCACCTTGCGAAGAAGCATGCGTGTTAGGTATTAACGAAGATCCTGTAACTATTGAAAATATTGAAAAACAAATAGTCGAAACAGCCTTTAAAGAAGGTTGGGTTGTTGCACGTCCTCCAAAAAACCGTACTGGTAAAAAAGTAGCAGTTATTGGTGGTGGACCTTCTGGTTTAGCAGCTGCACAGCAATTAAATCGCGCAGGTCATTTAGTGACGCTTTTTGAAAGAGACGACAAAGTTGGTGGTTTATTACGTTACGGAATTCCAGATTTTAAATTGGAAAAACAAATTATAGACCGCCGTGTTAAAGTGATGGAAGAAGAAGGAATAACATTTAAAACGAACGCACATGTTGGTGTAAATGTTGATTCTGAGCAACTTAAAAAAGACTTTGATGCTGTCGTGTTATGTGGTGGTGCAACGGTAAGACGTGGCATGCCAATTCCAGGAGCAGAATTAAATGGAGTTGTTCAGGCTATGGATTTCTTAAAGCAGAACAATAAACGTGTAAGCGGAACTAAAGAGTTTGAAAAAGAAATTTTAGCTACAGACAAGAATGTTATTGTTATTGGTGGTGGAGATACTGGATCGGATTGTATTGGAACGTCTAATCGTCACGGTGCAACATCGGTTACTAATTTCGAAATTTTAGACAAGCCTACAGTTGGAAGACCCGCAAATCAGCCTTGGCCATATTGGCCAATGAAGTTACGTACAAGTACATCTCATAAAGAAGGTGTAGAGCGTTTCTTCAGTATTTCGACTAAAGAATTTTTAGGAGATGAAAACGGTAATTTAAAAGGTCTAGTAACTGCAGAAGTTGAATGGATTTTCAAGGCAGGAGAGCGTCCGCAATTAAAGGAGCTTCCAGGAACTGAAAAAACATGGGATTGTGAATTAGCATTGTTAGCTTTAGGATTTACAGGATCTGAAAAAACACTTCCAGAACAATTAGGTCTAGAAATGGATTTTAGAACCAATATTAAAGCAGATACAAACGATTATATGTCTAACGTGCCCGGAATTTTTGTGGCCGGAGATATGCGTCGTGGACAATCGTTAATTGTATGGGCAATTTCAGAAGGAAGACAAGCTGCTTATTATGTAGATAAGTACTTAATGGGAGAATCAAATTTACCTCTTAAAACAGGAATTGATTTACCTAGAGTTTAATTCGAACTAAAATTGTTAAATATTTAAATTTTTTATAGGTTGTTAGTCTAAGAATTTAGATATTTGAAACATATATGAAAAACATCCTAGTAAATATTACGTCTATTAGTGTCGTTGTGATTCGCTCGCAAGGATAATATGGAAGTGTATTTATTATAAAATAAAATTAAAGCCTTCCTTTTTGGGGAGGCTTTTTTGTTTCAATAATATGCCTGAATTATAATGATTTTAAGTACTCATTTTAAGCTTAAAAATTCAATAAAGTAGTACTCTAAAGGGCTTGTTTTCTTGATTTGAAGATTATTCGTTAAAAAGCCGAATATTTTATCATAAAAAGAAGAAATTGAACGTCATATATAAATGGATTTAAAGTGCTGGTATTCATGTTTTTATATATGTATTATTAGGGATGAGTTTAGTCTATATGTACTAGGGTAAATTCGTTAAAAAACGACAAAAAATTAATTTAGCGCTCTCAAAGGAAATAGAATTAGAGCAAAAGCTTTTAAAAACATATGAAAAACTTAAAAAAGTATAGTTACGCGGTCACTCAAGATCCTTCTTTACCTGCTGCTCAAGCAATGTTGCATGCTATCGGTTTAACAGACGAAGATTTGCAAAAACCATTTATTGGTATAGCAAGTACGGGATACGAAGGAAACCCTTGTAATATGCATCTTAATGATTTAGCGACACATGTTAAGAAAGGAACGCAAAATGCCGATTTAGTTGGACTAATTTTTAATACAATTGGTATTAGCGACGGGATATCTAACGGTACCCCAGGAATGCGTTATTCATTAGTGTCTAGAGATATTATCGCAGATTCTATAGAAGCTGTTGTAGAAGGAATGAGCTACGACGGATTAGTAACAGTTGTAGGTTGCGATAAAAATATGCCAGGTGCCTTAATGGCAATGTTGCGTTTAAATAGGCCTTCAATTTTGGTCTATGGAGGGACAATTGCTTCAGGTTGCCATAAAGGTGAAAAACTCGATATTATTTCTGCCTTTGAAGCTTATGGGAAAAAAGTTGCTGGAACTATAGACGATTCAGAATTTAAAGAAGTTGTTCATAAAGCGTGTCCAGGAGCTGGTGCTTGTGGTGGGATGTATACCGCAAATACTATGGCGTCTGCGATTGAAGCTTTAGGTATGTCCTTACCTTTCAATTCTTCTAATCCTGCAGTAGGACATGATAATTTAAAAGAAAAAGAATGTGTGAAAGCTGGCGAGGCTTTACGCTATTTATTAGAAAATGATATTAAACCTTCAGACATCGTATCTAAAGATGCGTTAGAAAATGCGTTTAGATTGGTAACTGTTTTAGGAGGTTCTACAAATGCTGTACTTCACTTTTTAGCAATTGCTAAGGCAGCGAAAATAGATTTTACATTACAAGATTTTAAACGTATTAGTGATAATACACCTTTATTGGCAGATTTAAAGCCGAGTGGTAAATATTCTATGGAAGATTTACATGGTGTAGGTGGTATTCCAGGTGTGTTAAAATATATGTTAGAAAACGATTTGCTTCATGGCGATTGTTTAACAGTAACAGGAAAAACACTTGCTGAAAACTTAAAGGATGTTCCGAATTTAATAGACGGACAAGATATTATAAGAACACTTGATAAGCCAATTAAAGAAACAGGACACATTCGTATCCTTTTCGGGAACTTAGCTACAGAAGGTGCGGTTGCAAAAATCACAGGAAAAGAAGGGCTTTCGTTTAAAGGAACAGCTAATGTATTTAATAGTGAAACCGAAGTTAATGAAGGTATTAAGAATGGTAAAGTAAAGAAAGGTGATGTGATCATAATTCGTTACGAAGGACCAAAAGGTGCGCCAGGAATGCCAGAAATGCTAAAACCAACATCATCTATAATGGGAGCAGGTTTAGGAAAAGATGTCGCGATGATTACCGACGGTCGTTTTTCCGGAGGTTCGCATGGTTTTGTTGTAGGTCACGTGGCTCCAGAAGCTCAAGATGGTGGAAATATTGCTTTAGTCGAAAATGGAGATATTATCTTTATCGATGCTGAAAACAATACCATTGATATTGAAATTTCTGAAGAGTTATTGGCTAAAAGAAGAGCAAATTGGGTTGCTCCAAAATTGAAAGCAGAAAGAGGAGTATTATATAAATACGCGAAAACAGTATCGTCTGCATCAAAAGGATGTGTGACTGATGAATTTTAATTTTTTACTATGAATACTGAAACAGTAAAAACAACAAAGACCGCTACAGAAAAAACAGTACGTATTTCTGGTAGCGAGGCTATCATTAAATGTTTGTTAGCTGAAGGTGTTGAGATTCTTTATGGATATCCAGGAGGAGCTATAATGCCTGTTTATGATGAACTTTATAAATATAGAGATCAAATTCATCACGTCTTAACGCGTCATGAACAAGGTGCTGCACATGCGGCTCAAGGTTATGCACGTATTTCTGGAAAAGTAGGGGTCGCAATTGCAACCTCTGGACCAGGAGCTACCAATTTGGTTACGGGTATTGCAGATGCGCAAATAGATTCGACACCTGTCGTGTGTATTACAGGTCAAGTCGCTTCGCATTTATTAGGAAGCGATGCATTTCAGGAAACTGATATTGTAGGTATTTCTACACCGGTTACTAAATGGAATGTTCAAATTACAAAAGCATCAGATATTCCTGAGGTTATGGCTAAAGCTTTTTACATTGCAAGAAGCGGAAGACCAGGACCTGTACTTGTAGATATAACAAAAGATGCTCAGTTTGAAGAGTTTGATTTTAAATACGAAAAATGTACTTCGGTACGTAGTTATAAAGCCTCTTGCAAAATAGATAGTGAGGCTGTACAGAAAGCCGCAGACTTAATTAATAGAGCTAAAAAGCCTATGATTGTTTGGGGACAAGGTGTTATTCTTGGAAAAGCTGAAGCAGAATTAAAAGCAGTTATAGAAAAAGCAGGAATTCCTTCAGCTTGGACTATATTAGGCGCATCAGCAATACCAACAGAACATCCTTTAAATATTGGAATGGTTGGAATGCATGGAAATTATGCTCCAAATATGTTAACCAACGAGTGTGATGTGTTAATTGCTATCGGTATGCGTTTCGATGATCGTGTAACTGGAAATTTAGCAACCTATGCAAAGCAAGCGAAAGTGATTCATTTTGAAATAGATCCTGCTGAAGTTGATAAAAACGTAAAAACGGATGTTGCTGTTCTTGGAAATTCTAAGTTGAGTTTAGCTGAATTACTTCCTCTTTTAAATGAAAATTTACATCCAGAGTGGCATCAAAAGTTTAAAGACTTATATGCTATTGAGTTTGAGAAAGTAATTAAAGATGATTTGCACCCAGTCAAAGAAGGTTTAACCATGGGTGAGGTTATAAATCAGATAAATATACAGTCTAAAGGTGATGCTGCTATCGTTTCAGATGTTGGTCAGCACCAGATGATTGCATGTCGTTATGCGAAATTCAACAAAACAAAAAGTAACATTACTTCTGGAGGTTTAGGAACAATGGGCTTTGCTTTACCAGCTGCTATTGGAGCGAAAATGGCAGCACCAGATCGCGATGTAGTTGCTATTATTGGTGATGGTGGTTTCCAAATGAATATTCAAGAATTAGGAACTATCTTTCAACAAAAAACAGCTGTAAAAATTGTAGTATTAAACAACGAGTTTTTAGGTATGGTTCGCCAATGGCAACAGTTGTTTTTCGATAAACGTTATGCGTCTACCGAAATGACAAATCCTAACTTTGTAGCAATAGCAAAAGGTTATTATATAGAAGCTAGACGTGTTACAAAGCGTGAAGAATTAGCAGATGCAGTTGCCGAAATGATGGCTCATGATGGTGCTTATTTCTTAGAGGTATGTGTAGAAAAAGAAGGTAACGTTTTCCCAATGATACCAACAGGAGCATCAGTTTCAGAAATTAGATTAAGTTAATTATGGAAGATAATAGAAACATATATACAATCTCGATTTATACCGAGAATAATATTGGTCTTTTGAATAGAATTTCAGCAATCTTTCAAAGAAGGCATATAAATATTGAAAGCTTAAATACGTCTATTTCAGAAATTGAAGGCGTATCAAGATTTACTATTGTGGTAAACCTTGAAGAGGATCGTATGAAGAAAATTCTTGGTCAGATAGAAAAGCAAGTCGAAGTTATAAAGGCTTACTATCATACAGACGAAGAAACAATTTATCAGGAGTCTTGCATGTTTAAATTAAAATCTGATTTGTTGTTTGAAGAACGCGAAATTCAGAATATAATAAAAGAAAGCAATGCAAGAATTGTAACGGTTAATAAAGAGTTTTTTGTGCTTGAAAAATCAGGAAAAAGAAACGAAATCGAACAATTATATCGCGATTTTAGTGCCTATGGCATTATGCAATTTGTACGTTCAGGACGCATTGCAGTAACTAAAGAAGAAATGAAAATATCACAAATGCTAGTAGCATTTAATTAATTTAAACAAAATGGCAAATTATTTTAACACCTTATCATTAAGAAACCAATTAGAGCAATTATCACAATGTCGTTTTATGGCATCTTCAGAATTTGAAGATGGTGTAAATGCATTAAAAGGTAAAAAAATCGTCATTGTAGGGTGTGGCGCACAAGGATTAAATCAAGGTTTAAACATGAGAGATTCTGGATTAGACATTTCTTATGCTTTACGTGCGGCAGCAATTAAAGAAAAGCGTACATCTTTCCTTAATGCTTCAGAAAACAACTTTACTGTTGGGACTTACGAAGAATTAATTCCAACTGCAGATTTGGTATTAAACTTAACGCCAGATAAGCAACATACAAATGTTGTAGAAACGATTATGCCTTTAATGAAAAAAGGTGCAACGTTATCGTATTCTCATGGTTTTAATATTGTTGAAGAAGGTACTCAAGTACGTGAAGATTTAACAGTAATAATGGTGGCTCCAAAATGTCCAGGGACAGAGGTTCGTGAAGAATATAAAAGAGGATTTGGTGTACCAACATTAATAGCTGTGCATCCAGAAAACGATCCAGAAGGAAAAGGTTTAGCTCAGGCTAAAGCTTATGCAGTTGCAACAGGAGGAGATAGAGCAGGAGTTTTAATGTCTTCTTTTATTGCTGAGGTTAAGAGTGATTTAATGGGTGAACAAACTATTTTATGTGGTGCGTTACAAACTGGATCTATCTTATGTTTCGACAAAATGGTTGAAGAAGGCGTAGAGCCAGGTTATGCTGCTAAATTAATTCAATATGGTTGGGAAACTGTAACAGAAGCGTTAAAGCATGGTGGTATTACAACCATGATGGACCGTTTATCTAATCCAGCTAAAATTAAAGCATACAAATTATCTGAAGAATTAAAAGATATTTTACGTCCGTTATTCGAAAAGCATATGGACGATATTATCTCTGGTCATTTCTCTCAAACTATGATGGAAGACTGGGCTAACGACGATATTAACTTATTAACTTGGAGAGAAGCTACTGGAGAAACAGCATTCGAAAAAACGAAACTGACTTCAGATAAAATCTCAGAACAAGAATATTTTGATAATGGTGTGCTTATGGTTGCTATTGTTAAATCTGGGGTAGAATTAGCTTTCGAAACTATGGTAAGTGCAGGAATCGTTGCCGAATCTGCATACTACGAATCACTTCACGAATTACCATTAATTGCAAATACAATTGCAAGAAAGAAACTTTACGAAATGAACCGTGTAATTTCTGATACCGCAGAATACGGGTGTTATTTATTCGACCATGCAGCAAAACCAATGTTAGTAGATTTCATGAAAGATATTAAAACTGATGTTATTGGTAAGCCTTACTCAACATCTAACGAGGTTGATAATATTGAATTAATTGCAGTAAATGATGCTATTAGGAATCATCCTATTGAGGCGATTGGAAAATCGTTAAGAACAGCAATGACTGCAATGAAAACAATAAAAACTGAAGCATAATAATCCGCTTTAGTGTTAGCCTAACACAATTATGCAAACTGAAAACAAAACATATTTTCCAAGTTTAAAAGCAGTACAAGCAGCAGCCGAACGTTTAAAGTCGGTTGCTGTTACTACGCCTTTAACTCAAAACTTACAATACTCTAAACGTTATGGTGCTAATATTCTCTTTAAACGAGAAGATTTACAATTAGTCCGTTCTTATAAAATTAGAGGGGCATACAATAGGATGTCCGCTTTGACTGAAGAACAAATGAAAAACGGTATTGTTTGTGCAAGTGCAGGTAACCACGCTCAAGGTGTGGCACTATCATGTAAATTGTTAAAGATAAAAGGTACTATTTTTATGCCTTCTCCAACACCAAATCAGAAAATTGAGCAGGTAAAAATGTTTGGAGAAGAATTTACTGAAATTGTTTTGGTAGGTGACTCTTACGATGATGCATACCATGCATCTATGTTAGAATGTGAACGTTTAAATAAAACATTTATTCATCCGTTTAACGATAAAAAAGTTATTGAAGGGCAGGCAACTATTGGTCTTGAAATTTTAAGTCAGATTGATGCGCCTTTAGATTATGTTTTTGTTCCCGTTGGAGGTGGCGGATTAGCTTCAGGCTTGTCTACCGTATTTAAACAATTATCTCCAGATACAAAAATTATAGGGGTCGAGCCACAAGGCGCACCTTCTATGAAAACATCTATTAAAAACGGATATAATACAGAATTAAAAACCATCGAGAATTTTGTCGATGGTGCTGCTGTTAAAAAAGTAGGAGACAGAACGTTTGCTATTTGTAAACAGAATTTAGATGATATGATTACGGTTCCAGAAGGAAAGGTCTGCGAAACCATTTTAGAATTATATAACAAAGATGCAATTGTTGTAGAACCAGCAGGAGCATTAAGTATTGCTGCGCTGGATTTTTATGCGGAAGAGATTAAAGGTAAAAATGTGGTTTGTGTCATTAGTGGAAGTAATAACGACATTACTAGAACTGAAGAAATTAAAGAACGTGCTTTGTTATATACCAATTTAAAGCACTATTTTATAGTAAAATTCCCGCAACGTGCAGGCGCTTTAAAAGAATTTCTAGCCGAAATTTTAGGACCTAACGACGATATCACTTATTTTCAATATGCTAAAAAAACCAATCGTGAAAACGGTTCGGCGGTAGTTGGTATAGAACTTAAATCGTCTAAAGATTTAGGACCGTTAATAACTAAGATGAAAACCAAAAACTTTTATGGAGATTATTTAAACGATAATCCAGAACTGTTTCAGTTTTTAGTATAAGCTTAACTTTTATGTAAACTACTAAATGCGATTAAAACGGTATATTTAAATTCTAACTGTAAATTCAAAATTATATTATGCACACATCTTTTTTAGAGATTCCGGATCAATATAAAATTACAAATCAAATTAATCAAAATACATATTTAGTAGGAGGAGAATTGAAAAAATGGACTGGAGATACAGCAAATGTATATTCTTCAATTTCATCAACTCCAGAATATAAGCCAACACTACTTGGTAAAATTCCGCAATTAGGAAAAGAACAAGCTTTAGAAGCTTTAAATGCCGCGAGTGAAGCCTACGGAAAAGGGCAAGGAGAATGGCCAACAATGAAGGTAATCGATCGTATCGCTTGCATGGAAAAGTTTGTAGAACAAATGAAAACCAAGCGAGAAGAAGTTGTGAAATTACTAATGTGGGAAATTGGTAAAAGTCTGCCAGATTCTGAAAAGGAGTTTGATAGAACAGTAGATTATATTTACGATACCCTAGAAGAATACAAACAATTAGATCGAGATAGTGCAAAATTCGAAAAACACGATGGTGTTTATGCACATATCAGACGTGGTGCTTTAGGTGTTGTATTGTGTTTAGGGCCTTATAATTACCCATTAAATGAAACGTTTGCGCTGTTAATCCCTGCCATTATTATGGGAAATACAGTAATCTTTAAACCCGCAAAACATGGTGTGTTATTAATGACGCCATTGTTAGAAGCGTTTCAAAATAGTTTTCCTACAGGTGTTGTAAATATTATTTATGGTCGAGGCCGTGTAGTTGCAACGCCAATAATGGAAACGGGAAATGTAGATGTTCTTGCTTTAATAGGAAATAGTACATCTGCAAATGCACTTCAAGAAAGTCATCCAAGACAAAACAGATTGCGTTTAGTTTTAGGTTTAGAAGCTAAAAACCCAGCAATTGTTTTACAGGATGCAGATTTAGATTTAACCATAGATGAATGTATTGCTGGAACATTGTCTTTTAACGGGCAACGTTGTACAGCATTGAAAATATTGTACGTACACGAAAATATTATCGAAGAGTTTAATAAACGTTTCGCTGCTAGAGTAGATGCGCTTCAATTTGGTAATCCGTGGGATAAAGGAGCAAAATTAACACCGCTTCCTGAACCAGGAAAACCAGCCTATATTCAAGAATTAATAGATGATGCTTTAGAAAAAGGCGCAACTATTTTAAATGAAAAAGGAGGAAGAACAACCGAGAATTATATCTTTCCTGCCGTGCTATACCCTGTGAACAAAGACATGCGTGTATTCCAAGAAGAACAATTTGGACCTGTAGTTCCTATTTTGCCTTTTAAAGATATACAAGAGCCATTACATGATATGGCAGAATCTAATTATGGTCAACAAGTAAGTGTCTTTGGTCAGAATGTAAAAACATTAGCACCCTTAATAGATACATTAGTGAATTTAGTATGCCGTGTTAACTTAAACAGTTCATGCCAACGTGGACCGGATGTATACCCGTTTACAGGACGTAAAGATTCTGCTGTAGGAACATTAAGTGTACACGATGCTTTAAGATCATTCTCTATTAGAACGTTTGTAGCTTCAAAAGATAATACTTATAATAATGCTATTTTAAATGAGCTGCTTGATACCAAAGCATCTAATTTTATCAGTACCGATTATATATTATAAGTAGGTAACACTTATAATTTTTTATTAAAAACACTTTTATATAAAGGCTTATAATAGTACAATTTTCTTCACTGAAAAATTCTGTACTATTATAAGCCTTTATATGTATATATTTGGTTTTGCCATAAACTGTAGTGGTGTAATTTAAACGAAAATATCATCTTAAATAGGAAGAAGATTTTTGGACCATTATTTTAATGATTGGTTAACCTCAATTCTTCTAACCAAAAAATTGACTAAGCTATAAAGCGTCTTTTAAGTTACTGTCAAAACAGTAGAAATGAGGTTGTTTAATGTATTAGGCCAGATAAATCCTTAAAATTAGTAGTAAATTACAGAGATTTATCTTTATTATAATCGTGATGCATTAGGAAGTTAATTCCTGTATTTTTTATAAACAAACAAACAAACAAACAAACAAACAAACAAACAAACAAACTATTACATGAGAATTAAAAAAATTAGCGTTTCACTTCTTGTTTTATTATCTTTTTTTAACTGTAAGAAAAAAGAATATGTCGATAAAATATACGAAAAGCCAGAAATAGTTAGAGAGGCAGCTGCCGATTTTCTATCTCCAGAGGAGAGTTTAAAAACCTTTTATTTACCCGAAGGTTACAAGGTCGAACTTGTTGCAAGCGAGCCTATGATTGACGAGCCAATTACTATAGCTTGGGATGGAAACGGACGTATGTATGTGGCCGAAATGAATACCTATATGCAGGATGTTGATGGTACTGGAACCAACCTACCTGTAAGTAAAATTAAATTATTAGAAGATTTAGATGGCGATGGTGTAATGGATAAAAGCACGGTGTTTATTGATAGCTTAATGCTACCAAGAATGATTCTTCCGTTAGAAAATGAGTTAATTGTAAACGAAACCTATTCATACGATTTATGGAGTTATAAAGATACCGATGGAGATGGTGTTGCCGATAAAAAAGAGCGTGTATACTATAATCCAGATCGTCGTGGTGGAAATTTAGAACATCAGCAAAGTGGATTAATTTGGAATTTGGATAATTGGGTGTACACCACTTACAATCCGGTACGTTTCAAATTTAAAAAGAATGAAGTTATTGTAGATTCTTTAGATAATATGCCTAGCGGTCAATGGGGATTAACGCAAGACGATATGGGTGTGATGTACTACTCTTCAGCAGGTAGCGAAAACCCGGCTTACGGATTTCAGCAACCAGCTGTTTATGGAGATTATAATCCTGAGGGGCGTCTTTCAGAAGATTTTATGGAACCGTGGCCAATTGTTGGAACTCCAGATGTAGAGGGTGGTCCAAAACGATTACGTGAAGATAATACGTTGAATCACTTCACCGGTGTCGCGGGTCAGGAAATTTTTAAAGGACATAAATTACCACCTTCAACTTATGGTGATTTATTTATACCAGAACCCGTTGGACGTTTAATTCGTCGCGCTAAAGTTAAGGTGGAAGATGGAAAACGTGTGTTGTATAATGCTTACGACCAAGCCGAATTTATGGCATCTACAGATTTAAATTTCAGACCTACACAAGCTAAAACAGGACCAGATGGTGCATTGTACGTAGTCGATATGTATCGCGGAATTATTCAAGAGAGTAATTGGACGAGAGAAGGAAGTACTTTGCGTCCCGTAATTGTGCGTAAAGGCTTAGATAAAAATATTGGGAAAGGACGAATTTACCGAATTGTTCACGAAGATATTGAGCCAGATGGCAAACCTAATCTTATAGGGAAACAGGCTTCAGAACTTATTGAATATTTAGGGCATCCAAATGGTTGGTATAGAAATACAGCTCAGAAATTAATCATATTAAAAGACGATCAATCTGTAATTCCAGAATTACAAGCTTTGGCAAGAGATAACGAATCGTTTTGGGATGGCTGGTTTAATAGTGATCAAGATTTTGGTATTGAGCGTGTAACTGCATTATGGACTTTAGAAGGTTTGGGCAATGTTGATAAAACATTAATTGTAGAAAAATTATCAGACGAAGATCCAAGGGTACGAGTGACTGCTATTAGGTTAAGTGAAAGCTTCTTAAAAGCAGGTGATGCAGATATTCTTTTGAATTTAGAAAATTTAACTTCTGATCCTGATGTAGATGTTGTAAATCAGATAGCTTTAAGTTTACGATATAGTAAGGATGAAAAAGCAACTGAAATATTAAATGCAATTAATATTGAATATGCAGATCATGAAATTATTTCACATTCTGTAACAGAAAGTTTGAAGAAAGATGATTCTGAACTAGAGCAATTAAAAAATAGAATTTCGGCTAGAGATGTTAATGAAAAGAAAAGTATTTATAAAGGTTACGATTCCTACAAGCAATTGTGTATTACCTGTCATGGAGCAGATTTAAAAGGTATAGGGACAGAAGATGGTGTTTTTATAGCGCCTTCTTTAATAGGTAGTGAACGTGTAATTGGGGATAAGAAGAGACTGAGTAAAATTTTATTAAATGGTCTCGTTGGTCCTATTGATGGTGTTGATTATGGTATAATGATGGCACTTGACACAAATAGTGACGAATGGATCGCTAACGTTTTAAGTTATGTTAGAGCGATGAATGATGAAAGTTCTGTTCACAAAAGAGTAGTAAGGGAAGCAAGAGCTGAATCTAAAGATCGCGTAGATTACTGGACTTTAGAAGAACTGGAAAACGAAAAGTAATTTAGAATATATTTACAAAAAAAGTTGGAGGAAAATCCAACTTTTTTTGTTTAATGTCACTCTTAAAACTAATCGTGTCCTAAATATAATTATATGTTCATTTTTTTCATTAATAAAAAAACGAACCAAAAAAATCTAGGCTTACGAACTTTTATCTAAATTTTTCGTTCACTATCTAAATTTAAAGAACTCGCTACTAAAGATCAGCAATATAGAAACATACGTTTGGCTCAAACAGCTTTAAATTTTACGATACTTTCTCTTCAAATTTCACGATAAATTTTCGATAGGCCAACCCAAAAAACAAAATTCAGCTTATGTAGAAAAAGTACCTCCCTCAGCACAAGTAATTCCATAAAGTCAGCAGCGTCACGCTTTTTTTTAAAGAGATTAATCGGTTAGGACTCGATTGTCTTAAAATATATAATTTAACTGAAGTAAAGTCGCTCGTGGTAAAATAGGAATAACTATAAAGCTAGCATCAGGGTTGTTATTAATAAAATCTGTAGTTACACCATTAGCATTAGCTCCAAATGTGTTAGCTCCCATGAAATTCGCAAAACCATAAGAGTTAAAAAGGTTAGTCATTAATAGATTGGCACTTAAATTTTTAGTTATAATATATCCGAAACCAGCATCAAAAATACTGTATGCATCAAGTTGAAAAGCATTGGCAACATTGGCCTGACGTTTTCCTATATAGCGCCATTTTATAAATGAGGATACTTTGTTTCTATTAAATTCAATAGCGAAATTAAACATGAGTTTCGGATTAAAGGGCAATATGTTTCCAGAGTAATCTGTAGTCGTATCATCGGTGCTGTCTACTGTTCCACCTGCATCGTAAACAGTCCATTCAGTCGCTTTTGGGTTTTGTAAAACCCCATTAAATCTAAATGCAAAATTTTGGAAGGGTGTGTATACGGTTTCCCATTCTAAACCTAAAGTTTGCGATGAGTTGTACTGAATAGGTGTATAGAAAATACTGCTAGTGTCGCCATCAAATTCAAAATTAGAGCTGCCAATATTGCTTAACTTACTCCAAAATAAAGTGCTAGTAAAAGAAAAATCCTTGAGAATAGATTTTAGACCAATTTCAACCTGATTTATTTTTTGAATTTCACCAGCTTGGTTGATGGGTACATTTGCGAAATTATTAAAATAGTAGTTTAATTCTGGAGCTTTATTTCCTTTTGATAATCGCCCGAACAAGGATGCATCATCAGTCAATCTATAATTTAAGCCTAAGGAATAAGACCAATAACTATAGTTGTAATTAAAAGTGTCTTGCTCTCCGGTTGGGGCTAAAATATTATTGTCGTAAGCTGTATTTTCGTTCTGATCTAAACCACCATTTTGTGTAAACGGAGCATAGCGATCGTTACTTCCTTTTTGGGTAATCGATTCAAAACGAAGCCCTAAATCCAGTTGTAAATGATCTGAAATTTCCCAGCGATCATTTACATAAGCTGCTATCTGACTAATTTTAGCACGACTATTTGTAAAAAATAAGGCGCCATAATTACTGACGCCATATTCGTCGGATAATGCCATAACAGGCTCTCCCGGGTTTTCTAAAGTAACCTGTAACATCTGCGGATTATTTTCGTAAGTCGAAAAAGCAAAACTTCCTTGTGTAAATACAGATGTGTCTGAGAAGCCAGTTGAAAAACCTAAATTCAACGCGTTAGTATTCCATGTTTTTGTTAGGGTTAATTGTTGCATAAATTCATTGGCTTCGTTATCCTTATACCAAGTAGATGTTCCCATAATAGCATCATTTGGTAATGTGCCATCGGTTAAATATTGCGCTGGATCACCAGTAAAAATACCGCTATTATCTATTCTAGCTAACTCTGTTCCTGAGTTTGCATTTCTAAAAACAATTTGGCCAACAGGAAAAGGATTTCCGTTGCTTACCAAATAATAGGCTGTTGGGTCGCTAATAGAAACAAATGCATTGCTTATGGCAGTTTGCCAATTCGCACTTTTTGAAGAAAACTTCATATTGTTTGTAATAGACCAATCATTACCTAAATTTTGTAATAAATCGAATCCAATAGCAAGATCTGTAGCATGAACTCCATTAGATGGATTGAAGTTATTTGTACCACCTTCTGCAAGATAGCGACCATCAGGAATTTTAGAATTAAAGCTAGGCATTAATAAAGCGGTCGAATTAAAGTCTTGTCCATAAGCTGCTGTCGGATTTTCCCAATCAGTAGCAGCAACACCGTTATATCTGTTCGTATAATCGTTAAGATATTTTCCGTAAAGTTTAAAATACCCACGAGAGTTTTCTTTGGTAAGGTTAAATTTATACTGCCCACCTTTACTAAATGGAAAATCGGTGTTTCTTGCACCATCATCATATTTGTAATGTCCGCCAGCATTAAAAAACCAATTGTTACCTAATGCGCCACCTAAAACGCCATCTATTCTATATAGCATATTGCCTTCACCTTGGATACCAGTCTGAAGTTGAATTTCACCATTTAATTCTTCCGTAGAATTTCTAGAGATAAAATTATAGATACCACCAGGAGCATTCATAGCGGCTATAGACGAGCTCCCGCCGTTTAAGGCTTCAACTTTAGCCGTTGTTAAATCTACACGATTAAAAATACCTGGGTTGTAATACGAGTGTTGTACTAGGCTAACAGGTAGTCCGTCTTCTTGTAAAGAGACGTAATACCAACCCATATCATCTTCAGCAGAAGCAGAAATTCCGCGTGTATATACTTTAGCAAACACTTCTCCAGCCGATGCATCTGCAAAGGTACCAGGTATGTTTTTAAGTAAATTGGCAGTGCCTCTCGGATACACTTGCTGTATTTGTTTAGAATCTAGTATGCTTACTGAAGCGCTAGTTTCTAGCTGATCCCTAGGAGTGAAATTTCCAGTTATTATTACGGTGTGTAAGTTCAGTAAATCGGGTTCTAATATGAACGAAAAGACCAAATTGTCTGTTCCAATCTCAATTTTGTCTTTAATGGGTTTAAAGCCTAAGTGGGAAATGTTTAAAGTATAATTTCCCGAAGGAATACGATTAAGAGTAAATTTGCCTTCAGAATCTGTTATGCTGTATATGTTTGGTGTGGCATTTATAATTACTGTAGCATCTGGTATGGGGTGGTTCTTGACATCTGAAACAGTTCCGCTTATTGAAGATTGGGCGTGTATTAAAAATGTTTGAGTTAGCATCAAAAAAGATACTAGACATTTAAATGTATTCATAATTTAGGGCGTAAAAAAAGGTCATTTGTTGTAATTAAACACAAATTTATAAAATTAGCGAGTATTTCTGTTTATATAAAGTCACTGAAAGAATTCATACAGTTTCAGTTAACTAAAGAGTTTGGAATAGCTATTTCTGATTTTAACGTAACGAAAATTTTTAATTAGCAAAAAAGATGTATTTTGCGTAGTCCTTATGTTTAAATAATTTCAGTGAAAGTAAACAAAATAAATATCGAGCCTTATGAAGCTTACGGCGTTGTATATCATGCCGATACTTGTTTGCCATTAATTGATGCTTTTTATCGAAAAAAGATAAAATTTAAAGCACTAGCTAGACATACGTATCCTGGCGACAGACTGGACGAAAATACTTTAGGTCTTAATAGTATTGGATATTGGGATGCCAACGAACCACAAGATTGGGGTTTAGATTGGCACCGAAATGAAGGGCTCGAATTTCATTTCCTAGAATCTGGTAGTATGCCTTACTCTCAGGAAAATAAGGAAGTTTTACTTACACCAAATCATTTAACAATAACACGCCCTTGGGAAGCTCATAAAGTTGGGAATCCGCATATTGGTATGGGAAAATTTTATTGGGTAATTATCGATTTAGGGGTTCGTAGGCCGCATCAAGAATGGGTTTGGCCGGAGTGGATTACTTTGGTGCCGAAAGATTTACATCGGTTGACTGCAATTTTGAGACAGAATGAAAAATCCATTTGGAAAACCGATCAAAAGGTAAGAGATTGTTTTGTTCGCATTAATAAAGCGATTGATACGGACGATAATGGTAGTAATGCCTCTAGAATTAGGTTATTAATTAATTATCTATTGATTTTATTGCTGGACTTATTAAATACCGATGATGTTGTTTTAGATGAGAAATTAACGGATAGTTCTCGAAGTGTGAAATTCTTTTTAGACGAATTAGTGAATAATTTATCCGAAAATTGGACAGTAGAACTTATGGCTGAGTCTGCAGGTGTTGGAGTTACACGATTTACGCATCATTGTAAACGTTTAACAAATGTAACGCCTATGCGTTATTTAACTATGAAGCGTCTAGATTTGTCTAAAAAAATTCTTCAAGAAAATAACGAGTTAACCATTGCTGATATTGCGTATACTTGTGGTTTTGCAACAAGTCAATACTTCGCTACCGTATTTAAAAAACATGAAAAATGTTCGCCTAATGTCTATAGGTTAAAGTACGTCGTAGAAAACACGGAATGTGTTTAAAATATTTCACTGAATAAATATACACCTCTTTTCAGAATCTATGTTCTATTTTCACTAGATAGAAATTATTAAAATAGTTTTATTTCCAATTTTTTAAATGCACACCATTTCGTGTTGATGTTATTGGATGTTTGTAAAAAATTATTCTTCTAATTTTTTACAAACAAACCACCGTAACTAATTTTTAAAATGGAAAACATTAATAAGAATCGACTCTTTCTGGGGAGTTGTTTGGCCTTGATTACAACGGCCATGACCTTTGCTATTCGCGCACGATTAGAAACCGTTTTTGGACCTGAAGGTGTGGGATTAACGCTAGAACAAATAGGATATGCTTTTACACCTGCTTTTTTTGGATTTACGCTAGCCATGATTTTTGGAGGACCACTTGTAGATTTTCTCGGCATTAAAAAAATTACGTGGATCGCCTTTATTATGCATACAGTTGGAATAGTTTGGACTATTATGGCCGATTCTATGACGTCTTTATTTCTCGCAACTCTATTTGTTGGTATTGGTAATGGTATGGTAGAAGCAGCACTAAACCCTATGATTGCTTCAATGTATACCAACGAAAAAACAAAAATGCTAAACAGATTTCATGTTTGGTTTCCTGGAGGAATCGTTATTGGTTCCATTGTGGGCTGGTTAATTATGGATGTTTTAGGCTTAAGTTGGCAAATCATGGTGGGTACTTTATTTATTCCATTAGTGTTATATGCCGCATTATTTTACGGACAAAAATTTCCAGTAACCGAGCGTGTTCAAATGGGAGTTAGCAATAAAAAAATGTTTAAAAGTATAGGTAATCCATTGTTCCTTTTTATGGTGTTTTGTATGTTGTTAACTGCGGCATCAGAGTTAGGAACTACGCAACGTATAGAATCACTTTTAAAAGAATCGGTAGCTGTGCCGCTCTTGGTCTTAGCATTTATAAATGGAATTATGGCATTAGGTCGACTGTTTGCAGGACCGGTTGTTCATAAATTACAACCTTCGGGGATGTTATTATATTCTGCAATTTTTACGTTTATCGGTTTGTGGTTGTTAACCATAACTACAGGAGGAATGACGTTTGTAGCAGCAGCAGTTTTTGCAGTTGGCGTTACATTTTTCTGGCCAACAATGTTAGGTTTTGTAGCAGAATATTTACCTGAGACTGGAGCTTTAGGGCTTTCAATAATGGGTGGAGCAGGAATGTTTTCGGTGTCATTAGTATTGCCAATTATGGGAAAGTTAATGGACGATGCTAATGCTGTAGAAGCCTTAAGAACAATGTCAATTTTACCTGCTATTTTAATTGTAGCATTTTTAGGATTGAATATTTACATGAAAAAACGAAATAAAATAGAACAAGCATAATTTATTATGGCAAGAAAATTAAGAATGGGAATGATTGGTGGCGGAACCGGATCATTTATTGGAGATGTACATAGAAAAGCTGCGGCTATTGATGGAATGATTGATTTGGTTTGTGGAGCTTTTAGTAGTAATGCAGAAAAATCAAAAGCGTCTGGAAAAGCATTATATCTTCCAGAAGATAGATGTTACGGTAGTTTTGAAGAGATGATTCTTAAAGAAAAAGAATTACCTGAAGGCGAACGTATGGATTTTGTGTCTATAGTTACACCAAATCACATGCATTTTGCACCTGCAAAACTAGCGTTAGAACATGGTTTTAATGTGGTATGCGATAAGCCAATGACGTTAACTTTAGATGAAGCCATTGCGTTAGAAACTATAATTGAAAAAAGCGGTAAACTTTTCGCGCTTACACATAATTATACGGGATATGCTATGGTAAAACAGGCGAGAGCTATGGTTACTAAAGGCGATTTAGGAAAAATTAGAAAAATACAAGTACAATATCTTCAAGGGTGGTTGTCTACAGCAGTGGAACAAACAGGACAGAAACAGGCCTCTTGGCGTGTAGATCCTACGAAATCTGGTATTGGTGGTGCTTTAGGAGATATTGGTACACATGCCGGAAATTTAGCTGAATATATTACCGGATTAGAAATTGAAGAACTTGCAGCCGATTTAGGGACTTTTGGAGAAGGACGTGTTTTAGACGATGATGGAAATTTATTACTTCGGATGAATAATGGTGCAAATGGTACTATGTCTATTTCGCAAATAGCATTAGGCGAAGAGAATAATTTAGCGATTAAAGTCTATGGTGAAAAAGGAAGTTTGGAGTGGCAACAGGAAAATCCAAATCAATTAATTACACATTGGCTTGAAGAACCTGTAAAAGTATTTACGCCAAATGGAAATGATTTATACGAAGAAGCTCTAAACGTATCGCGTATTCCAGCAGGACATCCGGAAGGGTATTTAGAAGCTTTTGCGACTATTTATAAAAATTTTGCAACGCATGTTATGGCTGTTTTAGAGGGTGAAACTATTGAGAAACCGGATTATCCAACCGCTAAAGATGGTATTCGTGGCATGCAATTTATATATGCCGCTGTAGAAAGTGATAAGAATAATGCAGCTTGGACAAAAATGGAATAACGTTATAAACTACTATTGGCGGATGCTGCGTTAAGGATTGAACGGTATGTTTGAGCTCCCCGACCAACGGAAGGGAGCGAGTAGAGAAAGCCTGACCCTTGGGTAACGCCAAAAAAATACAAGATAAAATATGAAAACAATAAAAGGACCCGCAATATTTTTAGCACAATTCGCAGGAAGTGAAGCGCCATTCAATACTTTAGATAATTTATGTAAATGGTCGGCAGATCTAGGTTATAAAGGGATTCAGATTCCAACCTGGGAAACCGGATTAATCGATATTGAAAAGGCTGCAGAAAGTCAGACGTATTGTGATGAGCTTAAAGGAAAAGTAAATTCTTATGGTTTAGAAATTACAGAATTATCAACACATTTACAAGGGCAATTGGTTGCTGTAAACCCAGCGTACAATACCATGTTTGATGGTTTCGCCCCCGATGCTTATAAAAATAATCCAAAAGCCAGAACAGAATGGGCTATAGATTTTGTTAAAAAATCAGGAACGGCCAGTGGTCGTTTAGGATTAAAATCTCATGCGACATTTTCTGGAGCCTTATTATGGCATACCGTATATCCGTGGCCTCAACGTCCGCAAGGTTTAGTAGAAATGGGATTTGAAGAATTAGCAAAACGTTGGTTGCCTATTTTAAATCATTTTGATGAACAAGGTGTGGATGTTTGTTATGAACTTCATCCGGGTGAAGACTTACACGATGGGGTGACGTTCGAGCGTTTTTTAGAAGCAACAGGAAATCATAAACGCGCTAATATTCTTTACGATCCTAGTCATTTTGTGCTTCAGCAGTTAGATTATTTAAAATTCATCGATTATTATCACGAACGCATTAAGTCGTTTCATGTAAAAGATGCCGAATTTAATATGTCAGGTAAACAAGGTGTTTATGGCGGATATTCCGATTGGCAAGACCGCGCAGGTCGCTTTAGATCTTTAGGTGATGGTCAGGTTGATTTCAAAAGTATTTTTACAAAATTAACAAAATACGATTGCGATGTTTGGGCTGTTATGGAATGGGAGTGTTGTATAAAATCGTCAGATCAGGGCGCAAGAGAAGGTGCTCCATTTATTCAGAAACATATTATTGAAGCTGCAGAGCGTAGTTTCGATGATTTTGCAGGAGCGAAACCTGATGAAAAGTATTTAAAAAGTATTTTAGGAATTTAATTTATTCAGTGTATTATGAAAAAACATATCGTTTTATTGCTTTTTAGTCTTTGTGTTATGTCACAATCGTATGGTATTAATGAACCGAATCGCAAAATAAAAGTACTCATTGTTGATGGGCAGAATAATCATGATGTGTGGCCAAAGTCCACTATTATGATGAAACAATATTTAGAGGAAACAGGAATGTTTACTGTTGATATTGCACGAACAAAGTTTTTATACAAAAGTGAGAAATATAAAGGTTGGTTGGCCTATGCCGATGTGCAATCTGGTGTAGAAGGTGAGCCAAAAACAGACCCTGATTTCAATCCTAAATTTTCAAAATATGATGTTGTTATTTCTAATTTCGGATATAACGCTGCTCCTTGGCCGGAAAAAACACAACAAAATTTCGAAAAATATATCGCTAACGGCGGAGGTTTTGTAAGTGTACACGCGGCAGATAATTCTTTTCCTAATTGGGTCGCTTACAATGAAATGATTGGTATTGGCGGATGGGGCAATCGTACAGAAAAAGATGGGCCTTATTTATATATTGATGAAAACAATAAGCCTAAAAAAGATTATACCCCAGGACCTGGAGGGAAACATGGAAAGCGCGAAGATTTTGTAGTAACAACATACAATGAAGAACATCCCATTACTAATGGTTTGCCTAAGGAGTGGTTACATGCAAACGATGAATGTTATGCTTTACTAAGAGGGCCTGCAAATAATGTTACTATACTGTCTACGGCTGTAACGACATTAAAAGATCCGACTTTAGAACAAAAAGAACCTGTGGTTATGACTATAGATTATAAAAAAGGAAGAATCTTTCATACCACTTTAGGTCATGATGTCGATGCTTTAGAATCTGTTGGATTTATTACACTTTTAATTAGAGGTGTTGAATGGGCTGCAACAGGAGAAGTGACTCAAATAGAAATTCCAAGTGATTTTCCAACGACAACAGAAGTCTCTAAACGTAGTTTTACTTATAAAGAGTAATCTATATGGTATAGGTTGTATATAAAATTTACGATATATTACGAATCCTCTAAAATTGAATGTTTTAGAGGGTTTTTATTTTCTATAATGTAGTTTATGTATTAAATTTTGAATTATTTTAAATAAAAGTATGTAAAAGCAACATAATCAATAATTTTTAGCAAAAAACGAATGTTTGATGTTGCTCATTTCAAATTTAAATTATAGCTTTACAACATGGAAAATTTAAAAAATAATATACGTTACGTGTTCCGCAGGTTGCCCGCAAGTGCACCTCGCCGCCGCTTTTAATCTTCATTTAAGCAAGTTAGTACGTAATTTTAATTTTTTCATAGTGTCCAAAATTTTTTTCATAGTATATTTAAACAAAGTTAACTTATTAGTTAGCAAGAATCCTATGCGCCGTGTTTTTTCCCGTCGCCCGTAAGGGTATGTGTAATTTTATTGAACTAGGTGAGTCCAGTTCAGCTATCGAGAAAATGGAGTTAAAGACATTCAATACAAGTTTAAGATATGGAAATTGTTATTGCGGACAAGTCGCATACTATTTATGCCGAAATTATTTGTGAAACTATAGCAGATTCTGCTAAAGTAAGAGGTACTGGGATTGCGAAAAGAACGCCTGAGTATGTTATTGCAAGAATAATAAATGGAAATGCCGTTATCGCTTTAGAAGACGGTAAATTTGCCGGCTTCTGCTACATAGAAGCTTGGGGACATGGGAAATTTGTTGCCAACTCAGGTTTAATAGTACATCCAGATTTTAGAAATAGAGGATTAGCAAGAGAAATTAAACATAAAATTTTCAATCATTCAATTTCAAAGTTTCCAAAAGCTAAGGTTTTTAGTATTACTACAGGATTACCTGTAATGAAAATGAACTCAGATTTAGGATATAAACCTGTAACATTCTCCGAGTTAACAGACGATCAAACCTTTTGGAATGGCTGTCAAACCTGTAAGAATTATGATGTTTTGCAGCGTACAGAACAAAAAATGTGTTTATGTACAGGGATGTTATACGATCCAGATAAACAACCTCCAAAAGATCAGAAACCTGTAAAATCAAAAGTATTTCAAAGGTTAAAAAGTATAAAGGAACATTTGTTTCTTAAAAAAGAAAATAAGTAATGTCGGTTTAGTTTAGTAATCGTAAAGGAAATTAGGTTTGACAAAGAAAGCAGTATCAAAAATAAAAATGAATACAATAGTAGATTCAGACATAGGAATTGATCGTGTGATTGCGCAAGCCGAAAATTTTTGTGAATTAGAAGGCATAGAAATAAAATTGGTTTATAGGCTTTCTAATAGGTCGTTAGAAATAATTTCAGAGCGGTCCAAAGCATTGTCTACGTTGTATTTTGTGAGTGTAGAAATGCTTAAAAAACGTGTTGAAAATGGATGTTTTATTTTGAAAAAAGATAATGAAATTTATGGGCATATCTTTGTTCATGAGCATAAGGTCAAGGACCATTTAGTTTATGAACGCACATCCTTATGGGTCGATAATAGCTACAGACAATATAACCTTGGTTTGTTATTAATGGCTAGATTGACCGAGTATTTTAGCGATACGTTCCTTATTTCAATTTCACAAACACCTAAAGTTCATTATTACAACGAATTATTAGGTATGACCCACGTAACATTATCTAAAATGTCTGTTGTTTTAGTACAAGAATTTGAAAAATTAGGAAAATTACGAGACGAATTAAATTTTAGATATTATATGAATACCTGTTTTGCGAACGAAATAGGTCAAATAAAATAAAGAGTAATTAAGTTATAATAAATTATAGTAAAATGAAAAAATTAGTAATAGCATACAGTGGTGGTTTAGATACTTCTTACTGTGCAGTAAGTTTATCAAAGGAGTACGATGTTCATGCAGTAAGTGTAAACACCGGCGGTTTTACTAAAGAAGAAATTAAACATATAGAGAGTAACGCTTATAAAATGGGCGTTACTACATATAAAAATATTGATGCAGTTGCTACATTTTACCAGAAAGTAGTAAAGTACTTAATTTTCGGAAATGTTTTAAAAAACAATACATATCCATTATCTGTGAGTGCAGAACGTATTATTCAAGCGATTGAAATTGTAGAATACGCAAAAAGTATTGACGCACAATATATTGCTCATGGTAGTACAGGCGCTGGAAACGACCAAGTGCGTTTCGATATGATTTTTCAAATCCTTGCACCAGAAATTGAGATTATTACGCCTATTAGAGACCAAAAATTAGCACGACAAACAGAAATCGATTATTTAGTTGCTAATGGTATCGATATGTCTTGGGCAAAATCAAGATACTCTGTTAATAAAGGATTATGGGGAACAAGTGTTGGTGGTGAAGAAACATTAACTTCAGAAAAACCATTACCTAGTGAAGCATATCCGTCTCAGTTAGAAAAAACAGACGAGCAAAAAGTAACGTTAACTTTCAGGAAAGGTGAATTTGTCGCTTTTAACGGAACAACAGCTACCCCAGAAAAAAATATTGAAGCTTTAAATGAAATCGCTTCGAAATACGCAATAGGTAGAGATATTCATGTAGGAGATACTATTGTTGGAATAAAAGGACGTGTTGGTTTTGAAGCTGCTGCAGCTTTAATTACAGTAAAAGCACACCATTTATTAGAAAAACACACACTTACAAAATGGCAAATGCAACACAAAGATTACTTGTCTAGTTTTTATGGAATGCACTTACACGAAGGTCAGTTTTTAGATCCTGTAATGCGCGATATGGAAGCATTTTTACAAAGTAGTCAAGAAAACGTAACCGGAGATGTTGTTGTTACACTTAAACCTTATCACTTCTCATTAGATGGGATTTCGTCTAAACACGATTTAATGAATTCTACGTTTGCGAGTTATGGTGAAGAAAACAAAGGGTGGACAGCAGATGACGCCAAAGGATTTATAAAAATACTTGGAAATCAGAATAAGATTTATCAACTCGTAAATAACAAATCATGATACAAGCAGGAATTGTTGGAGGTGCAGGATATACTGCAGGAGAATTAATTAGAATATTAATGTATCATCCACAGGTAAATATCGATTTTATCTACAGTACATCTAATGCTGGAAATCCAGTAAGTAAGGTGCATCAAGATTTAATTGGTTCTACGGATTTACAATTTACAGATGCTATTAATTCAGATGTAGATGTATTATTCTTGTGTTTAGGACATGGAAATTCTACAGCGTTTTTAGAAAAAAACAGCTTTTCAGATACGACTAAAATCATCGATTTAAGTAATGATTTTAGGTTAGAAGCAGATTCTAATTTTAACGGAATGCAATTTGTTTACGGTCTTCCTGAATTGAATAAAGAAGCTATTGTAAATGCTAAATATTTAGCAAATCCAGGATGTTTTGCTACTGCAATTCAGTTAGCATTATTACCATTGGCATCAGACGGAAAGTTTCAAGACGATGTTCATGTTAATGCTGTAACAGGGGCAACAGGGGCTGGAACGTCATTGTCTGCAACGACGCATTTTACATGGAGAGATAATAATTTTTCATATTACAAACCCTTTACGCATCAGCATTTAGGAGAAATTAATCAATCGGTTAATCAATTACAAAGTGATTTTAATTCTGAAATTATTTTCATGCCAAATCGAGGTGATTTTTCTAGAGGAATTTTTGCTACAGCTTATACCAAATACGACGGTACTTTAGAAGATGCTAAAGCATTGTATAAATCATTTTACAAGGACGCTAAATTTACTGTAGTTTCAGATGAAGATATTCATTTAAAACAAGTGGTAAATACGAATAAATGTATCCTACATTTACATAAACACAACAATAAATTATTAGTGACAAGTGTTATTGATAATTTATTAAAAGGCGCTTCAGGTCAAGCCGTTCAGAACATGAATTTAATGTTTGGATTTGAAGAAACTGAGGGTGTACAACTAAAAGCTACTTACTTCTAAACCATTGGAATTATGAAAATTGCTATAATCGGAACTGGAAATTTAGGGCATTCAATCGCAAAAGGTTTAATTATCGATAATGCGTTTACTACCCTTTATTTAACCAAAAGAAATGTAGAGTCATTAGAAGAACTTAATGGTTATACAAATGTTACTATAACTAGTGATAATATTGAAGCGGTTAAAAAATCAGACATTTTAATATTTGCAGTTCAACCTGCACATTTTGAAAATGTTTTGAGAGAAATTACACCTCATTTAACAGATAAGCATGTTTTGATTTCTACAGTAACAGGGTTTTTAATTCCTAGAATTGAAGGTGTTGTTGGAGAGAATCAATTTGTTATTCGTGCAATGCCAAATACAGCTATTGCCGTAGGTAAATCTATGACGTGTATTTGTAGTAACAAACAAGGCGAGAAACGCATTAAAATAGCCGAAGCTATTTTCAACCGTTTAGGACACACGTTAATTATTCCCGAAAATCAGATGCAAGCAGCAACAGTGGTTTGTGCAAGCGGAATTGCATTTTGGATGCGATTAATTCGCGCCACAACTCAAGCCGCAATTCAGTTAGGTTTTGATGCCGAAGTCGCTCAAGAATTATCGATGCATACCTGCGAAGGAGCAGCTAGTTTGCTAATCCAAAGCGGAAACCATCCAGAAGAAGAAATTGATAAAGTAACAACGCCAAAAGGATGTACCATTGAAGGTTTAAACGAGATGGAACATAAAGGATTAAGTTCCTCTTTAATTCAAGGTATGGTGGCGTCTTACAATAAAATAAGCAACATTAAAAAAGAACAAATATGAGTTTGTTTCCAGTATATCCGCTTTACGACATTACCCCAGTAAGAGCGAAAGGCGTTTTTGTTTACGACGATAAAAACGTTCAGTATTTAGATTTATATGGCGGTCACGCTGTAATTTCAATAGGGCATTCACACCCAACTTACGTAGACCGTTTAACACGTCAGTTAAATGATATTGCGTTTTATAGTAATGCGATTCAGAATCCATTACAAGAGCAACTAGCAGCAGAATTAGCTGATTTTTCAGGCTGTAAAGACTATCAGTTGTTTTTATGTAATTCAGGAGCAGAAGCAAATGAAAATGCATTAAAATTGGCTTCTTTTCATAATGAAAAATCTAAAATTATAGCCTTTAAAAATGGATTCCACGGAAGAACTTCTGCAGCCGTTGCAGCTACCGATAATCCTAAAATTGTTGCGCCTTTAAACGCACAGCAAGCTGTTGATTTTTTTGAACTTGGAGATTTAGAAGGTGTAGAAAACTCTTTAAAGAATAATGATGTTTGCGCTGTAATTATAGAGTTTATTCAAGGTGTTGGAGGTTTAGACGAAAGTACGACTGAGTTCTACCAAGGACTTGAAAAATTATGTAAAACGTATAATGCTTGTTTTATTGCAGACGAAGTGCAATCGGGTTTTGGTAGAACAGGAGATTTCTTCGCATTTCAAAAGCACAACATTACACCAGATATAATTTCTCTAGCAAAAGGTATGGGGAATGGTTTTCCAATAGGTGGGATTTTAATACATCCTGATATTAATGGAAGATTTGGATTATTAGGAACGACTTTTGGAGGAAATCATTTGGCTTGTGCGGCTTCAATAGCAGTTTTAGATGTGCTTAAAGCTGAAAATTTACTTGAGCATACTAAAGAAATTTCAGCTTACTTTATAGAGAAAGCAAATCAAATACCACAATTAAAATCAATTAAAGGTCGTGGTTTAATGCTGGGTTTAGAATTCGATTTTCCGATTTCAGAGCTTAGAAAAAAACTTATTTTCGACCATCACATATTTACAGGAAGTGCAAAAAATCCTAATTTATTAAGAATACTTCCGCCATTAACGATTCAAAAAGAACACTTAGACACGTTCTTTGAAGCCTTAAACTCAGAATTAGCTTAGCATGAAAAAATACACGCAAATTTCAGATATATCAAATCTTTCAGAAACCATAAAAGAAGCGATTCTTTTAAAAATGAACCCATTCGAACATAAACATTTAGGAAAAAATAAAACCTTAGTGATGTTGTTTTTTAATTCGAGTTTACGGACCCGGTTAAGTACCGAAAAGGCAGCAAAAAATTTAGGAATGGAAGTAATGAGTCTGAATGTAAACGACGCGTGGAATTTAGAGTTTGAAGACGGAACTATTATGAATGCTGGAACTTCTGAGCATATTAAAGAAGCTGCTGAGGTCATTTCGCAATATGCCGATATTATTGCTGTGCGTGCATTTCCTAGTTTAATAGACAAGGAAAGAGACGCTGCCGAAATGGTGATAAAGAGCTTTGAAAAGTATGCAACCGTGCCCATTGTAAATATGGAAAGTGCTACGGCGCATCCGTTACAAGCGTTGGCAGATGCAATTACAATTTCAGAATTATCGGAAAAAGCGCGACCTAAAGTAGTTTTATCTTGGGCGCCACATCCTAAGGCGTTACCTCAAGCTGTACCAAATTCATTTGTAGAAATGATGATAAAAATGGATGTAGATTTAACCATTACACATCCCGAAGGTTACGAGTTAAATCCGGATATCACTAAAGACACGCCAATTAATCACAATCAAGAACAAGCATTAGAAGGTGCCGATTTTGTATATGCTAAAAACTGGAGTAGTTATTCCGATTATGGTAAGATACTAAGTACAGATCCAAGTTGGATGATTACAAAAGAAAAGTTGGGTCATGCTAAATTTATGCATTGTTTACCAGTTCGTAGAAATGTTATTGTGGAAGATGCTGTGTTAGATAGCGATCAATCTATTGTAATGAAAGAAGCGAATAATAGAACCTATGCGGCTCAAATTGTCATGAAAGGAATTTTAGAAAATCTATAATATGAAAACACTAAAAGTTGTTAAAATAGGAGGAAATATTATTGATTATGATACCACTTTAGCTGTATTTTTAAAACAATTCGCAACGCTTGAAGGTCCTAAGATATTAGTACACGGTGGAGGAAAATTAGCTACTAAAATGGCTAAATCTATGAATATCGAGGTGCAAATGGTAGATGGAAGACGTATTACCGATGCTGATACTTTAGATATTATCACGATGGTTTACGGCGGAAAAATCAACAAAAATATAATCGCACAATTACAAGCCAATAACTGTAATAGTGTTGGGTTTACTGGGGCAGATGGGAATACTATTGTTTCAGAAAAACGCCCGGTAAAAACTATAGATTACGGATTTGTAGGCGATGTAACGCAAGTAAATACTAAAGTGCCTAAAGTACTTTTAGAAAATAATATTACACCCGTATTCTGCGCTATAACACATGACGAAAACGGACAATTGTTAAATACAAATGCAGATACAGTAACCTCAGAACTAGCGATTGCTTTTGCAGACTTGTATCAGGTAGAACTTTATTATTGCTTCGAGAAAGACGGTGTACTATTAGACATAGATAATCCAAATTCTGTAATTGAACATATAAATACCGAAAATTACGCAACTTTAAAAGCAGAGGGAGTTATAACGGACGGTATGCTACCAAAACTAGACAACTGTTTTTATGCGATTTCCAATCACGTTTTTAAAGTGTGTTTAGGAAAACCAGAAATGCTATTTAATCAAAAAACAAAACATACAACCATTCAAGCCTAATGACAACGCAACAATTAACCGAGGAGGCCATTTCATTACTTAAGAATCTGATAGAAACACAATCGTTTTCTTCAGAGGAAGATAAAACCGCACAGCTTATAGAAGCTTGGTTTAAGCAAAAAGATATTCCGTATACACGAACTAAAAATAATGTATGGGCGCTTAATGCAGATTTTACAGAAGGCAAGCCTACCATGCTTTTAAACTCGCACCACGACACGGTAAAACCAAATAATGGCTATACAAAAGATCCGTTAAAAGCGATTGTAGAAGATGGTAAATTATATGGTTTAGGAAGTAATGATGCCGGAGGATGCTTAGTGTCTTTAATCGCAACATTTACCTATTTTTATAACAAACCAAACTTAAAATACAACTTGGTTTTAGTAGCTTCTGCCGAGGAAGAAAGTAGCGGCCCAGATGGTTTAAATAGCATGTTGTCTATTATTCCTAAGATAGATGTTGCTATTGTAGGAGAACCCACTTTAATGAACTTGGCTGTAGCCGAAAAAGGTCTTGTGGTTTTTGATGCTAAAGTTAAAGGAACACCAAGTCACTCAGCACATCCTAATGATGACAATGCTATTTATAATACAATTTCGGTGCTTAACTGGTTTAAGGATTATAAATTTGAAAGACCTTCTGAAGCTCTTGGAGATGTTAAAATGACGGTATCTCAAATAAAAGGAGGAAAGCAACATAATGCGATTCCAGCGGAGGTTGAATTGGTAATAGATGTACGTGTAAACGACAAGTATACCAATACTGAAATTAATGATATATTAGTAAACGAAGCTCCTTGTTCAGAGATTAAAGCACGTAGTTTACGTTTAAATTCCTCTTCAATTCCTAAAGATCACGAATTGGTAAAAGCCGGTATAGAAATAGGAAGAACAACTTATGGTTCGCCAACCTTATCAGATCAATCGGTGTTAACCTGTTCGTCTTTAAAATTAGGACCTGGAGATAGTACAAGATCGCATTCTGCAGATGAATTTATTTATTTAAATGAAATAGAAGAGGGCGTTGCAATTTATATTCAATTATTAGAAAAAATACTTTAATTATTTAGGTTGAAACTTCAACTAAAATATAAAAATCTATACATATGAAACTTTGGGACAAAGGTCTTTCAATAGATAAAAAAATAGAACAGTTTACAGTAGGTAACGATAGAGAAATAGATATACATATTGCTAAGTATGATGTGATTGCTTCTAAAGCACACGCCAAAATGCTTGAAAGTATAAAGATTATTACTGCTGAAGAATTGCAACAATTACTTGGCGGATTAAATGTTTTAGAATCTCAAATTGAAGACGGAACATTTGTAATTGAAGAAGAATTTGAAGATGTACATTCTAAAATAGAATTCGAATTAACGAAAACGTTAGGCGATGTTGGAAAAAAAATCCACACCGCACGTTCTAGAAACGATCAAGTTTTAGTGGCACTTCAATTGTACTATAAAGAAGAATTAAAAGTAGTTCAGGATAAAACAAAAACATTTTTCGATACGCTTTTAGGTTTAGCCGAAACTCATAAAGAGAAATTACTTCCAGGTTACACACATTTACAAGTAGCTATGCCATCGTCTTTCGGTCTTTGGTTCTCTGCCTATGCAGAACTTTTGATTGACGATGTGTACATGGTACAAGCGGCACAGAAAATTGCCGATCAGAATCCGTTAGGATCTGCTGCAGGTTACGGAAGTTCTTTTCCTATAGATCGTGAATTTACGACTAAAGAAATGGGCTTTGAAACATTAAAATATAATGTGGTTGCAGCACAAATGAGTCGTGGTAAAAGCGAGCGTATGATTGCTGCTTCATTAGGAAGTTTAGCGAATACATTGGCACGTTTTGCAATGGATATTTGTTTGTATATGAGTCAGAATTTTGGATTTATTACTTTCCCAGACGAGCTAACCACAGGAAGTAGTATTATGCCGCACAAAAAGAACCCGGATGTGTTTGAGTTAATTCGAGGAAAATGTAATAAGATCCAAGCCCTTCAAACAGAGATGGTTTTAATTACTAATAATTTACCTAGCGGATATCATAGAGATTACCAGTTATTAAAAGAAAATATCATCCAAGCTTTTGAGGATATCAAGAACATTTTAGACATTTTTAATTTCTCGATCTCTCAGATAAAAGTAAAGGATATCGATTTACACGACGATAAATACAAATTCTTATTTACTGTAGATAATATAAATACTTTAGTGGTCGATGGTATGTCGTTTAGAGATGCTTACAAGAAAATTGGTGGCGAAGTTGAGGCAGGAACATATGTCCCAGACGATTCTAAAAAACACACACATTTAGGAAGTATTCACAATTTGGGATTAGATAAAATTAGTCGTAAATTTCCTAAATTATAAATATTAAATTCAAAATTATGAAATATCTAAAATTAACAGTATTAATGTTGTCTTCTGTCGTTTTTATAAATTGTGGAGAAAAAGAAGAAAAGAAAAAAAGCTTTTCTTATGAAACAGAATCTGAGGTTATAACAGAAACAGCAACACCTACAGAAATGACTGAAACCATTGAAGTAGTAGATGCAGAGTCGGCTAATGATGGCGTAGTAGAGATTATGTTACATGGAGACGATAAAATGACTTTTGATTTGAAAGAAATTAAAGTTAAAAAAGGTCAGAAAGTAAAATTAACACTGATGCATACAGGTAAAATGCCAAAAAATGTAATGGGTCATAACTTTGTGCTTCTAAATAATGGAGTAGATATGGCTGCATTTGCATCTAAGGCAGCTTCTGCAGCAGATCATGATTATGTTCCTGAAGATTCAGCAGACGTTATTGTGTACACTGAATTACTTGGTGGAGGAGAAATGGATGTTATTGAGTTTGATGCTCCTGAAGTTGGAACTTATGATTTTTTATGTAGTTTCCCTGGGCATTATGCTTTAATGAAAGGAAAGTTTATTGTAGAGTAAATTCCAAAATATATATATTATAAAATAAAAAAGCGTCTTAGTAAATTACTAAGACGCTTTTCTTTTAAATAAAATAAACGGAATTTAGATTATTGTAGATTGTCCTAAGTGAATGTTCGAAAAGTTATGATTCGAATCTTTAGGGTTACTAATAAAATCAGCGATAAAATCACCAACTTTACTTGTTGTAATATTGTCGTATTTAGAGTTTAAATCTGGAGTTGTAATATGAAGTGCTAACGATTTGTCTACCGCAGTTCTAATTAAATCAGCTTCATCATTTAAATCAAAATGTTCTAATAACATCGCCGCAGATAATATTGAAGCAATTGGGTTTGCTATACCTTTGTTTGTTGCCTGTGGATAAGATCCATGAATAGGCTCGAACATCGCATATTTATCTCCAATAGAAGCAGAAGCTAATAGTCCGATAGATCCACCAATAACACTCGCTTCATCACTAATAATATCTCCAAACATGTTTTCCGTTAAAATAACATCAAACTGTTTTGGGTTTAAAATCATTTGCATTGCTGCATTATCTATAAATAAGAAATCTAATTCTATATCTTTATAATTTTTAGCTACTTCTGTAACCACTTTACGCCATAAACGAGACGTTTCTAAAACATTTGCCTTGTCTATAAGTGTCAGTTTTTTTTTGCGAGCCTGAGCAGCTTTAAAAGCTAAATGAGCAACACGTTCTATTTCTACACGAGAATACTCACATAAATCTGAAGCAGAATTTCCGTCTTCACTAATTTCTTTTTTTCCAAAGTAAATACCACCAGTAAGTTCGCGATAAATAGTAATATCGGTTCCTTTAATAATATCCTTTTTTAACGGCGATTTGCTTAAAAGTGCATCGTATGCTTTAACAGGTCTTATATTTGCATACAGCCCTAAAGATTTTCTTAAAGCAAGTAAACCTTGTTCTGGGCGTACTTTTGCAGATGGGTCGTTATCGTATTTAGGATCTCCAATAGCACCAAATAATAAGGCATCGCTATTTTTACAAAGTTCTAAAGTTGATTCTGGTAAAGGATTACCCGTTTCATCTATTGCGATTGCACCTACAGGAGCATATTTAAAGTTGAAGGTATGATTGTATTCTAAAGCAATTGCTTTAAGGACTTTTATAGATTGCGCAGTGACTTCTGGTCCAATTCCGTCTCCTGCTAATACTGCTATGTTTAGTTTCATAAAAATTATTTTTTAGTTGTGCAGTGTTAGTTGCTCAACTAATTTATAACGTATAGGGTAATAACTTTAAGCTTTAGTTTCAAAAGCTTTAATCTCTTCTTTTTTACTTAATAAATAATCAATATCGTCGTAACCATTAATAAGACAGGTCTTTTTGTAGGGATCGATATCAAATTGCTCTGAATAATCGGTGTCTTTTATAGAAATGGTTTGAGTTTCTAAATTTACACTAATTATTGTTTCTGGGTCAGCAGTTATGTGATTAAATAATTCTTTTAAAAAGGCAGGAGAAACTTGTACTGGAAGAATCCCATTGTTAAGTGCATTACCTTTAAAAATATCTGCAAAGAAACTAGAAACGACTACTTTAAAACCGTAATCTCCTATAGCCCAAGCAGCATGTTCACGACTTGAACCACAACCAAAATTATCTCCGGCTACTAAAATTCTTCCAAGATAAGTTGTGTCGTTTAAAGGGAAATCTTCGTTTAAATCCCCGTTTTTATTGAATCTCCAATCTCTAAATACATTATCTCCAAATCCCTCTCTGTCTGTTGCTTTTAAGAAACGCGCAGGAATAATTTGATCTGTATCTATGTTTTCTATGTCTAATGGAATGGCTCTAGACTGAAATGTTGTAAACTTTTCCATTTAGTTTAATTGTTTTGTAATGTCAATAATTTTTCCTTCTATCGCTGTAGCTGCAGCGACTAACGGACTTGCTAAAATAGTTCTGGCACCTTGACCTTGTCTACCTTCAAAATTTCTATTTGATGTAGATACACAATATTCGTCTTGAGGAATTTTGTCGTCGTTCATCGCTAAACAGGCAGAACATCCTGGTTGGCGAAGTTCGAAACCGGCATTTGTAAAAATGTCTTTTAAGCCTTCTTCAATAATTTGTGCTTCCACCAATTTACTTCCTGGTACTAACCAGGCCGTAACATTTGGTGCTTTTTGTTTGCCTTTTATATATTGTGCAGCCACTCTAAAATCTTCGATTCTAGAGTTGGTACAGCTACCAATAAAGACAAAATTAATAGGTTTGTTTATAAGAGATTCGCCTTTTTTGAAATTCATATATTTCAATGATTTTTCAAAAGAAGCATCGTCAAGTGTAGGGATGTTTTCTGTTATTTTTATCCCCATACCCGGGTTTGTTCCGTATGTTACCATAGGTTCAATATCTTCAGCGTCGAAGAAATATTCTTTGTCAAATTCAGCACCTTCATCTGTAGGTAATGTTTTCCAATAGGCAACTTTTTTAGTGAAATCTTCACCTTTAGGAGCATATTCACGACCTTCAACATAATCGAAAGTAGTTTGGTCAGGAGCAATCATTCCGCCACGAGCGCCCATTTCAATACTCATATTGCAAACCGTCATACGGCCTTCCATACTCATATTTTCAAAAACGTCTCCAGCATATTCACAGAAATATCCTGTACCGGCGTTAGTTCCTAATTTAGCGATAATATATAAAATAACATCTTTAGGAAGTACTCCGTTTTTTAATTTTCCATTTACAGAAACACGTAAGCTTTTAGGCTTCGTTAAAAGTAAACACTGACTAGCAAAAACTTGAGCAACCTGACTGGTGCCAATTCCAAAGGCAATGGTTCCAAATGCACCATGCGTGGAGGTATGACTATCCCCACACACGATTGTCATTCCAGGTTGTGTGATTCCTAATTCGGGTGACATAACGTGCACTATTCCATTGTATTTGTGACCTAATTCAAATAGTGTGATTCCGTTGTCGGCACAGTTTTTTGACAGCTGCTCAAGCTGATGTCTAGAAAGTGTATCTTGTATTGGTAAATGTTGATTTGTTGTTGGTGTATTATGATCTGCTGTTGCCACAATTTGGTTTGGTCTAAACACAGGAATTTCTCTGTCTTTTAACTCATTAAAAGCTTGTGGGCTTGTTACTTCATGTATTAAATGTTTGTCGATGTACAATATCTGTGGTCCGTTTTCTATCGCATCTACCACATGTGCATCCCAAACTTTATCGAATAATGTCTTTTTCATTTTTTAAGTTTATGCTATTTCATACAAATATAAAAATAGACTTTAAGCTTATTATTTTAAGCTGAAATAATTTGATTGTAAATGCTACTTGTTTCAATAATTTGATGAATATCAGAATCGTTTACTTCTTTTTTAACATCAGCGAAATCTAAGAAACTAGCGTAAACTACATCTAATTGTAATTTAGTTAATTCGTAGCCTACATTCTTAGCTCTATATGCTAAAGCAGCTCTACCACTTCTTGCTGTTAAAACAATAGCAGATTCTGTTACACCTACATCTTTTGGATTTATAATCTCGTAAGTTTCACGATTTTTAATCACACCGTCTTGGTGAATTCCAGAACTGTGAGCAAAAGCGTTAGCTCCTACGATAGCCTTGTTTGGCTGTGTATAAATTCCCATATGTTCAGAGACCATTTGGCTCGTACTATATAATAAAGAGGTATTTATGTTTGTATCTAAATTTAATGTTGGGTGTTGCTTTAAAATCATAACAACTTCTTCTAAAGCTGTATTTCCAGCACGCTCACCAATACCATTAATAGTACATTCTATTTGTCTTGCACCATTAATAACCCCCTCGATAGAATTTGCAGTTGCTAATCCTAAATCGTTGTGGCAGTGGCAAGATAAAATAGCTTTTTCAATTCCTTTAACGTTCTCCATTAAGTACTTTATTTTAGCACCATATTCGTTAGGTAAACAGTATCCTGTTGTATCTGGAATATTTAATACTGTTGCTCCAGCAGCAATTACTGCTTCGCAAACTCTTGCTAAATAATCGTTATCTGTACGTCCAGCATCTTCAGCATAAAACTCTACATCTTCAGTAAATGTTTTAGCATAACGCACAGCTCTTACAGCGCGTTCGATGATGGCATCACGGTTAGAATTGAATTTGAATTTTATATGAGAATCTGATGTTCCAATTCCTGTATGAATTCTTGATCTTTTTGCATAACGCAAAGCTTCACCAGCAACTTTAATATCATTTTCTACAGATCTTGTCAGACCACAAACTGTCGCATTCTTTACGATTTTTGAAATGGCTTCTACAGAAGCGAAATCTCCAGGACTTGACACAGGAAAACCTGCTTCAATAACGTCAACTCCTAGGATATCAAGTCTTTTAGCAATAATAACTTTTTGCTCTTTGTTTAACTTGCAGCCTGGGACTTGTTCGCCATCGCGTAACGTTGTGTCAAATATTTGAATGTTAGAATGTGACATGTATCTAAATTTATTTTCTTATTGTTCTACGAATTTATATTATACTTTTGTTAACCTACACCTCATTATTGTAGTTTTACGATGTTTAAAAGCATTTAAACATATTTAAAAAACTGAATATCAACATATTAGAACTATTTTTATTTGATGATAAAAGACCAAAAAGATAATTTGTTTTTATTAGTAAAGTCCTTAACCAAGTCGGAAAAGCGTCAGTTTAAGCTGTATGTGGGAAGATTGGGGGTAAATACAGATTCTAAGTTTTTAAACTTATTTAATATTTTAGATAAATTGTCTGTTTACGACGAAGATTTTATTTTGAAAAATGGAGATGTTAAAAAACAACAGTTAGCGAATGTTAAAGCACATTTATACAAACAAATATTAATCAGTTTAAAATTAAATCCATCTCACCAAAATATCCGATCGCAAATTCGAGAGCAGTTAGATTTTGCATCAATATTATACCATAAAGGATTGTATAAACAGAGTTTAAAGATTCTTGATAAATCTAAAGAACTCGCAATTCAGAATGAAGAAAAAAACTTGGCATTCGAAATTGTGGAATTCGAAAAGTTAATCGAATCTCAATATATAACGCGAAGTATAAGCGGTCGAGCAGACGAACTTACTATTCAGGCAAAAGAATTAAGTGCCTTAAATGTTGTGGCTAGTAAATTGTCTAATTTGTCGCTTCAATTATATGGTATTTTCTTAAAAACGGGTTATGTAAGAAATGAAGAAGAAGGCGAGCAAGTAGCGTCTTACTTTTATAAAAGACTTCCTAAATATCAAATAAAAGATTTAGGTTTTAGGGAAAAATTATGGTTGTATAATGCTTATTTGTGGTATAGTTTCCTAACTCAAGATTTTAAAAATTGTTATAAATACGCTTCAAAATGGGTGGATTTGTTTTACGATAACCCAAACATGATTAATCTAAACCCCGTATTCTTTTTAAAAGGAAAGAATTATTTGTTGGAGGCTTTATTTTTTGTAAGAAGTAGAGATAAATTCGAAAATGCTTTAGTGCGTTTGGAAGAAATTGTAAACGACAAAACATTTTTGAGAGATGAAAATGTAGAATCTTTAGCTTTTTTATATCTGAATTTAAATAAAGTAAATTTGCATTTTATAGATGGTACGTTCGAAGAAGGCTTGAAATTAATTCCTAAAATAGAAACAGATTTAAAGCGGTTTTCAAATAGAATAGACGAACACCACACCATGATTTTCTATTACAAATTCGCAAGTTTGTATTTTGGAGCGGGAAATAATAAACAGTGTATTTTCTATTTAAATAAAATTATTTCGAATAAAACGTTGTCTATGCGAGAAGATTTGTTGTGCTTCTCTAGGGTTCTAAATTTAGTAGCGCATTACGAAGCTGGTTTAGATTATCACATCGATTCTTTATTAAGAAGTACGTATAAATTTTTAATTAAAATGAATGACCTTCATGAGGTGCAAAAGGAAATGATAAAATTTATAAAAGGCCTTCAAGATGTTTATCCACAGGATATTAAAAGAGCTTTTATTCAGTTGCGAGATACATTAAAAACATATGAAAATCATCCCTATGAAAAACGTGCATTTTTGTATTTAGACATTATTTCGTGGTTAGAAAGTAAGATTGAAAACAAGCCCGTAGGTCAAATTATAAAAGATAAATATTTAGCTGAAAATAAGGGGTGAAAAAGATTATTTGAGAAATATGTCTCAAATAATTTGGAAAATCAACTTTTCTAACTGAATATTTGCATTCACAAAGTTCAATAACTTATTGAAATGTTATCAAGAAAGGTGGAGGGATTAGACCCGCTGAAACCTTAGCAACCCTTTAACTTATAAAGAAGGTGCTAAATTCTACTTAAAAACCGATTCATTTATCGGCGATTTAGATAGATAACTAAACGAAATTACTCCTAGAGTAATTTGTATTATTTTCTTTTTAACATTTTTCTATTAAGTACGCCTTATTGGTGCATTTGACTTTTAGTTTTAATTTATTAACTCAAAAAGAAAGAAAAATGAGTACACAAAAATTTGCAACACAAGCGTTGCACGCAGGACATGATGTTACAAAACACGGAGGAACAAGAGCCGTGCCTATTTACCAAACGTCATCGTATGTTTTTAACGATTCAGATCATGCAGCAAATCTATTTGCATTAGCAGAACCGGGTTACATTTACACCCGTTTAAACAACCCAACAAACGATATTTTAGAACAGCGTTTAGCTGCAATCGAAGGTGGTTTAGCTGCTGTAGTTACAGCATCAGGAACGGCTGCTATTACAACAACTTTACTAACTCTTTTAAGAGCTGGCGACCATATTGTGGCATCTAGTAGTTTGTATGGTGGGACTTACAATTTATTAGCAGTTACACTACCAAGACATGGTATTACAACTACGTTTGTAGATCCTTCGGAGGCTGAAAACTTTCAAGCAGCAATTCAAGATAATACAAGAGCTGTTTTTATAGAATCTCTTGGAAACCCAAAATTAGATGTTTTAGATATTGAAGCTATTGCTGAAGTGTCAAAAGCAAATGGTGTTCCATTAATTGTAGATAATACGGTGGCTTCACCAGCATTATTAAATCCAATTCAATACGGTGCAAATATTGTAATTCACTCTTTAACAAAGTATATTAACGGTAACGGAACAAGTTTAGGAGGTGCAGTTA
The DNA here is from genome assembly GCF_033447105.1 of Formosa sejongensis. Taxonomy (NCBI): domain Bacteria; kingdom Pseudomonadati; phylum Bacteroidota; class Flavobacteriia; order Flavobacteriales; family Flavobacteriaceae; genus Formosa; species Formosa sejongensis. Next base: position 333,256 of record NZ_JAWQUN010000001.1, read on the forward strand.
TTGATGCAGGAACTTTTAATTGGGCAAACGGAAAATTCCCAGAATTTACAGAGCCTTCTGCCGGCTATCACGGTTTAGTATATAGTGAAGTTTTAAAAGAAGCAGCGTTTATAGCGAAAGTTAGAATTGAAGGATTACGTGATTATGGTAGTGCTTTAAGTCCGTTTAACGCGTTTCAAATTATTCAAGGTTTAGAAACTTTAGAATTACGTATAAAAAAACATAGTGAAAATGCTTTGGCATTAGCACAATGGTTAGAAGCACAAGACGAAATTACTTGGGTAAATTATCCAGGTTTAGAAAGTAGTGCTTACAAAACTTTAGCAGATAAATATCTTCCAAATGGACAAAGCGGAATGGTTACTTTTGGCCATAAAGGTGGTTTTAATGCGGCAAAAGTGATTGCAGATAAAACACAATTATTCTCGCTTTTGGCAAATATAGGAGATACAAAATCATTAATTATTCATCCTGCAAGTACAACACATCAGCAGTTAGACGAAGCCGCTCAAGCAGCGTCAGGAGTCTCACAAGATTTAGTGCGTTTATCTGTAGGAATTGAAGACTTAGAAGATTTGAAATCCGATTTAAAACAAGCATTCCAAGCCGTTAAATAGGCTTAACAGTTTCTTTAATTTTAGGCCCTTTTAAATTACAGCTTTTATATATTGCGACATGAAAAATTTACAATTTATTCCTTTAGATTATTACAAAACTATTAGCGGTGTCGAGTTGCCTCTTAAACTTTCTTACGAAGTGTTTGGGCAGCCATTACACGAAGCGCCAATTGTTTTGGTAAATCATGCATTAACAGGTAACAGTAATGTTGCTGGTGAAGGTGGTTGGTGGAGTGATCTTATTGGCGACAATAAAATTATAGATACTAAGAAGTTTACCGTAATATCTTTTAATATTCCGGGGAATGGTTATGATGGATTTATCATAGAGAATTATAAAGATTTTGTGGCTCGAGATATTGCAAATATCTTTTTAAAAGGGCTTAAAATATTGAAAATTGATTCGGTCTTTGCTATGATTGGCGGATCATTAGGAGGTGGAATTGCATGGGAAATGGCTGTGATGAATCCAACTTTAGCAGAACATTTAATTGTAGTTGCTACAGATTGGAAATCGACGGATTGGCTGATTGCTAATTGCCAGATTCAAGAGCAGTTTTTAACCAATTCTAGTAATCCCGTTCACGATGCGCGTATGCACGCCATGTTGTGCTACAGAACTCCAAAATCGTTTAAAGAACGTTTTCATAGAAGTAAAAATGAAGATTTAGAAATCTTTAATGTAGAGAGTTGGTTGCTGCACCACGGAAATAAATTACAAGAACGTTTTCAGCTTTCAGCTTATAAATTAATGAATCAATTATTAAGAACAATTGATGTTACTAAAGGTAGGCCGGAAGATGTAAATGTATTAGATGTTATTAAATCTAATATTGCAATAGTTGGTGTAGATTCTGATTTGTTTTTTACCGCTGAAGAAAACCGTGAAACTCAAAAGAAATTAGCACTTACACATCCAAATGTAACCTATAACGAAATACATTCCGATCATGGACACGATGCTTTTTTAATAGAATTCGAACAATTAGAAACGATAATAGAAGGCATTTTTAAACCGGAACTAAAGAATAAACGCATGAAAGTCCTGAAGTTTGGAGGGAAGTCTCTAGCGAATGGTGTAGGTTTAGAAACAGTTCTTAATATTATTGAAAATAAAGTTAAGAATGATGAAAAGATTGCTGTTGTACTTTCGGCAAGAGGAGCTTCTACAGACGAGTTAGAACGTATTTTAATTAAAGCCAAAAACAATCAATCTTATAAAAAGGATTTAGAAACGTTTAAAGCATATCAGACAGAGCCGTGCCCAGAAATTGATTTTTCTGAAGCGTTTTCTGTATTAGATAAAGTATTTGGAGGCGTAAAATTGTTAGGAGATTATAGTAATAAAATTAAAGATGAAGTTTTAGCACAAGGCGAATTAATGTCGGTTAAAGTCGTTGCTAAATTGCTAAACGAGCGCGGTATAAAAGCCCATGCAACAGATTCGAGGTTTCTTATAAAAACCGACGACACCTATGGTAATGCACAGCCAAACACAAAAGTGTCTAAAGAAAATGTATTAAAACATTTTAAAAAATATAATGGAGACACTGTAAATATCGTTACTGGATTTATCGCCTCTAATAAAGATAATAAAACAACGACTTTAGGTCGAAATGGTAGTAATTATTCTGCAGCACTTTTAGCTAATTTTTTAGATGCTGAAGAATTACAGAATTATACACACGTAAACGGAATCTATACGGCAAACCCAGATTTAGTTCCGGATGCGAAGAAGATTGAAGAATTATCGTTTGCAGAAGCAAACGAATTAGCAAACTTTGGAGCAACTGTTTTACATGCTAAGACGATTATTCCGTTATTGGAAAAAAACATTTCACTTCGTATTTTAAATACATTTAATAGTGGAGATCAAGGGACTTTAATTACAGCAAAAACAGCTTCTAAAGGGATTCGATCATTATCTGTTTTAGATAACGTGGCTCTAATTAATTTAGAAGGTCGTGGGTTGTTAGGAAAAGTTGGTGTCGATGCACGAGTGTTTAAAACCTTAAGTGCAAACGATATCAGTGTAAGTATTATTTCGCAAGGATCGTCTGAGCGTGGTTTAGGTTTGGTTGTAGATGCTAATAAAGCGTCTCAAGCGGTATTGGCATTAGAACGTGAATTCGAGACTGATTTCTATATGCAAGATGTAAATAGAATTGGAATTATTGATGATGTTGCTGTGATTTCAATTGTAGGTCAGGATTTAAGCACATTCCATAAACCGTTTAATGCCTTAATAAAAAATCAGATTGTTCCATTACTTTTTAATAACACTATTACAGGTGAAAATGTGAGTTTGGTGGTTAGAAAATCTCAACTTCATAAAGCCTTAAATGTAATTCATGGAGAGATTTTTGGGATATCTAAAAAGATAAACTTGGCCATTTTTGGTCATGGTTTAGTAGGCGGAACCTTAATCGATCAGATTATTGCTTCGGCCGGTGATATTGAAAAGCGTAAAGGAATTAAACTGAATATTTTTGCAATAGCGAATTCAAGACAGGCCCTTTTCAACAAAAAAGGAATCGATTCTAATTGGAGAGATACACTTCAGGACAAAGGAAAAGAGTATACATTTGAAAGTTTAGTAGAATATACTAAAAAGCATCATTTAGAAAATTTAATTGCGATTGATAACACAGCTAGTGCGGCCTTTGTTTCAAATTATATTCCGTTAGTAGAACATGGTTTCGACCTTGTTTCATCTAACAAAATAGCAAATACAATTGATTTTAAATTCTATAGTAAACTACGAGAAGTATTAGCTAAAAATCAGAAAAATTATCTGTACGAAACGAACGTTGGTGCAGGTTTGCCATTGATTGATACGATTAAACTCTTGCATTTATCTGGAGAAAACATCACTAAAATTAGAGGTGTGTTTTCAGGGTCTTTAAGTTATTTATTTAATAATTATTCACTTAAAAATGAGCCGTTTTCTAAGGTGTTACAGGAAGCTGTAGATAAAGGATTTACAGAGCCCGATCCAAGAGAAGACTTATGTGGGAACGATGTTGCCAGAAAATTGTTAATTTTGGCGAGAGAACTCGATTTACATAACGAGATTACAGATGTAGATATTCAGAATTTAATTCCTGAAAACTTAAGAAGTATAAATGCTAATACTTTTTTAAAGTCGTTTACAGAAATGGACGCTTTATATCAAAGTATGAAAGCTGAACAAAAACCTGGTCATGTTTTAAGATATATAGGTGATTTACATGGTGATTTAGCCGATGAAAAAGGAGCTAAGTTAGAAGTAAAATTAGTATCGGTGCCAGAAAGTTCACCTCTAGGATCTTTAAAAGGATCCGATTCAATTTTCGAAATTTACACCGAATCTTACGGAGATCAGCCCGTAGTAATTCAAGGCGCAGGCGCAGGAGCAGCAGTTACCGCTCGTGGTGTATTTGGAGATATTTTAAGATTAACAGAAAAAAACACGTATTAGTATTATGAAAGATAATCATTTCGAAACAGAAGCTATTAGAACACAAACAGAACGTTCTCAGTTTTTAGAACATTCAACACCATTATATTTAAGTTCAAGCTTTGTTTTTGAAGATGCCGAAGATATGCGTGCATCGTTTACAGAAGAAAAAGATCGTAATATTTATAGCCGTTTTACAAATCCAAACACTTCGGAGTTTGTAGATAAAGTGTGTAAAATGGAGGGTGCAGAAAGTGGTTATGCTTTTGCAACGGGTATGTCTGCTGTGTTTTCAACTTTTGCGGCGCTTTTAAATAGTGGCGATCATATTGTTTCGGCAAGTTCTGTATTTGGATCTACACATACGTTGTTTACAAAATACCTTCCAAAATGGAATATAGAAACAACTTACTTTAATATTAATGATGTCGATACTATTGAAAGCTTAATTCAGCCAAACACAAAAATTTTATATGCTGAAAGTCCAACAAATCCGGCGGTAGATATTATCGATTTAGAGATATTGGGCGCAATCGCTAAAAAGCATAATATCTTATTGGTGATTGATAATTGTTTCGCTACACCGTATTTACAAAACCCAATTAAATTTGGAGCAGATATCGTTATTCATTCGGCTACCAAGTTAATGGATGGTCAGGGTCGTGTTTTAGGTGGTGTTGCAGTAGGTCGTGCCGATTTAATACGAGAGATTTATTTGTTTTCTAGAAATACAGGACCCGCGTTATCACCATTTAATGCTTGGGTGTTGTCTAAAAGTTTAGAAACCCTTGCTGTTCGTGTCGATAAACATTGTGAAAATGCATTAAAAGTTGCAGAATTTTTAGAGGGACATGCAAATGTGTCTTTAGTAAAGTATCCGTTTTTAAAATCACATCCGCAGTACGAGATTGCAAAAAAACAAATGAAACTTGGTGGAAATATTATTGCTTTCGAGGTTAAAGGAGGCGTAGAAGGCGGACGTGCTTTTTTAAATAAAATAAAAGTACTATCATTATCTGCAAACTTAGGAGATACTCGTACAATTGTTACACATCCAGCATCTACAACACATAGTAAGTTGAGTACAGAAGATAGGTTGGAGACAGGAATTACAGACGGATTGGTTCGTATTTCTGTAGGTTTAGAGCACACAGACGATATTATTAATGATTTAAATCAGGCTTTAAATTAAATTTTAAAAAGCAGTATATTTGCTCCATGCTTTCAAAAAAAACCAAATACGGCTTAAAAGCCCTCCTATTTTTAGCGCGTCAAGAAAATAATACGCCCGTACAGATTAGTGTTATTTCTAAGAGTGAAAATATTTCACAGAAATTCTTAGAAAGTATATTGCTAACCTTGAGAAAAATAGGAGTTTTAGGATCTAAGAAAGGGAAAAATGGCGGCTATTATCTACTTAAAGAACCTAAAGATATTAAAATGTCTTTAGTTATGAGAACATTAGAAGGGCCTATAGCTATGGTGCCTTGCGTGAGTCTTAATTTCTACGAAAAATGCGACGATTGTCCAGATGAAACCCTTTGTGGGGTTCATACTTTAATGGAAGAAGTTCGTGATAAAACACTTGAGATCTTCAATAACAAGTCGTTAGCAGATTTAATTTAATTCATATTTTTTCAATTTAAGTTTGGATATATTAATTACATCTTATACATTTGTTGAATAATCTACTAAACCGATAGGGTTAACAGAAGTAGAGAAGTAAAAAAAGAAATTATGTTGGATAGTACAATAGATATTTCATATTGGAATAAAGAATTAAAAGATAAAACCCCTCAAGAAATTATTGATTGGGCTTTAGCTTTAACAGAAAATAAAATAGTAACAACAAGCTTTGGAGTGTATTCTGCAGTGTTGTTAAGTACCATATCAAAACAAGATAGTGACATTAAAGTAATTTGGTGTGATACATTATTTAATACACAAGAAACTTACGAGCACGCTAATAATTTAATAAATACATTCAATTTAAAAGTTGAAAAATATGAGCCTTTGTTGAGTAAATCGGTAATTGATGCGACAATAGGAATCCCGGACGTAACCAGCCCAAAACATGCCGAATTTACAGAAGTTGTAAAGCTAGAGCCTTTTAGGAGAGCTCTAGCCGAGCAAACGCCAGAACTATGGTTTACTAATATTCGTGTGAGACAAACAGAATATAGAAAATCCAAAGATATTTTAAGCTGGAGTAAAGATGGTGTATTGAAAGTTAGTCCTTTTTATTATTGGTCAGATGATGATTTAGATGCTTATATAGCAGAACAGGACCTTCCTAAAAATCAATTTTATTTTGACCCAACCAAAGCCTTACAAAATAGAGAGTGTGGAATCCACTTTCAATAAATGAGAATCAATCATGCAAAGTTTTAGATCAGAAATAGAAAACCCAGTTGTAGAAAAGGATATCATCGAATTAGAGAAAAAAATTCGATTATTCAATGAAGGGAGTTTAACAGATGAGAGTTTTAGAAGTTTACGTTTAGCTCGTGGTATTTACGGTCAACGTCAACCAGGTGTACAAATGATTCGTATTAAATTGCCTTACGGTAAAGTTACGTCGAACCAATTGTTGCGAATTTCTGATGTTTCAGATCGTTTTTCTACGGGAAGATTACATATTACAACACGTCAGGATATTCAAATTCACTACGTAAGTATAGATGATACGCCAGAATTATGGTCGCAGTTAGAACAAGACGATATTACATTGCGTGAAGCTTGTGGTAACACCGTAAGAAATGTTACAGCGAGTGAAACTGCGGGGATCGATGTAAACGAACCTTTCGATGTTACACCATATGCACATGCTGTATTTCAATTCTTTTTACGTAACCCAATCTGTCAAGAAATGGGACGTAAATTTAAAATGTCTTTTTCATCATCAGATGCTGATACTGCATTAAGTTATATTCACGATTTAGGATTTATTCCGAAAATTAAAGATGGAGAACGCGGATTTAGAGTGGTACTTGGAGGGGGTTTAGGATCTCAACCAAGAAGTGCAGACTTAATTTACGAATTTTTACCTACATATAAAATCATTCCTTTAATAGAGAGTGTATTGCGAATTTTCGACCGTCATGGTGAACGTGCTAAACGTATGAAAGCACGTATGAAGTTCTTAATAAAAGAATATGGTGTAGAGAAATTTTTAGAATTAGTTGAAGCTGAACAAAAAGCGTTATCAAATCAAGAAGTTCATATTGAAGCTAACGAAGACGCTATTCTAATTGCTGACATCGCTGTGCCTCAAGTTACAATTGAAGACAAGAATGCATATAATAGCTGGAGAGCTTTAAATGTGATTCCTCAGAAACAAGAGGGATTATATGCCATCGGAATAAAAATAAAATTGGGTGATTTTTATACGGATAAAGCAAGAAAATTAGCCGCTTTAATAAAAAATTATGCAGCCGATGAATTGCGTTTTTCATTAAGACAAAACATATTAATTCGTCACGTAAAAGCAGAATTATTACCATTCTTTTATCAAGAACTAAAAGCCTTAGATTTTGTAGATGCAGGTTATAATGCCGCTACAGATATTACCGCATGTCCTGGAACAGATACATGTAATTTAGGTATTGCAAGTAGTACAGGAATGGCCGATGAATTAGAACGTGTATTATATTCAGAATATCCTCAATACATCAATAATCAAGATATAGCTATAAAAATTAGTGGTTGTATGAATGCTTGTGGACAACACAATATGGCACACATTGGTTTTCAAGGGATGTCTATTCGTACCAAAGAAAAACTGGTTGCTCCTGCAGTACAAGTATTATTAGGTGGAGGTGTTTTAGGAAATGGAGAAGGACGTTTTTCAGATAAAGTAATCAAATTACCATCTAAAAGAGGACCGCAAGCTTTACGTTTAATTTTAGACGATTTTGAAGCTCATGGAAATCCTGGTGAATCGTTTTTAGAATATTATGACCGTCGCGATGGACAGAAATATTTTTATAATTTCTTAGTCACATTATCAGATACTGAAAATTTAGTACCAAGCGATTTTATCGACTGGGGAACAAGTGAAGAGTATAAGCAAGAAGTAGGTGTAGGAGAATGTGCTGGTGTAATTATCGATTTAGTGGCGACTTTATTATTAGAAGCTAAAGAGAAATTAGAAAAAGCTCAGGATGTTTTCGAAACGACAGATAAATGGGCAGATGCCATTTACTCAGCGTATACAGCGAATGTAAATGCCGCTAAAGCGTTATTGCTTTCGGAAGATGTGAAAACTAATTCTCAAGCTAATATTATCAGTTTGTTTGACGAGACATTTATAGAGACAAATAAAATCACATTAGATACAAAAGGTAGTTTTTCAGATTTCGTTTACGAGATTAATAAAAACGAACCAAATAAAGAATTTGCAACCACATATATTAACCAAACCAAAGCTTTTTTCAACACCATCGACGTTTTTAGAACACGCGAATTAGTCCATGCAAACAACTAACAACATACCAAAATTAACGGTAATAGGTGCCGGTCCGGGAGATCCAGATTTAATATCGCTTAAAGCAATTAAAGCCATAGAATCTGCAGATGTTATCTTGTACGACGCACTTATAAATGTTGACTTACTTAAATATGCTTCACCCACTAAGGAAGTGATTTTTGTTGGGAAACGTAAAGGGTGTTGCGCATATCAACAAGAACAAATTAATGAACTTATTGTACAACGTGCAAAAAGTTTTGGTCATGTGGTTCGTTTAAAAGGCGGAGATCCATTTGTTTTTGGAAGAGGCGCAGAAGAAATCGATTATGCAAAATCAAAACACCTTAAAGTAGATGTTATTCCTGGAATGTCGTCCGCTCTAGCAGTACCAACAAGTCAAGGTATTCCTTTAACCAAACGCGGAGTTTCCGAAAGTTTTTGGGTAATAACAGGAACGACTAAAAATCACGAAATCTCTAGTGATATTGCATTAGCAGCAAAATCGTCTGCAACAATCGTAATCTTAATGGGGATGAGTAAATTATCAGAAATTGTGCAATTGTTTTCAAATGAAAACAAACACAATCTTCCGATAGCAATTATACAAAATGGAACTTATGCCAACGAAAAAATAGGAATTGGTACCATTAATTCAATTCAAGAAATTGTAGCCGAGCAGAGGTTAAGTTCTCCAGCTATAATTGTTATTGGCGAAGTTGTAAAAGAACGCACAACTTTAGATCGCATTAATACCGAATTACATGAGTTAAAATCGGTGTTTTAAAAAAATAAAAAATCATATTTCAGTAAAAAATTAATCAAAATGATACAAACAGATATACTAATAATAGGGGCAGGACCGACAGGATTATTCACTGTGTTTGAAGCAGGATTATTAAAATTAAAATGTCATTTAATTGATGCTTTACCACAAGCTGGTGGGCAATGTTCAGAACTTTATCCTAAAAAACCGATATACGATATTCCAGGATTTCCAGAAATTTTAGCTGGAGATTTAACGGGTAACTTATTAGAACAAGGTAAACAATTCAAACCTGGATTTACTTTAGGTGAACGTGCTGAAACTATCGAAAAACAAGAAGATGGATCGTTTATTGTAACGACCAATAAAGGGACGCGTCACCAAGCTCCAATTGTAGCTATCGCTGGTGGTTTAGGGTCTTTTGAACCTAGAAAACCATTGATTGAAAATATTACAAAATATGAAGATTACGGTGTAGACTACTTTATTAAAGATCCAGAAAAATATAGAAATAAACGTGTCGTGATTTCTGGCGGAGGAGATTCAGCTTTAGATTGGAGTATCTTTTTAGCAGATATAGCTTCAGAAGTAACACTTATTCACAGACGTAACGAATTCCGTGGCGCTTTAGATTCAGTAGAAAAAGTTCAAGAATTAAAACTTTTAGGAAAAATCAACTTAGTAACACCATCAGAAGTTGTTGGCGTTGTTGGAGAAAATCACATCGAAGGTGTGACCGTTAAAAAAGGAGAAGAAGAGTTTCAAATTGATACAGATTTCTTTATTCCGTTATTCGGATTGTCTCCAAAATTAGGGCCTATCGGAAACTGGGGATTAGACATCGAAAAGAATGCAATTAAAGTAAATACTGTAGATTATCAAACCAATATACCTGGAATCTTCGCTATTGGAGATGTGAATACGTATGAAGGGAAATTAAAATTAATTCTTTGTGGTTTTCATGAAGCGACTTTAATGTGTCAATCTGCTTATAAAATTCTTAATCCAGGGAAAAAGTATGTGCTTAAATATACAACTGTAAGTGGTATTGATGGTTTTGATGGGACACGAAAAGAAGCACCAAAAGCAGTTGTTCAAGCTATTATTTAAATTCTGATTTTAAAATTAGTCGTTTTGTAAAATAGACTGTAAATTAGTTGAAATTTTTCCGACTCTTATTTTAAATAAAGGCGTTTTTTTTATGATTGAAGATACAAAATTGCAAAATAAATTAGTTTCAAAAACATATAATGTTAGACTAAAAGATTCGATAGCAACATTTACAAAACATTTGTTTTATGTGATGTTCGACGATGAGCCTGCCACAGAATTACAGCATTTAGAAAACCTGTTTTTAGAAATGGGTAGAAAACTAGAAATTGATAGTGCTTTTGAAATTTGGGAAACATTCAAGTTTAATTTACCAAGCATCAGACGTCGTTTAGATTTAGATGCTGTAGCTATAGAACAACACGATCCTGCTGCAAAAAGTTTGGAAGAAGTGTATTTAGCTTATCCAGGTTTTTATGCTATCGCTATTTATCGTTTAAGTCATGAATTGTCTGAACTAAATGTGCCAATTATCCCAAGAATGATGAGTGAATATGCGCACGGAATTACGGGAACAGACATTCATCCTGGAGCTCAAATTGGCGATTCGTTTTTTATAGATCATGCGACCGGAATTGTAATTGGAGAAACATCTATAATTAAAAATAATGTGAAGATTTATCAAGGGGTAACTTTAGGAGGTGTTCAGGTTAAGAAGAGTTTATTCAACACTAAACGTCACCCAACTATAGAAGATAATGTTATTATTTATGCTAACGCTACTATTCTAGGGGGCGATGTCGTTATAGGTGCAGATAGTATAATTGGCGCTAATGTTTGTGTTACGGTTTCAGTGCCGCAAGGTTCAATTGTAACATATCAAAAAGAATTTAATATTAGACCGCGAAGAAATGATTAAATCAGGAGGTATTTTAGATCAAATAGGAAATACGCCTTTGGTTGAAGTTACGCATTTACATAATAATCTTAAGGTTAAGTTATTTCTTAAATTAGAAGGTAACAATCCAGGAGGGAGTGTAAAAGATAGAGCTGCTTTTAATATGATTAGTGAAGCGTTAAAACGCGGTGATATTAAAAAAGGAGATACTTTAGTTGAAGCGACTAGTGGAAATACCGGAATTGCATTAGCATTTATAGCACCTTTATTAGGTGTTAATATGGTACTTGTAATGCCAGAAAATTCTACTGAAGAACGTATAAAAACGATGAGAGCTTATGGGGCTGAGTTAATCTTAACCTCTAAAGACGTTGGGATTGAAGGTGCTCGTGATTACGCCATAAAGTTACACGAAGAAAAAGGCTATTTTATGCTGAATCAGTTTTCTAATCCGGACAATTGGAAGGCACATTATAAAACCACTGGACCAGAAATTTGGGAAGCAACAAATGGGGAAATCACTCATTTTGTCTCAGCAATGGGAACAACGGGAACGATAATGGGTATGTCTACATTTCTGAAAGAAAAAAATAAAAATATTACGATCGTAGGTGCTCAGCCTACTGATGGTGCAAAAATACCAGGCATACGTAAATGGCCAGAAGCCTATTTGCCAGAAATTTTCGATAAAACTAAAGTCGACCAAGTGGTTGAGGTTAGTGAAGAAGAAGCCAAAACGATGACTCAAAGATTAGCCAAAGAAGAAGGCGTTTTTGCAGGCATGAGTAGTGGTGGTTCTGTAGCAAGTGCTTTAAAAATTATAGAAAATTTAGATTCTGGAGTTGTAGTCGCCATAATTTGCGATCGTGGAGATCGTTATTTATCGTCTACATTATTCGAGAATTAGTATAATATTTGCTGCAAAAATGCGGATAATAAAGATTTATTACTTTTATTTGTAGCTTAGTTCATAACCATATTAATTCGTTATCACGAAAGGCAGAGGGGATAGACCCGGTGAAGCCTTAGCAACCCTTTACCACACTAAAGAAGGTGCTACATTCTACTCAATGAAACCATTTTCAAAGGGGCAGATAACCCAAGAGAAAACCCTTTCTTTCCTGATGACATATTGATATAAAACATCAAAAATGTCAAATATTTATCAAGCCATACAAGAACGTATTTTAGTACTCGACGGTGCTATGGGTACCATGTTGCAACGTTATAATTTTTCTGAAGACGATTTTAGAGGTGAACGCTTCAAAGATTACCCGTCTTCTTTAAAAGGAAATAACGATTTATTGTCGTTAACCCAACCGCAAGCTATTGCAGATATTCATCGTAAATACTTCGAAGCAGGAGCAGATATTGTTGAAACCAATACGTTTTCGGGAACAACCATTGCAATGGCTGATTATAACATGGAAGATTTAGTTTACGAACTTAATTTCGAATCGGCTAGAATTGCAAAGCAAGTTGCAGAAGAGATGACGAAAGAAAACCCAGATAAACCAAGATTTGTAGCTGGAAGTATAGGTCCAACAAACCGTACGGCGAGTTTATCTCCAGATGTAGACCGTCCGGAATATCGTGCCGTAACTTTCGAAGAATTAAGAAAAGCCTATCATCAGCAAACTGAAGCTTTGCTTGACGGCGGTGTGGATATGCTTTTGGTTGAAACTATTTTCGACACATTAAATGCGAAAGCTGCTTTATTCGCCATCGATCAAGTTCAGGAAGAACGCGGAATTAAAATTCCAATCATGGTTTCTGGAACGATTACTGATGCTTCAGGACGAACATTATCAGGACAAACAGTAGAAGCTTTCTTATTATCCATTTCTCATATTCCATTATTAAGTGTTGGATTTAATTGTGCTTTAGGAGCCGATCAATTACAACCGTATTTACAGCGCTTATCTAACGAAACAGATTTTTATACATCTGCGCATCCCAATGCAGGATTACCAAATGCTTTTGGTGAATACGACCAGACAGCAGAGCAAATGCAGGAGCTTATAGAGAGCTATTTAAAAGCAAATATCATTAATATAATTGGTGGTTGTTGCGGAACAACTCCTGAACATATTAAATTAATTGCAGATGTAGCTGCAAAATACAAATCTAGACAAGCTACTGTTAGTATTTAGTTTCTGGTTGATAGTTGATAGGAAGGATGAATTACACGGAATTAGATGTAAGGAAACAAGCTAGAGTTTTGGTGAAAATGATTTACGAATTGACGAAATTATTTCCCACTGAAGAACTCTACGGTTTGACAAATCAACTAAGAAGATGTGTGGTTTCTGTACCTTCAAATATTGCAGAAGGTGTAGGACGACAATCAAATAAAGAAACTATTCATTTTTTATATATTGCAAAAGGCTCTATAAACGAAGTGGAAACTCAATTATATTTGTCTTACGATTTAGGATATATTTCGGAATACGATTTAAAACAAAACATTGATAAATTGATTATTAATAAAAAACTGCTTAACGGTTTTATTAATTATTATAAAAAGTTATGATGGATAACGAAGCCAATAACGAACAACAGACAACTAGCAACAAGCCCAAATATTTAAGCCTTTCTGGATTAGAACCCTTAATAGTTACACCAGAAAGTAATTTTATAAATGTCGGGGAACGAACCAATGTCACAGGTTCTAGAAAATTCCTGCGATTAATTAAAGAAGAAAAATTCGACGAAGCTTTAGATGTTGCCCGCGATCAAGTTGAAGGTGGTGCGCAAATTATCGATGTGAACATGGATGAAGGGATGTTAGATGGTGTAGAAGCCATGGTGAAGTTCCTGAATTTAATTGCATCAGAACCAGATATCGCCCGTGTGCCTATCATGATCGATAGTTCTAAATGGGAGATTATTGAAGCAGGTCTTCAGGTGGTGCAAGGAAAATCGGTGGTGAATTCTATCAGTTTAAAAGAAGGAGAAGAAGCGTTTATTCATCATGCAAAATTGGTAAAACGTTATGGAGCTGCAATGGTTGTTATGGCGTTCGACGAAGATGGTCAGGCCGATAATTACCAACGTCGAATAGATATTTGTAAACGTTCTTACGATATTTTAGTCGATAAAGTAAAATTTCCGCCTCAAGATATTATTTTCGATCCTAACATTTTCCCTGTAGCCACGGGAATGGAAGAACATCGCTTAAATGCATTAGATTTTTTCAATGCTACAAAATGGATCAGAGAAAATTTACCTTACGCCAATGTTTCTGGAGGTGTAAGTAATGTGTCTTTTTCTTTTAGAGGAAACGATACTGTTCGAGAAGCAATTAACTCAGCATTCTTATATCATGCCGTAAAAAACGGAATGAATATGGGTATAGTGAACCCAACAATGTTGGAAGTTTACGACGAAATTCCGAAGGATTTATTACAATTGGTTGAAGACGTTTTATTCAATAAAAACGATGATGCAACAGAACGCTTATTAGATTTTTCTGAAACGGTTAAAGGAGATAAAAAAGTAGATGAAGCCAAAATTTTAGAATGGCGTAGTCACAAATTGCAAGATAGAATTACGCATGCTTTAGTAAAAGGGATTGATGCTTTTATTATTGAAGATGTAGAGCAAGCACGACAAGAATCTGCAAAACCTATTCATGTTATCGAAGGTCATTTAATGATTGGGATGAATGTGGTTGGAGATTTATTTGGAAGTGGAAAGATGTTCCTACCTCAAGTAGTGAAATCGGCACGTGTAATGAAAAAAGCCGTGGCCTATTTACAACCTTTTATTGAAGCAGAAAAAGACGGAAAACAAGAATTCGCGGGTAAAATATTAATGGCTACCGTAAAAGGAGATGTGCACGATATTGGTAAAAATATTGTAAGCGTTGTACTTGGTTGTAACAATTACGAGATTGTAGATCTTGGTGTTATGGTACCGCCAGAAAAAATTATAGAACGTGCAAAAGCTGAAAATGTAGATGCTATAGGATTAAGCGGATTAATTACGCCGTCCTTAGACGAAATGGTATATCTGTCTAAAGAAATGGAACGTCAGAAGTTTACAATTCCTTTACTTATTGGTGGAGCAACGACGTCTAAAGCACATTCTGCCGTTAAGATTGCACCAAATTACACTCATGCTGTTGTGCATGTAAACGATGCTTCAAGAGCAGTTACTGTTGTTGGGAATTTGTTGCAGGCAGATAGTAAAATATATAAAGAGCAGATTCGTGAGGAATATGAAAAATTCCGTGAACAGTTTTTAAAACGTGGAAAAAAGAAAAATTTTGCAACGATTGAAGATGCTAGGAAACGTAAGTTTAAAATAGATTGGAAAACGTCTGAAATTGTAAAACCAAAGCAATTAGGAGTTCACGTTATTCAAGATTTCGACCTTAAAAAGTTAGAAAAATTTATTGATTGGAGTCCGTTTTTTAGAAGTTGGGATTTACATGGGAAATATCCAGATATCCTAACCGATAATGTAGTAGGAGAACAAGCAAAAGAATTATTTGCAGATGCAAAAGAATTATTAAAGCGTGTATTTGATGAGAAATTATTAGGCGCAAAAGCAATTTTCGGATTGTTTCCAGCAAACACGATTAACGATGATGATATTGAAATCTATGACGAAAACGGAAAAGCCAAAGTTACATTCTTAACACTGCGTCAGCAATTAGATAAACGTGAAGGTGTGCCTAATTATGCTTTAGCAGATTTTGTTGCGCCCAAAGATTCAGAAGTTCAAGATTATATGGGATGTTTCTGTGTAAGTACAGGTTTTGGAACAGCAGAATTAGCGAAGCAATTTGAAGAAAATCACGACGATTATAATTCAATTATGATAAAAGCGCTCGCCGATCGTTTAGCAGAAGCTTTCGCTGAATATCTTCATAAAGAGGTCAGAATAAATTATTGGGGTTACGATTCTAATGAAACACTTTCAAACGAAGAATTAATTAAAGAAACATATAAAGGAGTTCGTCCAGCACCCGGATATCCAGCTTGTCCAGATCACTTAGAAAAGAAAACCATTTGGAAACTTTTAAAAGTTAAAGAAGAAATTGGTGTGGAAATTACAGAAAGTTTAGCCATGTGGCCTGCTGCCAGTGTAAGTGGGTATTACTTTGCAAACAAAGAAGCTAAGTATTTTGGTTTAGGAAAAATCACGAATGACCAACTGGTCGATTATGCGAAGCGTCGTGGTATTAGTAACGAAGAAGCAGAGAAGTGGTTAAGTCCAAATCTTGCCGATTAATTTTTAATAATTATGACTAATAAATTTATAGAATTGCATTTGGGAAGTCATGTTATTATTCATGGTTTCGATGCTGAAAATAAAGAAATAAGTGAACGCGTAGAAGCTGAAGAGTTTTCTAAGAAAATAGTAGCGATTTCGAGAATTAAATCGGTTAGCGAAAAGTTTATATTAACAGATTATACAGATGGTCGCCTCATTTATTGGGAATATCAAGACGACTATAAAACGATTAAAAAGGTATTGACTAAATAATGAAAGTTACAGATCACATAAAACAAGCCAACGGAAAAACATTATTCTCTTTCGAAGTTATTCCGCCTCAAAAAGGAAAAAACATTCAAGATTTATATAATAATATAGATCCGTTAATGGAGTTTAAACCACCATTTATAGATGTAACAACGTCTCGCGAAGAGTATGTTTATGTCGATAAAGGCAATGGACTTCTAGATAAACGCATCACCCGTTTACGTCCAGGTACTGTTGGGATTTGTGCTTCAATAATGCATAAATACAAGATTGATGCTATTCCGCATTTACTTTGTGGTGGTTTCACAAAAGAGGAAACCGAGTATGTTTTAGTCGATTGTCATTATTTAGGACTAGATAATGTTGTGGCTTTGCGAGGCGATGCACGTAAAGATGAATCTTATTTTAAAGCTACCGAAGGCGGGAATATGTATGCGAGTGAATTGGTGGAACAAATTTCAAATTTAAACCAAGGGAAATATCTTCACGACGATATTAAAGTAGAACATAATTACGATTTCTGTATTGGTGTTGCTGGTTATCCGGAAAAACACATGGAAGCACCGTCTTTAAATACAGACTTAAAACGTTTAAAAGCTAAAGTTGATGCTGGCGCTGATTATGTTGTGACTCAAATGTTTTTCGACAATCAGAAATATTTCGATTTTGTTGATAAAGCCAGAGCTATCGGAATAACTATACCTATTATTCCAGGTATAAAACCATTGGCTGTACAACGTCACTTACAAATTTTACCACAGATTTTTAAAATCGATTTACCCGAAGATTTAATCGATGCGGTAGAGGCTTGCAAAGACAGTAAAGCTGTTAGACAAGTGGGGATTGAATTCGCTATTCAGCAATCTAAAGAATTAAAAGCCGCGGGTGTGCCATTTTTGCATTACTATTCTATGGGAAAAAGTGATAATATAAAAGCAATTGCATCAGCTATATTTTAAGAATTCTTTTACTTTTGACTCTCAATTTATTTTATGAAGCAACTCTTATTTTTTTTGTGTTTTGTGATTTCACCTTTAGTGTTTTCTCAAGAGGCAACAAAATCGTCTTATGTAGATGTAAATTATTTTAGAGGCAATATAGCGCTTCATAATAATTATATTTTACACCTTATTGAAGGCCATCCAGAAGGTGTAGTTGTTAGTTGGAATAGAAAAACATTTGGGAATAAAGAATGGGAAGGAATCTATAATTATCCTGATTATGGTGCGTCTTTTTCATATCAGAATTTAAAAAATGAAGTTTTAGGAGATAATTATGCATTATACGGACATTATAATTTCTATTTTTTAAAACGAAACGTAATGTTGCGTATCGGTACGGGGTTGGCTTATAATACAAATCCCTACGATAAATACGATAATTATAAAAACGTTGCTTTTGGTTCAACCATTCTAAGTGCGACCTATTTAATGTTGAATTATAAGCGAGAACGTATTTTCGATCGTTTCGGACTTCAAGCAGGATTATCGCTTTTTCATTATTCGAATGCCAATGTTGTGGCTCCCAATACAAGTGTGAATACAGTTACTTTTAATGTTGGTGTAACTTATGATTTAGAAGAAGAAGATCCCGAATTTATTCATTCGTCAGTTAGTGAAAATTTCACGCAGCCTATAAAATTTAATATAGTCTTCCGTACAGGTGTGAATGAGAGTGATATAATAGGGATGGGGCAATCTCCTTTTTATGTTATATCTGCATATGCAGACAAGCGACTGTCTAGGAAAAGTGGTTTGCAGTTGGGGGCAGATATGTTTTTTTCAACATTTTTAAAAGATTTAATAGCGTATAATTCCGTTGCATTTCCGGAACGAAATATAGATCCCGATACCGATTATAAACGTGTAGGCATGTTTGTTGGTTATGAATTGTATATTAATAAAATGTCTGTAGAAACACAGGTAGGATATTATGTGTATTATCCATACGATTTTGAAGGACGAACGTATTTCAGGATTGGTTTGAAACGCTATTTTGGAAAAAAAATGTTTGGTGCAATTACCTTAAAAACACATGGCGCAAAAGCAGAATGTGTTGAATTTGGAGTAGGAATACGATTATAAAAGATGAAAAAATTATTAACCATACTCGTTGTGTTTTTTGTGTGTTCTTGCGATAGCGAAAGTAGTAGCGATTGCTTTCAAACTACAGGAGATATCATTTCAAAAACGATAGAAATTGATGCTTTCGAAAAAATTCTAGTCAACAGAAATATAGAATTAACCATAATACAAGGTTCCGAATTAAAAGCGTTTATTGAAACAGGCGAAAATTTAATGAACGATGTGGAGGTTAAAGTTATCGATGGCGAATTACAACTTACAGATTATAATACGTGTAATTTGTTTAGAGCTTACGATCCTACAAAAATAACAATAACGACACCAGGTTTTAATCAGATTAGAAGCTCTACGCAGTTTGAAGTAAAGTCTGAAGGTCTTTTAATTCTTGAAAAACTACAATTATTGTCGGAAGATTATAATACTTCAGAGAGTTTTAATGTTGGTGATTTTAATTTGCAATTAGATGTTGAAAATTTAGTTGTAGTATCTAATAACATATCAGTATTTTATCTTTCGGGAACAGTAAATAAATTATCGGTTGGATTCTATGCTGGAGCTGGTCGGTTTGAAGGTGCAGATTTAATAGCAAACACTGTCGAAATATACCACAGAGGAAGTAACGATATGGTTGTGCATCCGCAGCATTCATTAATAGGAGAACTTGTAAGTACAGGAAATTTAATTTCTAAAAACAGACCTGCTGTTGTAGATGTTGAAGAGAAATTTAAAGGAAAATTGTATTTTGAAGATTGATTAATCTTGAGTTAAGGTTCTGAAAAGCTCTTCTAGGCTATCGTTTTTCTGATTAAGCTGAAGGATTTTTAATTCATTATCATGTGCAAAATCGAATACTTTAGGACGCATGTCTTCAGTTGTCGAAAATGTGATTTCATAAACAAAACCGTAAGTGTTTTTTACTGATATAACGTGAGGCAATCGTAACAAGAATGCATCTTCTACTCTAAAATCAAATTCAACAATTACAACCTGTGCTTTTCCAGCATGTAAATCTTTCAGTTTCTTATCCGAAACAATTTTTCCTTTATTAATAATAATAACACGATCGCACATGGCTTCAACTTCTTGCATAATATGTGTTGAAAGAAAAACGGTTTTTGTCTTCCCAATGTTTTTAATTAATTCGCGAATAGAAACCAATTGATTTGGGTCAAGACCAGTAGTAGGTTCATCTAAAATTAACACCTCAGGGTCGTGTAATAATGCATTGGCTAAACCTACACGTTGGCGATATCCTTTAGAAAGCTGTCCGATTTTTTTGTGAGATTCTGGTGTTAAACCTGTAAGTTCAATAACTTCTGCAATACGTTCTTTCGATATTTTATAAATGTCTGCATTAAAAGCCAAATACTCTTTTACATACATGTCTAAATACAACGGATTATGTTCTGGGAGATAGCCCACACTTTGTTGCACCTGATTAGATTGTCCGTGAACATTAAACCCATTTACTTCAGCTTCACCTGAAGACGCATCGATAAAAGTGGTTAAAATTTTCATCATTGTAGACTTTCCTGCTCCATTAGGGCCAAGAAATCCAACTATTTCGGGTTTTCCTACAGAAAAAGAAACATTATCTAGTGCTTTTTGAGTGCCATACACCTTACTAAGCTGATCTACCTTTATTGACATTTTACAATACTTTGTTCAAAAGTAAACATTATATAATTTATTTTACGAATTACGTTAAAATCTTTAAAACTATAAAGAGAATTCAAAATAAATAAATGAATCGTTTTGTAATGTGAAATTATTAACTACTTTAGTAGCCACAAAAAGCAATACATGCAAAATACAAGTTTCACATATTTTAATTTTTTCTATTTCTTTTTTAGCAAAAGGAACGAGACATTCTATGTGTAATTTATAAATATAAATTTTAATATAAAGTCTCGATGAAAATCGAGACTTTTTTTATATATGGCAAAAACAGTTTCAATTCAAGGTATAAAGGGTTCATTCCATCACATCGTTGCCAAAACGTATTTTGATAACGATACGATAATCGATGAATGTATGTCTTTCGATACGTTAGTAGACAATCTTGTTAGTAAAAAAAGTGATATTGGGATTATGGCATTAGAGAATACTATTGCAGGTTCTATTTTACCAAATTATGCATTAATAGATAGGTTTAATCTTCATGTTATTGGAGAGTGCTATTTGGATATTCAGCATAATTTAATGGCTTATCCTGGTCAGAAAATGGAAGATATTACGGAAGTGTATTCGCATCCAATGGCATTATTGCAATGTAAGATTTTCTTTAAAGATTATCCGCATATTAAACTAGTTGAAGATAGGGATACTGCAGAGACTGCCGAGCGTATAAAAACAAATCAGTTAAAAGGAGTTGCTGCCATTGCGAGTAAAACCGCCGCAGAAATTTTTGGATTAGAAATTTTGGCTGAAAGTATTCAAACCATTAAAGAAAATGAAACGCGCTTTGTAATTGTAAAAACACAGAATTCTGTAATAGATGAAAGTGAAATTACTAAAGCGTCTATTCGATTCGTAGTAGAACATAAACGCGGTAGTTTAGCAAGTGTTTTAAATGTGTTAAGTGATTGTAGAATGAGTTTAACAAAAATACAGTCGTTACCAAAGATTGAAACGCCTTGGAAATATGCTTTTTTTGTAGATGTAACATTCTTAAAATATAAGAATTTCGAGAAGGCAAAAGACATTCTAAGTATAATGGTGAAAGAATTTAAAGTTTTAGGAGAATATAAAAATGCAAAATTATGATAACTGTTGCAAACAGGTTACAAACGGTTGAAGAATATTACTTTTCTAAGAAATTAAGAGAAGTGAATGCTTTAAAAGCAAGTGGGAAACCGATTATCAATCTTGGGATAGGAAGCCCAGATTTAATGCCACCACAGCGTGTAGTAGATGCTATTGCCGAAAGTTTTAAACACCCAAATGTACACCAATATCAGAGTTATCAGGGATTGCCAGAATTGCGTGAAGCGATGTGCGAATTTTATAAAATGCAGTTTCAGGTTGATGTAAATCCAGCTTCAGAAATTTTACCTTTAATGGGAAGTAAAGAAGGAATTCTTCATATTTCTATGGCCTTTTTAAATGTAGGAGACGAGGTTTTAATTCCTAATCCAGGATATCCAACATATGCTTCTGTAACTAAATTAATTGAGGCTAAACCCGTAACTTACGATTTAGACGAAACGAATGGTTGGTTGCCAGATTTAGAAGCTCTGGAACAAACAGATTTAAGTAAAGTGAAGATTATGTGGGTAAATTATCCGCATATGCCTACTGGTGCTAATGCTACAAAAGAATTATATCAAGAATTAGTGGCTTTTGCAAAACGCAATACTATTTTAATTGTAAACGACAATCCTTATAGTTTTGTTTTAAACGAGAACCCACGAAGTATTTTAAGTGTTCCTGGAGCAAAAGAAGTATGTGTAGAGCTAAATTCGTTAAGTAAAACCTTTAACATGGCAGGTTGGCGTGTTGGTATGGTTTTAGGAAATGCAGAACATATAAGTGCTATTTTAAAAGTGAAAAGTAATATGGATTCTGGAATGTTTTACGGGATTCAGAAAGGAGCTATTGAAGCTTTAAAAAGCACAGACATGTGGTTTAAAAGTTTGAATAGTGTATACCAAAAACGGCGAGAGCTGGTTTGGGAATTAGCAGATGCTTTAGGATGTACTTACGATAAAACCACATCGGGATTATTTGTATGGTCTAAATTACCTGAGGGTCTAGATGCCGAATTATTTATTGATAAAATCTTGTATGATAATTCTATTTTTATCACACCAGGAATTATTTTTGGTACTCAAGGTAAAGGCTACATTCGATTTTCGCTATGTGCTTCAGAACAAGATTTAGAAGAAGCGATAAATCGAATTAAATATCAAAATTAAATACTTATGAAAAATGTAGTAGTAATAGGTGTTGGATTAATTGGTGGGAGTATGGTTAAAGACCTTAAAAAGGTACATCCGGAAACTAAAATAATAGGTGTCGATAAAAATTATGAACATATAAATCAGGCTTTAGTAAGCGGTTTAATTGACGAAAAAGGAACTTTAGATTCGGTTAAAAATGCAGACTTAGTTATTTTATCTATACCTGTTGATGTGTCTGTTACTTTGCTTCCAGAAATATTAGATTTAGTATCAGATAATACATTAGTTATAGACGTTGGTTCGACTAAATTAGATATTTGTCAGGCTGTAGAGAAACATGTAAATAGAAGGAATTATTTAGCATGTCACCCAATTGCCGGTACAGAATTTTCTGGACCACAAGCAGCAATTCACGATTTGTTTAAAAATAAAACAAACATTATTTGCGAAGTAGAAAAAACGGCTTTTAAATTACAAGAAGGAGCTTTGCGCGTGTTTTCAGATTTAGGTATGCGTATTCGCTATATGAATCCGGAATCGCATGATAAACATATAGCATATGTGTCACATTTGTCGCATATTAGTTCTTTTATGTTAGGAAAGACGGTGATAGATAAAGAACGTAACGAACGCGATATTTTCGATATGGCGGGTAGTGGATTTGCTTCAACGGTTCGATTGGCAAAAAGTTCTCCAAATATGTGGACACCCATTTTTAAACAAAACAAAACAAACGTAATAGAGACGTTAGACGAGTATATAAACAACCTTAATCAATTTAAAATTTTATTAGAAAAAGATGACTTTGAGGCTATTTTTAACGAGATGAAAAACACAAATCGAATTAAAGATATTTTAAAAGGAATTGCTTAAACAGTAGTAACATTATGGAAAACAAGAAAGAATTAAGAACCTGGTTAGACGATTTAAAATTAGATCACCCTTTAGTAATTGCAGGTCCTTGTAGTGCGGAAACAGAAGAACAAGTTTTAAAAATTGCACACGAGTTAAAAGATACGGATGTGAGTTATTTTAGAGCTGGAATTTGGAAACCAAGAACTAGACCAGGAATGTTTGAAGGTGTTGGTGCTTTGGGCTTAAAATGGTTACAAAAAGTTAAAGCAGAAACAGGAATGAAGACGGCTACAGAAGTAGCAAATGCAGCACATGTAAAGTTAGCTTTAGAACATGACGTAGATTTATTATGGATTGGAGCACGTTCTACAGTAAGCCCATTTATTGTTCAAGAAATTGCAGATGCTTTAGAAGGAACAGATAAAATTGTATTGGTTAAAAATCCAGTAAACCCAGATTTAGCATTGTGGTTAGGAGCGGTTGAACGTTTAGCAACTGCAAATATTAAAAAATTAGGAGTTATTCATAGAGGATTTTCAACTTACGAAAAAACAAAATATAGAAATACTCCAGAATGGCAATTAGCGATTGAATTACAATCTAAATTCCCTGATTTACCAATAATTAACGATCCGTCGCATATTACTGGTAATCGTGATATGATTTTTGATGTATGCCAAACGGCTTTAGATTTAAATTTTGATGGATTAATGATTGAAACACATTTCGATCCTGATAATGCTTGGAGTGATGCTGCACAACAAGTAACACCTTCTACTTTAGTTCAGATCATGAAAGATCTTAAAATTAGAAAAGAAACAGATTCAGAAGCTGATTATACCTCTGCTTTAAATAATTTAAGAGCTAAAATTGATGTTGTAGATAATCAAATTATCGAGCTTTTAGGTAAACGTATGGATGTTGCTAATGGTATTGGAACATTAAAACGTCAGAAAAACGTATCCGTTTTACAAAGTAAACGTTGGAACGAGATTTTAGGAAAAATGGTGTTAGAAGGTCAAGATCATGGTTTAAGTGAAGAATTCATCTTAAAAATGTTCAAAGCGATTCACCAAGAATCTATCAATCACCAAGAAAAAATTATCAATAAATAATTTTTATTTTGAAATACGAAAGACTCACAATTGTGAGTCTTTCGTATTCTTAATTATTTTGTTCGTTTAAAAATATATCGTGTTATAAATATGCCTTGCCTGTCTTGTGATCCAGAATCACTTTCAACAGCACTGGAAACAAAAGCTAGTTCCCAACCTTCTTCTGTCATTGAACTTATTTTTGAGCTCACTAAAGCATCATTAGCGGCAATGTTCTGAAATCGAATACCTGCAATATTGTAAAAATTTAGGAGTTTAGTCTCTTCAAAATCTTTGACACGTAAATCACCTCTATTAGATTTATTTCTGTTACTTTCATCATCAGTTTGCTGTGTCGTAAAGTTTTCAAAGTTTCGTTCTTCTTCGGAAGAAATTAACCGAGACCTTCCTAATCCATTAGGGACAATAGATTCGACAGATGTGATGATTTTGTACTCCACTTGAGCTATGCTTTCAGTCAGACCGATTAAGAATAGTAAAATAGTAAATAAAATTCGATTCATTATTAAAGGTTTAAAAAATTAAAAAAAAGCTAATATAAATATTTTGGTTTGAGCAAAATTTATTTTTTTACTTTACTTTTGGCAAATATGACAGGAACAGTATATAAATCTACAGGAAGTTGGTACACCGTGAAATCACTATCAGGTGTCTTTTACGACTGCCGTATAAAAGGTAAATTCAGACTTAAAGGTATTAAAAGCACCAACCCAATTGCAGTTGGCGATTCAGTCGATTTTGAAATTGAAACTTTGGATAATGTCACTACTGGGGTGATTCATCATATTCACGATCGGAAAAATTATATTGTACGTAAATCGGTAAATCTATCTAAGCAGACTCATATTATTGCTTCAAATATAGATCAGGTATTTTTATTAATTACTATTAATAATCCGCCAACACTTACAAGTTTTATAGATCGTTTTTTAGTTACAGCAGAAGCCTATTCTATTAAAACCGTTTTACTTTTTAATAAGATTGATGTGTACGACGAAAAGACGATTCTAGAAGTGCGATATTTGGCTTCGGTGTATAGAGCAATTGGTTACGAATGCATTGGCATTTCTGCAGAAACAGGAAAAAATATTGATAAAGTCAAGGCTTTAATGCTCGGTAAAGTAAGTATGTTTGCTGGTCATTCGGGAGTTGGAAAATCTACTTTAGTAAATGCTTTAGAACCTACTTTAGATTTAAAAACCAAAGCCATTTCTACCCAGCATATGCAAGGGCAACATACTACGACATTTGCTGAAATGTTCGATTTAAGTTTCGATGCTCGAATTATAGACACACCAGGAATTAAAGGATTTGGCGTTGTAGATATGGAGAAGGAAGAAATTAGTGGTTATTTTCCTGAATTTTTTGCTTTAAAACAAGATTGTAAATTTAATAATTGTCTTCATATTGAAGAGCCTAAATGTGCCGTAAAAGCTGCTTTAGATCGCGATGAAATTTCATTTTCGCGTTATAGAAGTTATGTGCAAATTGTTGAAGGTGAAGACGAACATTATCGCACAGATATTTGGGATAAGGAACAAGACGGATTTTAATGAAAGCAGTTATTCAACGTGTAGCAAGAGCCAGTGTAACTATAGAAGGAGAAACCGTTGCAAATATAGCTTACGGGCTTTTAATTTTATTAGGCATAGTAGCCGATGATACTCAAGAAGATATTTCTTGGTTATCGAAAAAAATAGCAAATCTCCGTATTTTTGAAGATGAAGAAGGAGTTATGAATACCTCTCTTATCGCTGTAAAAGGAGAAGCCATTGTTGTTAGTCAGTTTACACTTCAAGCAAGTACAAAAAAAGGAAATAGACCTAGTTATATTAAGGCTGCAAAACCAGATGTTGCCATTCCGTTATATGAATCTTTTGTAAGTCAGTTAGAAGCAGATTTAGGTAAAAAAGTACAGACAGGACAGTTTGGAGCAGATATGAAAGTAGAGTTGTTAAACGATGGTCCAGTAACCATAATTATTGATAGCAAAAACAAAGAATAATAGATAGTTATCTCAGTTATAAAAAGATTCTAAAAATCAGTACAAATGAATATTGAAGATGCACAATTAGCCGTAGATTCTTGGATTAAAGAACATGGTGTACGTTATTTTAACGAGCTTACCAATATGGCACAACTTACCGAAGAAGTAGGAGAAGTCGCTAGAATTATTGCAAGACGTTATGGTGAACAAAGTGAAAAAGAAAGTGATAAAAATAAAGATCTTGGTGAAGAATTAGCCGATGTTGTTTTTGTAGTTTTATGTTTAGCTAACCAAACAGGAATAAATTTACAAGACGCGTTCGATAAGAAATTGGATTTAAAAACCAAGCGCGATCACGACAGGCATCACAATAATAAAAAATTAAAATAGTATATAATGAATATCAGTTTAGAGCAGTCTGAAATTATACAAGAGCCATTACAAGTTACTATTACCGGATCTAAAAGCGAATCGAATCGCTTATTAGTTTTACAGGCTTTATTTCCAGCTATTTCCTTAGAAAATTTGTCAAATTCAGATGATTCTGACGTGATGCAAATGGCTTTAAAATCGGAAGATGATATAGTCGATATTCATCATGCAGGAACAACGATGCGCTTTCTTACGGCTTATTTTTCTAGTCAGGAAGGAAAATCTGTAACTTTAACGGGGTCGAAACGTATGAAAGAACGTCCGATTAAAATTTTAGTCGATGCGTTGCGAGATCTTGGTGCAGATATTTCTTATGTTGAAAATGACGGATATCCACCAATAAAAATTTCAGGAAAGACGATTACTCAAAACGAAGTTACTCTTAAGGCAAACGTAAGTAGTCAATATATTTCGGCGTTAATGTTAATTGGATCTTCGCTGAAAAACGGTTTAAAACTGACTCTAGATGGAGAAATTACTTCAGTTCCATATATTAAAATGACCTTGAATTTGTTGCATCAATTGGGTATTGAAGCAGACTTTAAAGGTCAGACAATTACAATTCAGCCAAAAACTGAAACTGTAGTAGAACAAACGTTAACCGTAGAAAGCGATTGGTCTTCAGCATCGTATTTCTTTAGTATTGTAGCATTAAGTCCGATTGGATCTGCAATTACATTATCAGCTTATAAGGCTTCTTCTTTACAAGGGGATTCCGTTTTAGCTTCAATTTATAATCAGTTTGGAGTAGAAACTACTTTTGAAAGCAATACAATTACACTTAAAAAAGTAAAAGTAGTTTTAAAAGACACGAATATTACACTCGATTTAGTAAATGCACCAGACATAGCTCAAACAATTGTTGTAACGTGTTTTGGATTAGGAATTACATGTGATTTATCCGGATTACATACCTTAAAAATTAAAGAAACAGATCGATTAGAAGCTTTAAAAACCGAGATAGAAAAATTAGGAGGTAAAGTGCATGTTACCGACAAAACTCTAGTTTTAGAATCTTCAGAATCAATAAATCAGGATATCGCAATCGATACTTATAACGATCATAGAATGGCAATGGCATTTGCTCCTTTAGCACTTTGTACTAAAATGCGTGTAAATAATGCCGAAGTGGTTTCGAAATCGTATCCGGAATTTTGGAGTGATTTAGAAAAAATAGGCTTCAAAATTATAAAAAACTAAAAATTTTCAAAAATAAAGACGATTTTGAGTAGTATTTTGAAATTAAATCAATAATAAGTAGTGATTTACTTGACAAGGCCTATCTTCAGATTGTATATTTGCCGTTCCTTTTAACAATATTGTGAAATTAGAATTATTCTAATGCACATAATATTTAAAAACAAAATATCAGAAAATGAAATTATCGCACTTTAATTTTAATCTACCAGAAGAATTATTAGCAGAAGACCCATGTGAAAACAGAGATGAGTCCCGCCTAATGGTTTTGGATAGAAAAAATCAAACTATTGAACACAAACAGTTTAAAGATATCATTAATTATTTTGATGAAGATGATGTGATGATTCTTAACGACACTAAAGTCTTTCCTGCACGATTATTCGGAAACAAAGAGAAAACTGGTGCGCGAATCGAGGTATTTTTATTAAGAGAATTAAACGAAGAACAACGTCTTTGGGACGTTTTAGTAGATCCTGCTCGTAAAATTAGAATCGGAAACAAATTATATTTTGGAGACGACGATACCTTAGTAGCAGAAGTTATAGATAATACAACATCTAGAGGACGTACATTACGTTTTTTATATGATGGATCTTATACAGAATTTAGAAACAAACTTAAAATCTTAGGAGAAACTCCACTTCCAAAATATATTAAGCGTGAAGTGAAGCCGGAAGACGAAGAGCGTTACCAAACCATCTATGCGAAAAACGAAGGTGCTGTAGCTGCTCCAACAGCTGGATTGCATTTCTCTAAACACTTATTAAAGCGTTTAGAAATTAAAGGTGTTAAATTTGCAGATGTTACTTTACATGTAGGATTAGGTACTTTTAATCCAGTTGAGGTTGAAGATTTATCTAAGCATAAAATGGATAGTGAAGAGGCTATTATTGAAGAGAAAGCAGTAGGGATAATCAATACTGGAATTAAAGAAAAGAGACGTGTATGTGCTGTAGGTACAACATCTATGCGTGCTATTGAAAGTGCTGTGTCTTCTCATGGTACGTTAAATGAATTTAATGGTTGGACAAATAAATTTATTTTCCCTCCTTACGAATTTAGTATCGCGAATTGTATGATTACTAACTTCCATACGCCAAAGTCTACACTTTTAATGATGGTTTCTGCATTTGCAGGTCACGATTTTCTTAAACGTGCATACGAAGAAGCCGTAAAAGAGGAGTATAAATTCTATAGTTATGGTGACGCCATGTTAATCATATAAATTATAGAGATTCAAAACACTAAAAAGCCTTGTTCATCAAGGCTTTTTTTATAGCTTAAATAGAGATGATTAGGTACTATTTTACTAATCACATTTTAATTACTTTTGCAGTATTATGGCAAACAAGAAAAAGGACGTTCGGGCATTAACAAAAGATCAACTTCGGAATTTTTTTGAATCGGAAGGCGATAAAGCATTTCGTGGAAATCAGGTTTATGAATGGTTGTGGAGCAAAGGCGCACATCATTTCGATGATATGACAAATCTATCCAAAGAAACTCGACAAATGTTAGAGGATAATTTTGTTATTAATCACATTAAGGTAGATACGATGCAACGTAGTAGTGATGGTACAGTTAAAAATGCGGTGCAATTACACGACGGTTTGGTAGTCGAATCTGTTTTAATTCCTGCAAAAACCAGAACCACGGCTTGTGTGTCTAGTCAGGTTGGATGTAGTTTAGATTGCATGTTTTGCGCAACTTCACGTTTAAAACGAATGCGTAATTTAAATCCAGACGAAATTTACGATCAAGTGGTTGCCATCGATAATCAAAGTCGACTGTATCAAGATAGACCATTAAGCAATATTGTGTTTATGGGAATGGGAGAGCCTCTTATGAACTACAATAATGTGATTAAAGCTATAGATAAAATCACACATGTAGAAGGTTTAGGGATGTCTCCTAGACGTATTACAGTTTCTACCTCTGGCGTTCCTAAGATGATTAAAAAAATGGCAGACGACGAGGTAAAGTTTAAACTTGCTGTGTCTTTGCATTCTGCAATCGATGAGGTAAGAACCTCAATCATGCCGTTTAATGCAACCTTTCCTTTAGCCGATTTACGAGAGGCTTTAGAATATTGGTATAGTAAAACAAAAAGCAGGATTACTTACGAATACATTGTTTGGGCTGGTATAAATGACAAACGAAAAGATGTAGATGCACTTGTTCAGTTTTGTAAATTTGCTCCGAGTAAAGTCAATTTAATTGAATACAATCCAATCGACGATGGCCAATTTCAACAAGCTCCAGACGACGCTATCAATATGTATGTGAAAGTACTCGAAGCTAATAATATTACCGTTACTATTAGACGTTCTCGAGGTAAAGATATCGATGCTGCCTGTGGGCAATTGGCAAATAAAAGCTAATTGATAAACCGCTAGTTTAAAACATTAATGAATATTATAAATGTAGTTTATAACGCCCATTTTTATTAGGTTTGTATAGATTACTAATTCCTAAGATTTCTAGTTGAAAATTGTAGAGCAAATAAAGCAACCTATTGCTTACGAAATGGAACTTTTTGAACAAAAGTTCTTACTTTCTATGTCTTCAAAAGTCGCTCTACTTAATAGAATTACACATTATATTGTAAATAGAAAAGGGAAACAAATGCGACCAATGTTCGTGTTTTTAGTCTCTAAAATGGTGTCTAATGGAGAAGTTAGCGAACGTACGTATCGTGGAGCTTCGGTTATCGAGTTAATACATACTGCCACTTTGGTGCACGACGATGTGGTAGACGATAGTAATAGACGCCGCGGTTTTTTCTCTGTAAATGCACTATGGAAAAATAAAATTGCCGTCTTAGTTGGCGATTATTTATTGTCTAAAGGTTTGTTGTTGTCTATAGATAATAACGATTTCGATTTACTTAAAATTATTTCAATTGCCGTTCGCGAAATGAGCGAAGGTGAATTACTTCAAATTGAAAAAGCACGTCGTTTAGATATTACTGAAGATATTTATTACGAAATTATCCGTCAGAAAACAGCAACATTAATTGCTGCATGCTGCAGTTTGGGAGCGGCTTCCGTTAAACCTGAATCTACGCATGTAGAAACTATGCGCAAATTTGGTGAGCTTATCGGAATGGCTTTTCAAATTAAAGATGATTTATTCGACTACGGCCAAGAAAAAATTGGCAAACCTACCGGAATCGATATTAAAGAGCAAAAAATGACACTTCCGCTAATACATGTGCTTAATAAGGTGTCTAAAAAAGATAGTAAATGGTTAATTAATTCTATTAAAAACCATAACAAAGATGCTAAACGCGTAAAAGAAGTTATTGCTTTTGTAAAGGAACAAGGCGGTTTAGATTATGCCGTTACCAAAATGAAAGCATTCCAGGAAGAAGCTTTGAGAATGTTAGAACCTTATCCAGAATCGGCTTACAAGTCATCATTGATTTTAATGGTGAATTATGTAATCGAAAGAAAAAAATAAAATCTTCAGGCAACCTTTTACTTTGTTTTTGCGTCTTTATAAATAGAAGACCAAATGAAACCGCTTTTGAAAGTTATTCAGTTGCATAAAAACCAAAATCAGCTTATAAAAAAGGCTCTCCAAAACCATCGCGAAGCACAGCAAGCCTTGTACGATTGGCATGCGCCTAAAATGCTAAGTGTCTGCAGGTATTACATTAAAGATGTACAGCATGCAGAAGAAGCGATGCTAAATGGTTTTTATAAAGTATTTACGCAATTGCATACATTTCAAGATGCAGGTTCTTTCGAGGGGTGGATTCGAAGAATTATGGTTCGTGAATCTATTTCGTTTTTGAGACAAAAAAAACAACTCATTTTTGTTGAAGTTGAAAACGAAACAAAAAATGTTTCACCGATTTATAGTGATGCTAATTTTGCAGTAGAAGATATTCAAAATCTTATAGATGATTTACCGGAAGGTTATAAAATGGTCTTCGTTATGTATGCTATAGAAGGGTATAAACATCATGAAATTGCCGACTTACTTAAAATCACAGAAGGGACTTCTAAATCGCAATTGTATAAAGCAAGACAGTTGTTACAACAGCAAATTAATGCATTAAATTCCGATAGTTATGGCGTCAAATAATTTCGAAAATAAAATAAAGAATAGTCTTGAAGAACGCCGTTTGCAACCGTCTCCTGCTTCATGGGACAAATTGCAATCACAATTAGAAACTCCGCAGAAAAAAAGGAATTCAAAACGCTATTGGGTAATGGCGATTGCGGCGAGTTTTATAGGAATATTATTGTTTAGCACTTTATTTTTTAATACAGATACGACTCCAGATTTACCTATAGTCGATACAGAACCTGCAACGGATACGATTATTGTGGTCGCAGCGGATGTAATAGAAATTGAAGAATCAATAATAGAACCTGAAATTGAGGAATTTCAAGAATTAGAAGTTGTAAAATCACCTTCAAATAGCAGTAATCATGCTGTCGTGAGTCAAAATAAAGAACCTAAAAGCAAAAAGTCACCAAATAACAATGCTAGTAAAAGTCAAGTGGCAGAAGTGCAGAATACTATCGCGCGTATTTTACAAGATTCAGTTTCTGAATTTGATTCCAAAACAGGTTTAGCAGAACAGGAACCTATTTCTACAGAAGATTATATAGAAGACCTTTTACTACAAGCAGAACAAGATATTATTGCCGATAAATCAATACAACAAGCCCAACAGACAGTTAATTCAGAACAGCTTTTAGAACATGTTGAAAACGACATCGAATACAGTTTTAGAGAAAAAGTTTTCGACGCCGTTAAAACCGGTTTTGTAAAGGTAAAAACGGCTGTTGTAGAACGTAATAATTAAAATATTTCATCAAAATCAATCAATCAATCAATCAATCAATCAAAAAACGAACATTATGAACATCATTACTAAATTAACAATTGCCCTTAGTCTAATTCTTGTTTCACAAGTCAGTATTGCTCAAGAAATAGAGATTATAGATACGTCTGACTCCCTTAAAATTGAAGATATTCAGGTCTTAAATACTCAGAAAGAAGTCGTTCGCAGTGAAGAAAAAGAATTATTAAGACAAGAAGTTGAAGCGATTAATGAAAAAGTAGATGCCGGTTATATTACCTCAGAAGAAGGAGAAATCTTAAAAAAAGAAGTTGCTAAAAAACGTGCCTTAAATATTAATAATCGAGTAGCTATTATCGATAATCAGATTGATTTATTAGAGCGTAATAACGAAGATTACTCTTTTGAAGACGACGGACGAATTGTTATAAGAATAGGAAAATATATTAAAAGCGACATTTCTAACGAGCACACTTCTATTTCGATTGAACCTCGTGTAAAACCAACACCTGTTTACGATAAGCGCACGACAAGTACTTTAGTTTTTGCTATTGGTTTTAATAATGCACTTATTGAAGGGGAAAGTTTAGGAGATTCTCCATATAAACTTGGTGGTTCAGGATTTGTAGAATTAGGTTGGGCATGGAAAACACGTGTGTTTGAAAATTCGAATGCAGTCCGTTTAAAATACGGAGCATCGTTACAATGGAATAAATTAAATATAAAAAACAACATGTATTTTGTGGAAGATGGTGATCAAGTCAATTTTGTTGAATTTCCTTACGAGGTGAAAAAATCAAAATTCAGAACGACTAATTTAGTGTTTCCTGTGCATTTTGAATTTGGACCATCAAAGAAGACTCAGAATACAGATTACTTTAGATATTCAACTCAGAAACAATTTAAATTTGGCATTGGTGGTTACGGTGGGTTTAATCTAGCATCACTTCAAAAAGTAAAATATTATGAAGATGGTAGTAATCAGAAAAAGAAGTACAAGAATTACGACGCAGTGAATAGTTTTGTTTATGGAGTAAGTAGCTACATGGCAATAGGTAATGTTGGGGTGTATTTTAAATACGATTTGTCTCCGATATTTAGAAATCAACCTATTAATCAAAATAACATATCGTTAGGTTTGCGTTTCGATATGGATTAAATAAAATTAAAAAGGCTTCAAAATTAATTGAAGCCTTTTCCGCTATTAATCAGTCGCTGTTTTCAGGGAGTATTCAGCTCCAACAACTGGCAAATTTATGGTTGTTCCGTTTAAGTCAACAGTTAGTTCTGTTCCCGGTTTTGGTAGTAACGTAAAATTGTTGTCACTAGAAAAAATCATAAGTCCAATTTGTTGGCCTTTTTTAATGATTTGATCATCGGGTTGTAAATCGAAAGCAACATTGTAATATTGACCAGGAACCAAAGGTTCGCTAGTTCTAATGGATTTATAATTCTGAGGATCTGCCCATCCACGCGTAATAATATTGTCTGTAATCGGAGCATTTATATCTGGATTCCAAGGTAAAGATACTAACCATACAGATAAGTTTGCTGCGGGTTTACTACTTGCAAGCTTTATGTTAATCTGTGCAATTCCAGAAAGGTGAACATCTTTTTTAAGTTTTGGAGAGACATATAACAAGCGATGTTTTGATGTTGATAATTTTGCTAACGAATCTCCAGAAAAGCTAGCGTCATCAATTAGCTTTTCTTGAACATTACCAGACAGCTTTTTAGTGCTTAACTTACCCGTTTTTGTGCCGTTAGGATGTAAATATAAAGTCACTAATTTAGCATCAGGATTTGGATAATCTTTATAAGGTGTTGGTTTGTCTGGAGAATCCTGCTCTCTTACAATCCATGCTTTTTCATCGTTTTCTACGCCATTATCAATACCGTGTAAATAATGCGTAAACCAGCGATTCATCATCGTCATAGGTGGTGGTCCGCCATGACCATATTGGTGGTAGTATATTTGTACAGGAAGTCCTTTGTCTTTAGCAGCTTTGTAAATACGATAACTGTGTTCTGGCATTACATTCCAATCGTTAAACCCGTGCGACATTAATAATGCAGCTGTCATTGGTTCCATATCGTTTAAATAATCACGACCTGCCCAAAAATCATTATAATCGCCAGATTGTCTATCCATGCCATTTATCATTATAGAATCACGAATGGTTTTGTTAGCATATGCTTTTTTCGTTTCATCTCCACCACTATGGATATAATCATATAATACATCTATATCTTCACCTAAATATCCGCCGGGAGATCGTACTAAACCATTGGATCTGTAATAATGATAATAGGAGGTGTTTGGTGCTACCGGGATTATAGCTTCTAAGCCTTCAACTCCAGTGGTTGCAGCAGCTAAAGGTATGGTTCCGTTATAAGAGGTTCCAGTCATCCCAACTTTACCTGTAGACCAGAATGCTTCAACAGTTTCAGTCCCGTCAGCAGTTGTGTAGCCTTTTGCTCTTCCGTTTAACCAATCGATAACTGCTTTTGGTGCTAAAGATTCATTGTCGCCACCAACCGTAGGTGAGCCTTGAGATAAACCTGTTCCGGGAGAAGAGGAATGTACTACAATATATCCGCGAGGGACCCATGTTTTTATTTGAGAATTAGAGATTATAGGACGTTTGCGAACACGTTTTACTTCGGGGTGAATACGAGGTTTTTCTTCTGCACCAATTTCGTGATTTACATCCCAAAATAATCCAGGAATATCTTCAGCTACTCCGGCATAATAGGGGCTAGATTCATAAACGATAGGGAGCTTTAATCCTTCAGTGTCTGTTTGTTTTTGTCGGGTAACATCGACATGCATGCGATCTAATTTACCATCTCCATCGGTATCGAATTCAGTTTCGACCCAAAGGTCGTGTCGAATCCAATCTTTGGGATTATTAAAAGCCTCTACAATCTGAGCTTCACCATCTTTAAATATTGGAGTTGCTTTTTCTTGAGCTAAAATGATGCTTGTAGGTGATAATATAAATAAAATTAAAAGGAAGGCCAGAAAGTAGTTTCTCATTCTTAGGAGTTAAAAACAGTATAGTTCAAGACGCCAAGTTAAGCAATTGGTAACAAGTGTTATGTGAATATATTATCCAAATGTATGAGAATATATGCCAAATGACTTTTAGATTTAAATGTAAGGAGAGGTTCAAAAAGTTCATATTTAAACTATATTTGCATCACAATTTTCATCATTTAAACCGTATTTCATTGATTTCAAAATCCTCCATAGACACTGTATTTGAAGCTTCACGACTAGAAGAAGTTATTGGCGATTTTGTTCAGCTTAAAAAAGCAGGTAGTAACTATAAAGGGTTGAGTCCTTTTAGTGATGAGCGTTCTCCGAGTTTTGTCGTCTCTCCTGTAAAGCAAATTTGGAAAGATTTTTCAAGTGGTAAAGGTGGAAATGTTGTAGCTTTTTTAATGGAGCACGAGCATTTTACATATCCTGAGGCCATTAAATATCTAGCCAGAAAATACGGTATTGAAATAGAAGAAACTGAACAAACTAACGAAGAAAAGGAAAAGCAAGATGCGAGAGAAAGCTTGTATTTGGTTAGTGAATTTGCAAATACATATTTTCAGAAAATAATGCATAAAACCGATGCTGGACAAGCTATTGGTTTAAGCTATTTTAAAGAGCGTGGTTTTACCCCAGAAACGATTAAATCTTTCGGTTTAGGATATGCGTTAGATGAATGGCAGGCATTTTCTGATGAAGCTTTAAAGAAAGGTTATAAATTAGAATTCCTTGAAAAAACAGGACTTTCTATAGTGAAAGGAGAGAAGTATTTCGATCGTTTTAAAGGTCGTGTTTTGTTTCCTATACAAAGTATGAGTGGCCGAGTTTTAGGTTTTGGAGGTCGTATTTTGACCAATGACAAAAAGGCTGCGAAATATATGAACTCTCCCGAGAGTGAGATTTACCATAAAAGTAAGGTGTTGTACGGAATTTACCATGCCAAACAAAGCATAGCTAAAGAAGATAATTGCTTTTTAGTTGAAGGGTATACCGATGTGATTCAGTTTCATCAAACTGGAATTACGAATGTCGTATCGTCTTCTGGAACAGCTTTATCTCCAGATCAAATACGTTTAATAAACAGGCTGACTAAGAACATCACCGTTTTGTTTGATGGCGATGCTGCGGGAATGCGTGCTTCTATTCGTGGGATTGATTTAATTCTGGAACAAGGCATGAACGTTCGCGTGTGTTCGTTTCCGCAAGGTGAGGATCCAGATAGTTTTGCAAAACAAAATACTGAAGAAGAACTACGTGTCTATTTAGAAGAAAATGCTAAAGATTTTATCCAGTTTAAAGCAGGATTGTTAGTCGAGGATGTTAAAAACGATCCGATTAAAAAAGCTGAAACTATTCGCGATATTATACAGAGTATTTCTAAAATTCCAGATCGTATTAAGCAAGAAGTGTATTTGCAGGAATGTGCTAGAATTATGGATATTAGCGAGTCTGTATTGTTTAGCTCGTTAGCACAAATGAGTAGTAGCAGTAGTAATAAGCCTTCTGGTAATAGCAGTAGTAGTGGAAGTAGTTATGGTAGTAGTCAAGAGCCGCCACCAGATTTTTTTGAAGTGATAAGAAACGATGAACAACCTAAAAAGATTGATATTCAGTATCTTTTGGAACGAAAAATCATTGAAATTTTATTGCTATATGGTAACAAAGAAGAAGATTTTGAGGATTCCATTTTAAAGGAAAACGAAAAGGGCGATTTAGAATTAGAATCTGTAATACAGCAAGCGAGAGTCTTCGAGAAAATATTTTTAGACCTACAGGAAGACGAAATGCAGTTTGGAAACGAGACCTTTAAAACACTATATTATACCATTATCGAAACTCTAAATCAGAATCCAGATTTTGTTTTAGAACAATTTGTAAATACTGTAGACCAGCAATTATCTCAAGAAATAACGAGTATATTAATGGAAGACGAGCGCTATACATTACACGATTGGGAGCGTAATAATATTTTTCCGAAATCTAAAGAAGAAGGTGTTGCTCAGTTGGTTAGTGATACGATTTTAAATTTACGTTGTTTCCTTATTGAGAAAAAAGTATCAGAATTACAACAAACAACATTAGAACATAAAAATGAAACAAACCGAAATATCCTTGAGGAAGTCAAAGATTATTACGGTCTTAAAATGTTATTGTCTCGAAAATTAACTCGTGTGTTATGATTCCAGAAGCTTAGCCTGATTTAGTAAATCGACCAAATTAGAGGCATGTAGTTTTTTCATTAAACGCGCTTTATAAGTACTTACTGTTTTTTCGTTTATATCTAATTCCTGAGCAATTTCTTTGTTTTTTTTACCAATAGATAGCAGTTTTAGAACCTCTACTTCACGAGTCGATAATTTTTTATAAAACGATCCCGTTCTGTTTATCCGTTCTCCAAATGCTAATCTGTGGGTTAAATCGTTACTTAAATAAATACCGCCTTGGTTGATTTTTAATATAGCTTCACGAAGTGTTAAAATGTTAGCTGTTTTAGAAATATACCCAGAAGCGCCAGCTTTTATAGAACTCATCGCATAAACCTCTTCAGGATGCGTGCTAAATATTAAAACTTTAACGTTAGGATATTCTTTTTTTAGACGTCTTAAGGCTGTGATACCGTTTAGTTTAGGTAAATCAATTTCAGAAACTAATATGTCTACGGTATTGGATTTTAGAAAATCGAAAATTGACTCACCATCATCTACGCCTCCTTCAACTTGAATTACGGGCGATGTTAAAAACAGCAATTCTAATCCTTTACGTATTATAGGATGGTGGTCGGCTACCAACAGTTTTATCATAATTTAGGTGGTTTAAAATTAACGACTGTTGGGGCAGCAGATTCCGTAAAGAAATCCAGTCTATGTAAATATAAAAAAAAGTATCTATTTATAGGTCTATTTTATTTTAAATTATTAGGAATAATACATACCGGAATTGGGTCCATTTTATGCTTGTTCGATGTGTTAAAACGTTTGTATATGGTAAACACTTCTTTTTCTCTTACTGAAAAATCATCAGCAGTTTTTCCTCCATCGGCCATTTTCATTGCCCATTCTAATTCTGGATAAGAGGCTCCAATTTGGTCCTCATCACTTCTTGCGTCTCCAAAAAGGCCATCACTTGGAGCAGCTTCAATAATAGAAGTCGGAACATTTAAAATTTTAGCCAATGCATAAACCTCAGATTTCATTAAATCGGCAATCGGACTTAAATCAACTCCACCATCACCATATTTTGTGTAAAATCCAACACCAAAATCTTCAACTTTGTTACCCGTTCCAGCAACTAAAAGGCCTTTTAATCCGGCGTAATAGTATAACGTAGACATACGTAAACGTGCTCTGGTGTTTGCTAGTGCCATGGCTACTGTAGCATCTTGACCTTCTAAGGATACTTCCGTTTTAAAGGTTTCAAAAACAGGAGTTAGATCTACTCTTGTATCTTTAATATTGGGAAATCTATCGCTAAGTTGTTTAATATGTTCTTCTGCTCTCGAAACATGACTAGGTGCTTGGTGAATTGGCATTTCTACACACAATACATCTAAACCTGTAAGGGCACATAGTGTTGAGGTTACAGCCGAATCGATTCCGCCAGAAATTCCGATTACAAAACCATTTGTTTTGGCGTTTTCAGCATAAGTTTTTAACCAATTTACGATGTGATCTACAATTTTTTCTGTTTGCATTTTTGAAGGATTTAATACAAAGAATCTTACCTTTGCCTAACAAAAATAAACGAAACGTTCAAGTAATAAAAATTAACAGCATCTAGTTTTATATGAAATATCTAAGTTTTTTCCTTTTAATAATAATCACCCTAGTTTCTTGTAAAAATGATAGTAAAGTTACCGATGAAGTTTCAAATATTGAAATGCCGGTGACCATTGAGCGTTTTGATGTAGATTTTGCTAAAGCAACCCCGGAAGATTTGGAAGGTTTAAAAACAAGCTATCCATTTATGTTTACTAAATCTTATCCGGATGCCTTTTGGATGGAAAAAATCCAAGACACGATTCAACAAGAATTATCTGAAGCCGTAATTAAAACCTTTCCTATTACTGATGATCTTGAGGCTGAAATTTCATCATTATTTCAACATTTAAAATTTTATTACCCAGAATTTAAAGCCCCAAGAGTAATAGGTACCACATCTTATGTCGATTATCGAAACAAAGTTATCGTTACAGATTCTATAGATTTAATTGCTTTAGATACGTATTTAGGACCTGACCATGAATTTTATCTAGGCGTTCAAGAGTATATAAGAAAAGGATTTATTAAAGATCAGATTGTGGTCGATTTGGCCGATGCTTATGCTATTCGCTATATGTTACCAATGAAAAACAAAACGCTACTAGATGAAATGATTTTTGCTGGAAAACGTTTATATTTTAAAGATCTTATGATTCCGTTTGCAACGGATGCAGAAAAAATAGAATATTCCACAGCAGAATTACAATGGGCAGAAGCTAACGAAGCTTATATTTGGCAATATTTTGTAGAGCGTGAATTGTTGTTTAGTACAGATTCCAAACTACCAGCACGTTTTATAAATACAGCACCATTTTCTAAATTTTATTTAGCCGATGTAGATAATCAATCGCCAGGTAGAATAGGAGAGTATATGGGATGGCAAATTGTAAAAGCGTATATGGAAAATAATAAAGAGGTATCTTTTAAAGACATGTTAAACATGAGTTCTGAAGATATTTTTAATCATTCAAAATTTAAACCAAAAAAATAATGGCACAGCTTACATCAACGATACAATTAACTGTAGAATTAGACGAAAATCGCGTTCCTGAAAAATTAAATTGGACGGCAGAAGATGGCGGTATTAATAATGAAGAAGCTAAAGCGATGATGCTTTCGGTTTGGGATAGTAAAGCTCAAGAATCGTTGCGTATCGATTTGTGGACTAAAGATATGCCTGTAGATGAAATGAAAGTATTTTTTCATCAAACTTTAGTAGCGATGAGTGATACGTTTAATCGTGCAACTCAAGACGAAAAAATGACCGCTACAATGAAGGATTTCTGTGAATATTTTGCTGAAAAGTTAGAGATAAATAGAGAGTAAATTCAGCTAAAAACATAAAAAAGGCTTCTTGGAATTATAACGAGAAGCCTTTTTTTATAACATGTTATTCAACGTTTGTTTCATGTTATTTAATACGAAATAAAAAGTGTGACCTGAAATAGGTCTGCCCTCAGAGCTTTATCTTAAAATATAATGTTGTATAAGAGTGCAGTTTGTTCTACTTCAATTTTGTTTTAATAATTGAATACGTTCTATTATCTAGTGGTTAAGGAAGAGAAATACCTTTTAAGGTGTTTAAATTCTGAATCATAACTGATAAAAAGTCACCATCGTTTGGTTCTCCTGATAACGGGGCAATAATTACGCTTTTAATTCCATGTTTTTCTAAAGTAATTGCGCTTTCGGTTTTAGGAGCAGCCTCCCAAACTAAAGTGTTTATATTTTGATGTTTAGTTAGATGCACTATTTCCTGTAATTTATCTTGATCTATATTGTCGTAAGGTTCCCAATGCAAACTTTCCCCTTTAATACCATATGCTTTTTGAAAGTATTGATAGACCGGATGTGAAAAAAGTACAGCTATATTGGCTTCCTGCATTTGTGAGCCTACACTTCTAAACTCCATATCTAATTCCAGTAATTCGTTGGATAATGTTTTGAAATTACTGTTAAACGTATCCTCTAATTCTGGATATTTTTCTGATAACGTATTTTTTATAGCTTCCGCTTGTTT
Organism: Formosa sejongensis; assembly: GCF_033447105.1. Classification (NCBI taxonomy): domain Bacteria; kingdom Pseudomonadati; phylum Bacteroidota; class Flavobacteriia; order Flavobacteriales; family Flavobacteriaceae; genus Formosa; species Formosa sejongensis. The sequence goes on from NZ_JAWQUN010000001.1 coordinate 375,202, forward strand.
ATTCGCAAACGCGAGATCTAGCCATGTTGTATAAGCTGTTTCTGTATGTAGATGTGTTTTATTTTCGCCATGAGAATGGGAGAATACTTCCCCGTTTCCTAGTAATTTATCTTCAAATGAAGCACCTGTGTTTACAATGATATTCTCTGGAAGAGAAACGTTCATAAGCCATTTTTCATAATATGCTCCATTAATAAAAATAAAATCTGCTTGTTGCATGGCTACAATAGTATCGGTTTCTGGTTTCCAAATCGCAGGTTCAATCAATTCAGAAGCTGGGAAATGTAAGTCGATAACTTCGCCGCCAATACGGTTTGCAAAATAATAAAGCGGATAATTTGTAACATAAACTACAGGTGTGCCTTGCGATGCTTTTGCTGTAGTTTTTTTATTTTCTTTTTTACAAGACGACAAGCAAAAAACAATACCAAGAATAAAAATTGAAATAATTCTCATAATAATTGTGGTTAAAAAGCGGTCTGCTAAAGTTATGTCATAACAATTTAAAAATAAAGTAGCGACTAAAGCTAATGGCAAACTTACCATTAAAATTAAAATAATTTCGATGCTTAGATCCGTGTGATTAAATAAATACCAGGCTTAATTGTTTTTAATAATTACATGGTTTTCTTATGCTCAATGGAGTCGAAAATCAATTATTTTGGGATTATGAAGTTTGTAGGACTCTTTTTATTTTAAATAGAAAACACTAAATTCACATGCATTTGTTATTTGAAATCCAATATTATGTTTAAAACTATTTTTCTTTTATTATTATTTATGACTTGTAAAAACCCGAATTCTAAACATGATATTTCTACATCCTATACATTAGATAAACCATCGGAAGAGTGGAAAATGCCGAGAAAGCTAGTTGAAATTTCTGGAATATCGGTATTAAATTTTCCACATATATTGAGTGTTAATGATGAAGAAGGTAAGTTATATGAATATAATTTAGAGACTAAAAAAGTAGACGAGAGTTATAAATTTGGAAAAGATGGTGATTATGAAGATCTAGCTGTTTCAGGAAATACGGTATATGTATTAAAATCTAACGGAACTATTTACCAAATTAATGATTTTAAAACCACTCCAAAAGTTGAGAAGCACAAAACCTTTTTAACCGAAAAGCAAGATACGGAAGGTCTTTATTTTGACAAAGAACGTAATCGGTTGCTAGTTGCTTGTAAAGAAGAGGTTGAAATTGATGGCACGAATCAAAATGTAATTTATGAATTCAATTTAGAAACAAATACACTTGGTAAAACTCCTGTTTATACCATTTCAAAAAACCATTTTAACCCTAAAAATAAGAAACATCACTTTGCTCCAAGTGGCCTAGCAATGCATCCCAAAAGGAATACGTTATATATTATTTCGTCGGTTGGAAAATTAATGGTTGAAATGAATCAGGAAGGTGAAATTTTGAATACATATTCGTTAGATTATGATCAGTTTACGCAGCCAGAGGGCATCTTTTTTACTGAAAATGGGGATTTGTATATCTCTAATGAAGGAAAGAAAGGGAAGGGCAATATTTTAAAATTCGATTATATAGAATAAAAATGAGTCAAGTTTAAATTTTCTTCCGACTAACTTAAAAAGGCGGGTTCGGTTTGTAGTCATATTTTATAACCTGATACATGACCATCACATTTTTCTTAAGTCAATGAATAATTTAAACAGTTTGCTATCGCTATCTGAAGCGTTGTTATTAAATGTTAAACTGAGAAAAGATACGCGTTTAATAGAACATGCATTGCATACGATGTCTATAACCGAGTTAACGTCTCAATTAATTACAGACAGAAAAAAGAATACGTTTTGGATAAATATTTACAATGCGTATTTTCAAATATTAGCGGGACGCGATCATACTCAAGGCAAACGCATGTTCTTAAAAAAAGAAATTAATATAGCAGAAACCTTTTTTAGCCTAGACGATATTGAACACGGTATTTTGAGAAGATACCGATGGAAAATGAGTTTAGGTTATTTGCCTAATCTATTTGCTGCCACTTTAATTCGAAAATTGGCGGTAGAGAAAATAGATTACCGCATTCATTTTGCTTTAAATTGTGGTGCTAAAAGTTGTCCGCCAATAGCTTTTTATACTTTTGAAAAGTTAAATAAACAACTCGATGATGCTTTGTATGCGTTCCTGTCCTCTGAAACACGTGTTGATATTGATGCAAAAACCATACATACGTCTAAAATATTGTTTTGGTTTCAAGGAGATTTTGGAAGTTTAAAAGGTGTAAAACAGATTTTAATACATGTCTTAGAATTGGGAAATAGACCTTATAAGCTTAAATTTAATGCCTACAGTTGGGAACCTTATTTAGAAAATTATGCTTAAAAAACAGGCGGTTGGTTTTATAACGTGAACTTCAAATTCGAGGAATAATATGTCAAAAGAGTTTGAGGGCTTAACTGTTAGGAAAGGCTTTAAATAGAGTCTTTTAAAGAAACCAAATAGATGAAATGTTACTTTTTACTCTTTTTATATATGCCTTTAGCAATGGTTACAAATCTGCATGAGGTAAGCGAATTTCAGAATAACCAGATTCTTGATTCCAAAAGTGTCGTGGATCACGCGCAATGGACTATTTTATTGTCAAAATATGTGACTAAAGACGGTCAGGTGAATTATGAAGGTTTTAAAGACGATGAAAAAGAACTTCAAGACTATTTTAATTGTTTTAGGAAATAATGCGCCTTTAAATTCTTGGAGTAAAAACGAAAAATTAGCCTATTGGATTAATACTTACAATGCATTCATTATAAAATTAATTCTAGATCATTATTCTGTTAAAAGTATTAGAGATATAAAAGAGCCTTGGGATATTGAATTTATTGATATTGCAGATAAAACCTATAGTTTAGGTGCTATTGAGCATGAAATTCTTCGTAAAATGAATGAACCTCGTATCCTTGCCCTGATTTGTTAAATGAAGCATATATCGCAATTCAATTGTAACAACAATTAGAAGCGGCTACCAATCGTTATGTGAATGATACATCTAAGAATTCCATTTCTAAAGACGCGATTGAAATCTCAAAGATTTTTGAATGGTTTGCAGAAGATTTTGAAAAACAAGGAACCCTTATCGACTTTTTGGATACTTATAGTGTCGTTAAAATAGATGCATCGGCTACTATTTCATAAAGATTATAATTAGAGTTTAAATGATTGATTTATGTAATCAATAGTTGTTTGTTTACTGCTATTTTACTTATTTTAGACTGCCTATAAAATTTTCCAAATGACATCTGTTCTAAAAACAATAAATACCAAAATATACAAACCTTGTTCATTGATAATTTCCGGTTTTGTATCTGAGTCAGAAGGCTCAGCTTATGAAGCCTGTCAATTTACATTAAACGACAAATATATTATTTGTAGAACTGCTAAAATTACACCCAAGAAAGTAGGGCAATTCGTTACATTTTGGAATCGAAATAAGAATGATGTAACGCAACCTTTTTGTGAAGATGATGCTTTCGATTTTTATGTGATTAATGTATGTAAAGATGAGTTATTAGGGCAGTTTGTAATTCCGAAAGCAGCTGGTATTTCCCATGGTTTAGTAACTACATCAACTAAAGAGGGAAAACGCGGATTTCGTGTATATCCACCTTGGGATGTGGCTTCGAGTTCTCAAGCTAAGCGGACACAAGTTTGGCAGTTAAAATATTTTGTTTCTCTTAAAGATCCTATTGATTTTGAATTAGTAAAAATAATATATGCTTCTCAGGATGAGATTCTGAAACATCTCTAATTTTTATATTAATCTTAGTCTATTCAAGTATAACTTTTATTATATTCTAACGTATTAATTATCGGTAATTTATATTTTATTTCTTCTTATGCTAATTACAGGTAAACGTTACCTAGATTATTCCTCGAATATGAAATTCAAATTTGATTAATGTGTTCAAACAACAGCTTTAGATATTGGGTTTTCCTGTCCGAATAGGGCTGGTTCTAAAAGATAAACATATTGTAATAATGATTCCTTTACATCGGGTTATTTTAAGACGAATACCAGTATTACTTCGCAATTGAAAGAAGGGTGTTACTCGGTTTTCTACCCAATATAAAACTTAGAAATATTTAGCCTATTTCAAGTGTATACTAATACCTATTTCGATTTTTTTTAAAAAGATGAATAAATAAACGCTTAGTGTTCCCAATATTATTGGCATGAGACCAGATTGTATTTCTGATGAAATTATAGATTACCTATATCATTTTTCTATATCCTATTATGTGGCTCCTTAATTTGGAGTAGAAAGTACGTTAAATTCTACTATGATAAAGGTTAATCATTGCCATGCGTTTGAAGATACTATTTTGATTTTCGAGAAATGTATAGACAAAGGTATTTGTTTAGGTGCTCATGTGATTATAGGTTTACCAGGAGAATCTAAAGCCGATTTATTACATCATTCCAAAGTACTTTAATGATTACCTATACATACTTTAAAACTTCATCATTTACAGATTGTAAAAAAATCTATTATGGCCTATCGATACAAGGATAATTCAGAATATTTTAATTTATCAACTTTAGAAAGCTATATTGAATTTATTGCCGGATTTATACGATTACTCCGACTTGATATCATAATTGAGCGTTTTATAAGTGAATCCCCAAAAGACTTGCAATTAGCTCCGCAATGGAACGGACTTAAAAACTTTGAGGTAGTCGCTAAAATTGATAGAAAGTTTATTGAATTAAAGATTTGGCAAGGTCAGTTTTACGAAAAAAAAGCAATAGCAATTTTGTGAAATAAATCTGTTTTAAAGTTCGTATAAAATGATTAAAAAATTCCTGTATAAGGAAAATTTATTAAAATAGATTGTCATTTTACTTCATGTTTTTTATACATTTAGAGTCTGTAAAATTCTAATAGTGTCGTAATATAATTACGATTATTTAAAAATTAATATAAATTAAATAAATGCCTTTCGAAGTTGTATGTGCCTCTAAACCTTTTAATAGGATAGCAATAAGAACTATTTTAGGTTGCTTATTTGTAGGTTTTTTTATAACATCTATTCAAGAAGTTAATGCACAGAATACTGAAAGTGATTTTTCGCAACAATTGTGGTTAGACTACGATCCGTCTTGGAATGTAGGAGATGGAGAGAAAATTGTTGGTAATATAGGAGTCAGAACCATATGGCCAAAAAGTTGGCATCGTTATATTTTAAAAGGATCATACCAAAAGACGTTTGATAAACTTATTTTTAAAGATAAATTTATCTTTAAACGTATAAAACATACGGAGAAATTACTGTGGGGTACAGGTCTTTATTTGCTAACAACAGAAGAAGAAGGTAATTATGGATCTTTCGAGGTTAGACCCTTTCAAGGGTATCAGTTAGGGTTTAAAATACGTCCTAGAGTTCAGTTTAATCAGCTATTAAGGCTAGAAGAACGTTTTGTGTTTTCTAAAGAGCCAGGGAATCAGGTTTTTGGATTGCGTTTTAGATATAAAGTTACAGCAATTTTTAATTTAGAAGGCTTGGTTTTTTCAAAGGACCAAGGATTCTACATGCCTGTTTCTGTAGAAGCGTTCTTTAACTTAGTAAGTGCCTCTCAATTTAATGACGTTATTCGAGTTTCTCCAGGAATAGGTTATCAATTTAATAAGGATTTTAAACTTGAAGCTAATTTATCCTATCAATATACTAAAAACTATACCGACACTAATGGTACGAATAATCTAGTGCGTTCAAATGATATCGTATATCAATTTAAGGTGATAAAAACATTTAATACAAAATAATTAGCGTACTAAACCTGAAGCTTCTTTTTCTAAAAAGATGTTCCGCTGTTCACTTTATGGGATTACTTGCGTAAATGGAGGTACTTTTTCTATATAATTTGAATTTTGTTTTTTTGTTGGCCTATCGAAAATTTAGATAAAAGTTCGTAAGCCTAGATTTTTTTGGCTTGGTTTATCCAGAGCGAAGTCGAAGGATCTTTTTATCAATGAAAAAAATGAACATATAATAGTATTTAGGGCACGATTAATTTTTAATAGTCTGTAATAGGGGTATAAAATCTTCGGGCCTACTTAAATAATGAATATGTTCTGAAATTATTTTTAAATCATCTGGATTTTCAATATAACCCGATACAGCTATGGGAATATCAAGTTCTTGTGTTAGTCCTAAAAGCCTGGATTCTATAGATTTTCTAGAGTGTGTAATAAACATGGTGACTAAAATATCCGGTTTTGTGATTTCTGCCACCATTTTAATATTTTCGTTAGGTACATTCTGCCCTAAATAATACACCCTCCATCCTATTTTCTGAGCAATATAAGAGGCTACTAATAATCCAATTTCGTGATCCTCGTGTTCTGGTAAAAACAGTATGGCTTTAGGTGCATTTGGTAGCGGTTTCGGTAATAATTCTATAGCTGTAAATATTTTTTGTCTAATTAAATTAGAGATAAAATGCTCCTGTGCAGGCATCACTTTATTTACTCCCCATAATACACCAACTTGTGCTAAAAAGGGATAAATGAGTCCCGTTATGGTAGAAATTAAGCCCATTTTAAGAATTTGAGCATTTATAGTAGCGTCAAATTCATCTTCATTTAACGTAATCATACTCAGTATTAGCGCACTTACTTCATCTTCCGAAGAGCCTTCTAAAAGTATTTTGGTGACTTCATTATGAATGTCTTCTTCAGACATCCCATCAATCTTAGAAATTCGAAACCCATTCCGAGTTAAAATACCAATATTTAGTAATTTCTTTAATTGTTCATCGGTATAATATCTAATGTTTGTATCCGTCCGCAAAGGTTCTAAAAAGTTATAACGACTTTCCCATTTTCTTAAAGTATGCGATTTTATGCCTGTTAAAGACACAATTTGTGCCATTGTATAATTACTCATGTCTAAGTGTTAGTTGGACAAAGTTAAACAAATAAAAGACTTTTTAAAGCTTTTGTTAAAATACATTTGTCTAATTAAATAATAATAAAGTTGGACAAATGAAATATAATTTATAGTTTTGTATAACATTAATGATAAAAAATATAGACATGAAAACAAATTTAAAATACCTAGTAGCTTTATTTAGCTTAGTTTTAGTTGTTACATCTTGTGATAGTGATGATGATGGAGTTAAAGTAATGGAAGAAAATAATATTGTTGAAACCGCTCAAGAAACTTCAGATCTAAGCAGTTTGGTTTCAGCTTTAATTATGGCAGACAAGGAAGACGATAGCGATTTAGTCGGTACTTTAAGTGGAGACGGACCATTTACCGTATTTGCACCAACCAATCAGGCTTTTACAAATCTGTTAAATCAATTAGATGGTTATAATAGTTTAGCCGATTTTGATACTACCGAAGGCAGAAAAATGTTAGCAACAATTCTACAATATCATGTTGTAGCAGGAGCGGCAGTAATGTCAAATCAGCTTAGTGACAATCAAGAGATTTCTACTGTACAAGGGGAAAACCTAATGGTAGATTTAACCAATGGCGTGTACATAGAAGACGCTACAGATACTTCGGCAATGGTTACAACTGCAAATGTAGAAGCATCAAATGGTGTAGTGCACATTATTAATAAAGTATTACTTCCTCAAGAGATTATAGACATGCTAAATGGTATGACTTTAGTTGAAATAGTAGTAGGAAACGACGATTTATCGATTTTAGAAGCAGCAGTTATTAAAGCTGGTTTGGTAGAAACTTTAAACAGTGCAGGTCCTTTTACCGTATTCGCTCCTACTAACGATGCATTTGTTGCTTTGCTTAATGCTTTAGGAGATGACTATAATAGTTTAGACGATTTTAATACAGATGAGGAAATGGCCTTACTTAAAAACATTTTATTATACCATGTTATTCCTTCAGCTGTTTATGCAGCAGATTTATCTGAAACGTCTGTAGAAACTGCTTTCGCTGGAAATAGTATAAATGTAATAATGTCTGGAGATGCTTATGTAATCCAAGATGCTACTGGAGAAAATGCAAATATAATAGCTGCCGATGTTATGGCGTCAAATGGTGTTGCTCACGTTATAGATCGTGTGCTTTTGCCTAACTAATTAAAATAAATAGATTATATTAGGTTAAAAATCAACAGGTTGGTTAAGTAGTTAAATCCGGCAATGGTAACTTAATTGTTGTCGGATTTATTAAAAGCGATTTTGATATACACATGATAAATAAAAAAATAATAATAATGGGGTCTGGATTTTCATCCTTATCGGCGAGCTGTTATTTAGCTCAAGCGGGTTTCGATGTTACAATTCTGGAAAAAAACGACACCATTGGAGGTCGTGCAAGACAATTTAAGAAAGATGGTTTTGTGTTCGATATTGGTCCAACGTTTTATTGGATGCCTGATGTTTTTGACTCCTTTTTTAATGATTTTAAGGCCTCTACAACCGATTATTATAAGTTGAAAAAATTAAATCCAGCCTATAAGATATATTTTAACCCCAATGAATCTATTGCGATTGAAGACGATTTAGAAAAAATTAAATCCACGTTTGAAGCTATAGAACCTAATAGTGGTAAAGCGCTTCAGAAATTTATTAATAAGTCTGAAGACAATTACAATATTGCTATAAAAGACTTGGTGTATAATCCAGGTGAAAATCTTTTCGAAATTGTGAATTGGGACACCATAACAAAATCAGGTGCTTTTCTAAAAACCATTAAAAAACAAGTGGCGAGTTACGTTAAAAATGAATCGCTTCAAAAAATATTGGAATTTCCGGTGTTGTTTTTAGGTGCAAAACCAAGTAATACACCATCGTTTTACAATTTTATGAATTATGCCGATTTTAAATTAGGGACATGGCATCCCATGGGAGGCATGTATGAAGTTGTAAAAGGTATAGAGAAACTAGCCTTGAGTTTGGGTGTGAAATTTGAAACGAATAAAGCAGTTACTTCTATCAATTTAGACGGGAAACAGGTGAAAAGTGTATCGACAGCACAACAAGATTATCCATGCGATGTGTTATTAAGTGGCGCGGATTATCATCATACAGAAACATTACTGCCAGAATCATTTAAACAGTATTCGGAAGGGTATTGGGATAAGAAAACGTTCGCGCCTTCTGCTTTATTGTTTTTTGTAGGATTCGATAAATCTATCGAAAATGTAACGCATCACACCTTATTTTTCGATACAGATTTTGAAGCCCATGCCGAAACCATTTACGATACTAAAACTTGGCCAGAAAAACCCTTGTTTTATGCAAGTTTTCCAAGTAAAACAGATGCTATAGCTGCTCCAGAAGGTAAAGAAGCTGGTATATTTTTAATGCCAATTGCACCTGATTTAGAAGATACTCCAGAAATTAGAGCTGAGTATTTTGATAAACTGATAACACGGCTAGAGAAAACGGTTGGTTGTGATGTCAGATCTACGATCCTCTTTAAAGAATCATATTGTGTAAACGATTTTAAAGACGATTATAATTCATATAAAGGGAATGCCTACGGATTGGCAAATACACTAATGCAAACTCATGTCTTGCGACCGAAATTAAAAAGTAAAAAAGTTGATAATTTATATTTCTGCGGACAATTAACAGTTCCTGGACCAGGAGTTCCTCCATCATTGATTTCAGGAAAAATTGTAAGCGAATTAATTTTAAAATATTCTAAATCATGAAGGCACTTTTCGACACATCCAGTTTAAAATGTAGTAAAATAATTACTAAAGAATACAGTACCTCATTTTCTTGGGGTATACAATTATTCGCGCCGTCAGTCAGACCACATATATACGCTATATATGGCTTTGTGCGCTATGCCGATGAAATTGTAGATTCGTTTGAAGGTTATAATCAAGAGGAATTATTTCATGAATTCGTTGCCGATTATCATAAAGCTCTGGAACGTAAAATAAGTTTAAATCCTATTATTAATGCGTTCCAAGAGGTCGTTAGAGCGTATGATTTACAGACATATGTAGTCGATTTTCTAAAACGTATGGAATGTGATTTAAAGATTACAGAATACGATACCGACGAGGCCTATAAGAATTATATATATGGATCGGCCGATGTAGTTGGTTTAATGTGTTTACGGGTATTTGTAAATAACGACGAGGATAAGTTTAACGCTTTAAAAGATTCTGCAAAATATTTGGGTTCGGCATTTCAGAAAGTGAATTTCTTAAGAGATATTAAAGATGATACCGAAGTTCTAGGGCGTTCGTATTTTCCCAATGTGAATAAAAAAGGCCTGACTAATTTAGCGAAAGAAGATATTATTAGAGATATAGAATCGGATTTCGAAGAAGCTTATAAAGGTATCGTGCAATTACCTATGGAAAGTAGGTTAGGTGTGTATTTAGCATACAAGTACTATTTGAAATTGCTTCATAAACTAAAGCGATTAGACTCAAAACGATTATTGTACGAGCGTATTCGTATTTCGAACCCTCTAAAACTTGTTATTTTAACCAAAGCATATATACGATATAAATTAAATGTTATTTAAATCTCTAATCATAATACTCTTTTTAACTATGAATTCTCAAATGAATTGTAGCGATATGCCAGCCATTAGAGAGGGTTTCCACAATATTAATTCGGAAGCTACTCTCAACTCGTTTTTAGAATCTGCAGAAGATGTGAATTGCGATTTAAAAACACCTTATAAGGCATCTGCAATTATGAGAAAAGCGGAATATACCTCTTGGCCTTTCAAAAAATTATCTTATTTTAAGGAAGGAAAACAGCTGTTAGAAGATTTCGTGAAATCGCATCCAAATAATATTGAAGGACGCTATGTAAGATTGCTTACACAAGTAAGTTTACCAGGTTTTTTAAATTATTCTGATGATAAGGAAGCCGATTATAATTTTATAAATACGCATATCGCAGCTTCCGATTTGCCAGAAACGTATAAGCGAGAGATCTTATTAACCATTAATAAAATATACAAATAACTGATGATGCAAATTGTATTATATATAGTTGTTACACTCGCTACATTTTTAATAATGGAAGCGATTACGTGGTTGACGCATAAATTCGTGATGCATGGTTTTTTGTGGTATTTACACGCAGACCATCATCAGCCAAAATACCCGCATGTGTTCGAAAAAAACGATATCTTTTTTGTCATTTTTGCCATACCTAGTATTGCTTTGTTTTACTTCGGAATTAACCCAGAATTGAACGTCTTATTCTTTATAGGACTAGGAATATTATTCTACGGGATAGCCTATTTTTTAGTGCACGATGTGTTAATACATCAGCGTTTTAAATGGTTTAGTAAGACCAAAAACAAGTATTTAATTGGTTTGAGAAAAGCACATAAAGTACATCATAAACACTTAGGCAAGGAAGAAGGAGAGTGTTTTGGGATGTTGAATGTTCCTGAAAAGTATCATGAAAAATACCAAAAGAAATGAAGTCGTTTACATATTTAATTGTCGATTTGGCTTGTCTGTTTGTTCCATTAATTGCTAGTTTTTATTCTAAACATGCCTTTTACAAACATTGGATACCCTTCTTTAAAGCCAATATAATAATAACTATACTTTTCTTAATTTGGGATTATGCCTTTACCGCTATGGGTGTATGGGGATTTAATCCTGAGTATTTAACGGGAATCTTTCTTGGTAATTTACCGCTGGAGGAAATCTTGTTTTTTATCTGTATTCCATTTTGCTGTGTCTTTTCTTATTTCGCTTTTACATACTTGGTAAGACACAACCCGTTGAAAAGAAGTCAGCATCATATTACTACAATTTTCATTATCTTATTTTCAGTGTTAGCTATATTGTATTCTAATCGCTGGTACACAGCAACAGCATGCGGATTTACTGCCTTGTATTTAATGTATTTGAAATGGGAGAAAGTAGATTTAAGCTACCATTATCTCACGTATTTATTTATTCTACCTTTCTTTTTAGCAAGTAATGGTATACTAACAGGAACTTTTTTAGAAGCACCAATTGTGTGGTATAATAATGCTGAAAATATGGGTATTCGCATATTTACAATTCCTATTGAAGATAGTATTTACGGACTATTACTTATCTTTTTAAATATTGAAGGCTTCCGTTATTTCGACTCTAAAACCACTTAATTTCTTTTTTCCAAAAAGAGATATTGCTTTATGGAATCACTTATAATGAGGGAGTTACTTTTTATATATAAGTTGAATTTTGTTTTTTTTGGTTGGCCTATCGAAAATTTACTGTAAAATTTGAAGAGAAAGTATCGTAAAATTTAAAGCTGTTTGAGCTAAACGAAAGTATTTATATTATTGATTTTCAGTAGCGAGTTCTTTAAATTTAGATGGTGAACGAAAAATTTAGATAAAAGTTCGTAAGCCTAGATTTTTTTGGCTTGGTTTATCCAGAGCGAAGTCGAAGGATCTTTTTATCAATGAAAAAAATGAACATATAATAATTAACACACGATTGATTTTGAGTCTAAAAACGTTTAATTTCTAATGCCAGCTTTATAGGTGTCTAAAGCACGAACTCTAGCTTCTTTATGGTCGACAATGGGTTCTGGGTAATCCTTAGTGCCAAATTCTGGAATCCAAGTTTTTACATATTCTAAATTCTTATCGAATTTTTCTAATTGCGTAATCGGATTGAATATTCTAAAATAAGGAGCCGCGTCGCAACCGGTCCCAGCCGACCATTGCCAGTTTCCGTTGTTAGCTGCTAATTCGTAATCTAATAAATGCTTAGCAAAATACGCTTCTCCCCAAGTCCAATGAATTAATAGATGTTTACATAAAAAAGCAGCAGTGACCATGCGCACCCGATTATGCATATATCCGGTTTTGTTTAATTGTCGCATGCCGGCATCAACCATCGGGTAGCCTGTTTTTCCTTCACACCATAATTTAAACTCCCCTTCGTTATTTCGCCATGCAATGTCATCGTATTTATTTCTAAAATTGGCATTCACCACTTTAGGAAAATGAAATAAAATCTGCATAAAGAATTCTCTCCAAATTAATTCGCTTAAAAACGTGCTGTCTTCAGGTTTCAATTCTGATATAATTTCGCGAATACTAACGGTTCCAAAACGTAAATGTGGACCTAAATAACTCCCGATATCTTTATTCGGAAAATCGCGATACGTCTCATATTTACCGACCTGTTCAAGTCCAAAAGGTTTTACCGTTTTTGTAGAGGCTTTAAATCCGATAGACTCTAAACTCGGAAAATCAAATGTATGTTGATGTAAATTATTAGTTTGAAGTGCTGTATGAAGTGTGACGCCATTAAAATGTTCTAACCATTTATTCTTGTATGGTGTGTAAACCGTATATGGATTTCCATCTTGCTTTAAAACCTCGTGAGGTTCAAAAATAACCTGATCTTTAAATGGATGAAAAGTGATATTGTTTTCAGATAACAAAGCTTCAACTTCTGCATCCCGTGATTTAGCATAAGGTTCGTAATCTGTATTGGTATACACCGATTCAATCGTGTAATCATTAATCAGTTTTTTCCAAACTTCTATAGGTTTTCCTTTTAGACATAAGATTGAGGACGCGAACGTATGTAATTCAGCATTTATATCTTTTAATGACTTATGAATAAATTCTACTCTGGCATCATCAGCTTCTAATTCATCTAAAATATGTTCGTCGAAAATAAAAATAGGAAGCACATTTGTATTGCTTTTTAAAGCTTCAAAAAGTCCAGTGTTATCTGTTAATCTTAAATCGCGTCTAAACCAAAAAAGGGTATAAGTCATGGGGGAAAATGTAATAATTATGTTTTTAAGCGGTAAGGTTTTTTAGCATGTTTTTAAAAATAAAACCATGAAACGGGAGTACGCTATACCAATATAATCGGCCAGATAACCCAACAGGTCTAAAAGTAGCCGTTTGTACTAAGGTGTTATCTTTTATTTTAAATTCGAGCCAAGCATCTCCGGGTAATTTCATTTCAGCAAACAAAAGTAAACGTCCTTCGTCTTTATTGGCATACAAAACACGCCAAAAATCTAGCGCATCACCAGGAAATAAAGCGTCTAAATGTGTGCGTCCGCGACGTAAGCCTACACCTCCATAAAGTTTATCTACAAAACCTCTTATTTTCCATAAGCCGTTACCGTAATACCAGCCGGTTTCTCCTCCAATACGCCAAATACGTTCTATGCATTCTGCTCTATTATTAAATGCTTTTTCGCGTGTATCAATAAAACATCCGTGAGTGGGTACTTGTATAAAATCGGACATATTAATATTCATGGTACCGCTGCTTAAAGCATCTTTCCAACTCGATATAATTTCGTTAGTTTCTATCTTTTTAAAGGCTTTGCTTAGTGCTTCTTTATAAGAAATAGGAGTGATACCTAAAATAGTATTAATCTCATTATCTCTACAAATCACTTCAACTTTCATGCTGTTTACAAGTGCGATTGCAAGTTTATATGACGTTGATGTGACGAAGTACAACCAATACGAAGATAGGCGAGGCGTCATGACAGGAACGATATAAATGTATCGTTTTAGTCCGCGTGATTTGGCGAATTGTAAAAGCATCTCTTTATACGTTAAAATATCGGGTCCGCCAATGTCAAAGTTTTTTCCGTAGGTTTCTTTTTTGTTTAAGGCTTTGCTTAAAAATGAAATCACGTCTGTTATTCCAATCGGTTGGCATTTGGTGTTTAACCAACGCGGCGTTACCATTATGGGAAGTTTTTCAACCAAATCTCTTATAATTTCGAATGACGCACTTCCTGAGCCAATAATTATTCCTGCTCGTAGCGTTGTTAAACTATAGTTTCCCTTGTCCAGTTCGTGTTCTACGGTTTGTCGTGAATTTAAATGTTCGGATAATTTATCGTCGTTTACAATGCCACTTAAGTAAATAACCTGTTTGGCATCTGTTTTATTTAAAGCGTCTCGGAAGTATATAGCCGATTGTTTTTCTAGGTCTTGATAGTCGCTAGAAGCCGACATAGAATGTACGAGGTAGTATGCTGCATCAATATCTTTTGGGATATTTTTCAGGCTAGTTTCATCTAACAAATCTATGGTAATTACACTAATATTTGGAGCAATAGATTCTGGAGGATTAAACCGTTTCGGGTCACGAACCCCACAGACTACGTTATGACCTTGAGCAACCAAAACGGGCAATAAACGCTTACCAATATATCCGGTGGCTCCTGTTAAAAGTACTTTCATAATGTGAATGGAAAAGAATAGAATATATCCTAATGAGGATATTTATTCCTATAAAGATAAGAGAATAATACCACCAATTTTAGTTGTAATACGATATAAAGTAGCTTAATGAAAATATCTAGAATTTCTTAATAATTTTAGAAAACACCTGAGTTGACGACGTTTGAGCATCAAGAGTTGGATCTGTCATTGTTCTAACGCCAGTTTCTAAAAGATATCCATTAACCTCTGTTTTTACACCCGTACCAATTTCCGATTGCATAAAAAATGGATTCAAACGTAAGTTGTCGTCTTCAATACTTGAATTCTGATTTAGAGGAGCGCTTAAATGTTGCGTGTAAATATAGGGTTGAACATAATCTGAAATCGCATAAGAAATTTCGGCACGGTAATACAAATGGATATTTGGAGGTAATGGACTGAAAAAGGATTGTTGTGTTACAGGTCCACCTTCGGCAGTTAGTTTTAGGTGCGATATGGGTGCAAACGTAAACGCATTACTAAAAACTTTGTATTGACCTAAAGCATAGTGTTTTTCTTTATTTGTTTGCTGTGTATACGTTAAATAATTTAAAGGATTATATGTTGAAACTCCTGTAGTGTTATTATAACCGTATTCTTTTTTTGATGTGGTCTCTGTATCCTGAGCCAGTAGATTCGTCGAAAATGATAAGCAAAATACACATAAAGTTAATACCCTGTGTTTTTTAAGAACGTTATCAAAAATGTAATTCTGCATCATGCTAGCTAAGTTTAGTTATAAGTTGGTGTTTTCTATAATCTAAAAATATAATAAACTAAATTAACTTAAAGGATTGATATATAATATTTAGTGAATGTTTAACATGGTTGCTAATGAAACAATAAATTTCTTATACCTGAAATAAGCGGAATAACAATAGTCTAAATATGCTGGTCGATAAGGATTGGATTACCATCGGGATCTATAATAATGATATTTCCAGGACCTTTGGATGTTTCGTCTACTTCTGAAGATAAATGAATGCCTTTTGATTTTAATTCTTTCTGAATTTCTCTTACATCAGTGAACGTTTCTACTGTTTTAGCATCTTGATCCCAACCCGGATTGAAGGTTAAAATATTGGTATCGAACATCCCTTGAAACAATCCGATTAACGTCTCACCATTTTTCATGATGAGGTAATTTTTTTCGATATCGCCGCCAAAAACGGTAAACCCTAAAGTCTCATAAAAAAGTTTAGAGATATGAATGTCTTTTACATTTAAACTGATGGAAAATGCTCCTAAAGCCATGATAAGTCGGTTTTTAAAATATTCAAATTAATAGTAAAGATTATGTCTTAACACGACATAAAGGTAATTATTTTTAAACTAGAGTTCTTAACTAATAGCTACGTTGTGATGGTTCTTGCATCACATCTAATGAGTAAAACTCTAGATTATTGAATTGGAGACGTTTAAGGATTGTATAATACGTGTGTGGGCAGAGCTCTAAAATTGGAGATTTATCTTGGACGAAATAAAAAATTCGGCTTTTTTACTTTTTAAAGTAAAAAAGCCGAATTTGCTTAAAAGTTTGAGGTTTTAGGAACTGTTTAGTTGAAATCGACTTCGTTTTCTAAAGTTTTTCCAGCTTCAAAATCATTTAAGTTCTTAAGCGTAACATTCGCAATTTGTTCTAAAGCTTCATGCGTTAAAAATCCTTGATGCGAAGTAATCAATACATTAGGGAAAGAGATTAACCGCGAAATAACATCATCCATAATAATATTTTCAGATAAATCTCTAAAGAACAGTTTTTCTTCTTGCTCGTAAACATCTATACCAAAATATTCAAGCGTTTTATTCTTTAAAGCT
This sequence comes from Formosa sejongensis, assembly GCF_033447105.1. NCBI lineage: Bacteria > Pseudomonadati > Bacteroidota > Flavobacteriia > Flavobacteriales > Flavobacteriaceae > Formosa > Formosa sejongensis. The sequence continues at coordinate 392,225 of NZ_JAWQUN010000001.1, forward strand.
TCAACAGCTTCTACAGTATTAATTAGACCACCACGACTTGTGTTAATTAACATGGCCCCTTTTTTCATTTTAGAAAATGCTACTTTGCCAATTAAATGTTGAGTGTCTTCTGTTAACGGGCAATGTAACGAAATAATATCTGAAGCATTAAGTAAATCATCCATAGAAACATAAGTCACGCCGAGTGCTTTTAAATCTTCGTTAGGATATAAATCGTATGCAATTACTTTACAACCAAATCCGGTCATGATTTTACAAAAATACTGACCGATTTTTCCCGTTCCAACCACACCAACTGTTTTGCCATATAAATCGAAACCTGTTAAACGTTCTAAAGAGAAATTACCGTCACGAACACGATTGTATGCCTTATGTGTCTTTCTATTTAATGTTAAAATTAAAGCAGTAGCATGTTCTGCAACAGCCATAGGCGAGTAGGCAGGAACACGTACAACTTTTATGTTATGGGCTTTAGCTGCTTTTAAATCTACATTATTAAAGCCAGCGCAACGCATGGCAATAAGTTTTACACCATATTCACTTAGCAACTTTATGGTGCGCTCGTGTAAATGATCGTTTACAAAGGCACAAACCGCATCGCAACCCTGACTTAATTTTACAGTCTTTGTGTTTAAAGTGCTTTCGTAAAAGGTAATGTCATGTGAACCGTTATTATGTTTTTCGAAAGAGGTAATGTCGTAAGATTTTGAACTGAAAAAAGCTACTTTCATAGAGTGTGAATTTTAAACTTATAAGTATTAAAGATATTTTAAAAATGGTGGTTGCTAAACTATTATTGTTTTTAAGGTGGCTATAGATGTAACGTAATTTTAGTTTTTAAATGACTCCTTATTTTATGAAAATATGCCAGATCAGGTGGCGTTTATTGATTAAAACAATCTTCAACAAAGTCTACAAATGTTTGTTTACCTTTAATGAGTACACCTCTTGGAATACGTTCGTTTATGTTATGAATACGCTCTAAATATTGTCGTTCTAATTGTATCGGCGTAAAACAATACGAATTTATTCCTTTAGCTCTAAAATAACTCACATCGTTATAATTAGGTACAGAAACACTTAAGGTATTCGAGTTTGGATAATTCTTTTTTAATGCATCTTTAATTTTATTAAAAAACATCGATTTGTCATCCGAAGGAGGAATAATAGGCATTTCTCGAATCACTTTTATCGTTATTTTCTTGTTTTTTAATTGATTTTTAATGTCTGTAATAAATTCTTCATTGGTCTGATGTGGTAATAACCTGCAATCTAGAAGGGCTGTAACTTCATCTGGAATAACATTTATAACATCATTATGGCTATTCACACTCGTTAAAGTTATGGAGTTTGAAAACAAAGAGAATAACTCAGGTTTTTTTCTTAATTGAGGTATCAGTAAACTTTTAAAAAGTCTTGGATGTTTAAGAGCTATAGCAGAAACACCTTTTTCCCATTGTCCTAATTGTTTTAAAATATTTATGTTCGTTTCGTTATAAACTACTTTCTGTTTTTTTTCTATAAGGTTGTCTAATGCTCTAATCATGCCTTTGTTGGCATAGTTTATAGGTGTGATAGAACCGTGAGCTGAGGTTTTAATTTTTAATGACAATTCTAACCACAACGGTCTTTTATTTGTGATAGATATCCCGAATAAATTTTGATCCGGATGAGATTTTAAAACATCATTAAAAGCAGGCGGTCCTTCTCCTAATACGACCACAGGATTTAATTCTTTAAAAAAATTATTTACTACGAAAGAAGCACCTCCACTACATTGGGTTTCTTCGCAGGATACAGCCAAGAAAGTCACATTATATGGCATTTTATTTTTACCATATTTCTGAAGGATTTCTATTACACTAAATAAATGCATAATAGCATTCCCTTTATTATCGAAAGCTCCACGACCCCATATTTCGGTATCTGTAATGTCTCCAGAAAAAGGTCCATGCTCCCATTTTGTTATGTCTCCTGAAGGCACAACATCTATATGGTTTAGTAAAATAATATTCGGTAAACCACTGCTTAAGGGGTACACAGATGCAGCAAAATTGTAGTTATTGTTAGTACTGCCCATTTCCTTTATATGCAATCCGTTTTGTTCGCACAATCCTTTTATCCAATCTCCAGCTTCTTTTTCATTACCACTAACCGAATTAAATTGAATGTATTCACTTAGCGCTTGTTCAATATTTAGAGTTTTAGATTCGGATAAAATAGTAAATTCTGAAAATTGATTCTGACTGTAAGTTTGGGAGGCAATAAAAATTAGGATGAAAAGGAATCTAAAGTTTCGACTCATATTAGCATATTTTAAACTACAACTGGTTTGTTAGGTGTTTTAAAATTACTATTTTGCCCTTAACAAACAATTAAAATTTGAGCTTTTTATGAATTAAAAACTAAAATTAGCTACCATTCATTAATCCTATTAGAATCTAGCTTAATAAATATGAATAATAAAATAGTAAAACCCCAAAGACCGGAACCTCCGTAACTAAAAAAGGGCAGAGGTATACCAATGGTTGGAATTAACCCCATAACCATTCCGATATTAATCATAAAATGGAGAAACATGATTGATGCTACAGAATACCCATAAACGCGACTAAATTGCGATTTTTGTAACTCGGCAAGATGCAGTACGCGTAGCATTAAGAGTACAAATAAGATAATGACTAAAGCACTACCTACAAATCCCCATTCTTCGCCAACGGTACTAAAAATATAATCGGTATGCTGTTCGGGTACAAATTTTCCTGTAGTTCGGGTTCCTTCCATAAAACCTCTTCCTGCAAAACCACCAGAACTAATTGCTTTTTCAGACTCATATAGATTGTATAAAATGTCACGGCGCATTTCAGCTAATTTACTAGTGTCATTTTCTAATCTTAACCATAAACTTATTCTGTCTTTTTGATGTGCTTGAAGCACATTGTCATAAAAAAAATGAACTCCAATAGACATCGCCACAGCAATTATAGTAATGATAATAGGTTGTACAATTATTGGCTTTTTTTTGCTTAAAAAATATTGAGAAAATATAATTACAGCAGCAATAATTGAAGTGATTACAGGTCCGAATTTTAAAGATAATATAGATATAAAAACGACACTCACTGCTAGTGTTAAGTAAATTTGAGGAAGTCCTTCGCGATACAACACAAAGAAGAATGCGCCATAAACAATTGTGCTTCCCGCATCGTTTTGTAACAGGATTAAAAAGGCAGGTATAAATATGATTATAAACGTTTTAATCTGATCTGGAAATCGTTTAATGTCCGTTTGTAAATCACTTACATATTTAGCCACAGCTAGGGCTGTAGCTGCTTTTGCAAATTCACTAGGTTGAAAAGTCATCCCCCCAATTCCGTACCATGACTGTGCTCCGTTTACGTTTTTACCGAAAATGAAAAGTCCTATTAAAGACAACATAGATATGACGTAAATAACACTGGCAAACCGTTCGTAAAACTTCGCTTCAATCGATAAAATAACAACTATTAATCCAATAGTTAATCCAATAAAAGCAAGTTGTTTTCCGTAAGGTTGAGAAAAATCTAAATAATCCATAGTTTCCCCGACATGGGAAGATGAAACTATATTTACCCAACCAAAGCCAACAAGCAACATGAAAATAATAATAGTTGTCCAATCGAAAGAAAAATGTCTGTTGGTTTCTCTAATCATAATTAGGGTTTAGCTGGGAGTAAATGGTCATGGTTAATTACAGTTGGTTCTACCAATTCTAAAATTGAACCGCGATTAATAGAAAATGGATTTCCAGAATATGGTTTTTCATATTCATTTTCTAAACTATGACTTAATATCCAGTCTTCCATATCGGTTCTAGAAATCGTACCACGTAAATATTTTTCGACCATTAAACTTGCAATTCTACCCGCAAAACGACTTCCCCAATATCCGTTTTCAACAAAAACAGCAATGGCAATTTTAGGATTGTCTTTTGGAGCAAAGGCAACGAAAATAGAGTGGTCTGTAAGTTGTGTTTTTACACCGTCAATTTTTGTAAAGTTCTCCGCAGTTCCTGTTTTACCACAAATTTCTATGCCTTCTACTTGTAAATTAGCAGCCGTACCTTTATTATATACATCGAACATACCTTGTACTACAGGATCGAAATTCTTTTTGTCGATTGTGGTATGTCGTGGTGTTGTAAAATGCGCGTCGATTTCTTGACCTTCAATAGATTTTATAATGTGTGGCGTATAAAAATAACCACGATTGGCAATGGCAGCCACCATGTTTGCTAACTGAATTGGAGTCGCTTCAATTTCACCTTGTCCAATAGCATTAGAAAGCGTAAAGGTCGTTCTCCATCTGTTTTTTCCGTACCATTTGTCGTAAAAATCCCCACTAGGAATTCGTCCTGGGCTTCCAATTTTAAGATCGTATCCCAAATAGTCTCCGAGGCCAAAACTTGTTACATGTTTGTTCCAGACGTTCATACCTTCGTAAGGCGTGTCGTATTTTTCAATAATTCGTCTATAAACGTTGGCAAAATAAGAGTTACAGGATTCGTAGATACCCATATTCATAGACAACGGACTCGGATGTCCGTGACACCCCATTTTTCTATTTCCGTAGCTATACCCATGGTTACACGTAAATTGATCCTGTGTGTCTACTACGCCTTCTTGCAATCCTATAAGTGCATTTAAAACTTTAAAAGGAGAACCTGGCGGGTATTGTGCTAATAAACCTCTATCGTAAAGTGGTTTGGCAATTGAATCGTTATACAATTTTGTGAAGTTCTGAGATCGTTTTCTTCCTACCAAAGAATTAGGGTCGTAAGTAGGAGCAGATATCATAGTTAAAATTTCACCAGTGCTAGGTTCGATAGCAATAATTCCACCGTGTTTGTGTTCCATTAATTGTTCGCCGTAAGCTTGTAGTGCAGCGTCAATTGTGATTTTTATGTCTTTTCCGGGAATTGGTAATGTGTCAAATTGGCCTTCTTTATAAGGTCCTATATTTTTGTTGAATCTATTTTTTTGAATAAATTTAATTCCTTTCTTACCTCTTAATTCATCTTCGTAAGATAATTCAATCCCTTGTTTTCCAATTAAATCTCCCATTTTGTAATATGGGTTATTGTTGATGATGGCATTATTAACTTCACCAATATCTCCCAAAACATTCGCGCCAATAGAAGCTTCGTAATGACGAAGAGATCGTTTTTGAATGTAGAAACCTTCAAATTTTCTCATTTTCTCTTGAAGTACAGCATAATCTTCTTTAGAAAGGTGAGACACAAAAACCGAAGGTAATCTAGGCGAATAGTGGTACGCTTTTTTATATGTTTTTATAAATTGAGCTTTATCAATTTTTAATAAATTACAGAACTCAATCGTGTCTAATGCTTTTACTTCACGTGGGATAACCATAACATCGTAAGACGATTGGTTAGATACTAAAAGTGTGCCATTTCTGTCGTAAACAAATCCACGTTTTGGGTAGTCGTAAACCTTACGAATAGCGTTATCGTCGTATAAATTATTTGCCGGCGAGCTATAAATTTGAAGATAGAATAGCCGAGAAATAAATACGAGTCCAACCGTAATTATGGTAAAAAATAATAAAAATTGCCTCATTTAGTACGTTTGCTGAAAATAATAGTAACTATTATACACAGAAGAATGGTAAAGATACTAGAAAATAACGTTTTTTGAAGCGTTAAAAGTATTTCAGAAAAGTTAAAAACTTCTAAAAGAAAAAGGATTAAATTATGAATCACAGTTAGGATGCTTATATACATCAATTTAGAGCCAAAATCTACATTGTTAAACTTAATAGTTTGGTGCTCGTAAACTGTTCCAAAAGACCATTTTAATACTAATGGTCTTATATATGCTATAGTTACACAAGCGGCAGCATGAATACCTCCGGAGTCTGAGAATATGTCGACTAAAATACCTAGTAAAAAACTTAAAAGTAGAAATACTATACGATCGTTTTTAATAGGATAAAGTACAATAAAAAGGATGTATAAATATGGGTTAATGTATCCTAAAAAATTAATATGATTTAGAATCAGAACCTGTATTAATACAAGTAATATAAAATTGAAAACTTGAGATATAACGCTACTGTTCATTCGATAAGTTTAGTATGTTATTAATCTCGGGCGCATCCAAATGTTCTATAATATAAGCATGTTCAATATTTGTCATATCGTTAAATAGACTCACATTAATTTCGAAGTTATTTTCTGCCGCATCTAGTTTGTAGCTTTCAATAGTTCCTATTTGAATCCCTTTTGGGAAAATTACAGAACGACCAGAAGTTACAATTGTATCTCCAATTACAATAGGAGCGATTTTTGGAATATCGATAAGTTGAACAGTTTTAGGCGAGATTCCATCCCAAGTTAAAGTTCCAAAATGATTCGTTTTTTTTAACTGGGCACTAATTTTACTTTTCGAATTTAAAATTGAAATAACTGTAGCGTAATTTTTACTGGTTTTATCTACGATTCCAAGAATTCCCTTTGGAGTTATTAATCCGAAATCTTGTTGAATACTATCGTTGCTTCCTTTATTTATAAGTAAAATATTTGTTGTAGCAGAGTAGCTATTTTTTATAACAAGAACAGGTCTAAACAAATACGAACCATCAAAACCAGTGGTGTCAACATAATTTTCTTCTAGCGAAATATGATAGTTTTGAAGACGATTTCGAAGTCTAGCATTCTCGTCGGATAAATACTCGTTCTGAGTTTTTAAATCGAAATACTGATTGATGTTATTTAAACGGGTATAGATTCCTCCGCTTAAAAAATTAGCCGAATTTATAAATTTACTCTTCTGATAAGAATGTGTTTGTATAGTAAAAAATATGGCCAATGAAAGCAGCAGCAAATACAACAAAAAGTTTTTGTTACGTATTATAAAATTTAAAATTTGCTGCATGCTTTAAGGCTATTTTATCAGGACGCTCTTATACTTAGGCAAGTTTTTAAGCGTAATACCTGTTCCGCGAACAACTGCACGTAAAGGATCTTCTGCGATGTAAACAGGTAAATCTGTTTTTTGAGACAGACGTTTGTCTAAACCACGTAACATAGAACCACCACCTGCTAAATAGATACCTGTATTATAAATATCGGCAGCTAATTCTGGAGGTGTTTGAGATAATGTTTCCATTACGGCATCTTCAATTCTAAGAATAGATTTGTCTAATGCTTTTGCAATTTCACGATACGAAATTTGCACTTGTTTTGGTTTTCCGGTTAGTAAATCACGCCCTTGAACACTCATGTCGTCTGGCGGAGTTTCTAAATCTTCGGTTGCAGCACCAATCTGAATTTTAATTTTTTCTGCAGTACGCTCTCCAACATATAAGTTGTGTTGTGTACGCATGTAATATATAATATCGTTTGTAAAGACATCACCAGCAATTTTTACCGATTTGTCGCAAACAATACCACCTAAAGCAATCACTGCAATTTCGGTAGTACCACCACCTATGTCTACAATCATATTCCCTTTAGGTTGCATAATATCTACACCAATACCTATGGCAGCAGCCATAGGTTCGTGTATTAAATAAACTTCTTTTCCGTTAACACGTTCGCAAGATTCTTTTACTGCTCGCATTTCAACTTCGGTAATACCAGAAGGAATACAAACCACCATACGAAGTGCTGGGGTAAACATTTTTTTCTTTAAAGCGGGAATATTTTTAATAAACAAACTTATCATTTGTTCAGACGCATCAAAATCTGCAATTACACCATCTTTAAGGGGGCGAATTGTTTTAATGTTTTCGTGCGTTTTTCCTTGCATCATGCTGGCTTCTTTACCAACGGCAATAATTTTACCGCTAATCCTGTCGCGAGCAACTATTGAAGGACTATCCACCACAACTTTATCGTTATGGATAATAAGAGTATTGGCTGTTCCTAAGTCAATAGCTATTTCTTCTGTAAGGAAGTCAAAAAATCCCATGCGTTATATGTCTTTTTTTGCTTTAATTAAAATGAGTGTCGTAAAAGTAATGAAATTAATGCTTGAAATGACGTGTGCCTGTAAATACCATTGCAACACCGTTTTCATTACAATAATCGATGCTTAATTGATCTTTAATAGAACCTCCTGGCTGAATAACAGCGGAAACTCCTGCATTTTTTGCAATCTCTACACAATCAGGGAAAGGGAAAAACGCATCACTCGCCATAACAGCTCCTTTTAAATCGAAATTAAAAGATTGAGCTTTATGTATTGCTTGGTTAAGAGCATCTACACGACTAGTTTGTCCTGTTCCACTAGCACATAATTGACCATCTTTAGCCAATACAATTGTGTTAGATTTTGTATGCTTACAGATTTTTGAAGCAAAGATCAAATCATTTAACTCGCTATCTGTAGGATTATTGTTTGTTTTGTTTGTTAAATCTTCTAAACGATCTGTAATGTTGTTTGTGCCTTGAACTAAAACACCGTTTAAACAAGATCTTACACTTGTTTTAGGCATTTCAATATCGTGAAGAATTAAAAGGATTCTGTTTTTCTTTCCTTTTAAAAGTGCTAAAGCATCAACGCTAAATGAAGGTGCAATAACTACTTCACAAAATAATGAATGAATCTCTTCTGCTGTAGCTAAATCTATTTCTTTATTACAAATTAAAACACCACCAAAAGCAGAAACTGGATCTCCAGCAAGAGCATCGGTATAGGCCTGACTTAAAGTCTCACGTTGTGCAACACCACAAGCGTTATTATGTTTTAGGATTGCAAACGTAGGTTTGTCTCCTTTAAACTCGTTTATTAAATTCACAGCAGCATCAACATCTAAAAGGTTGTTGTAGCTTAATTCTTTTCCGTGAAGTTTTGTAAAAATATCATCAAAATTTCCGAAGAAAAATCCTTTTTGGTGAGGGTTTTCTCCATAACGTAACACTTGACCGTTTTGTTCACTAATTTTTAAAACTGTTTCTTCATTGTTTTTGTTGAAGTAATTAAAAATAGCAGAATCGTAATGAGACGATACATTGAATGATTTTCTTGCAAAATCTTTTCTTTGTTCTAATGAAAGTGTTCCGTTTTGTTCAGAAATAAGTTCTAAAAATCCAGCATAATCATTTACAGAAGATACACACACTACATCTGCATAGTTTTTTGCAGCAGCACGAATTAACGAAATTCCACCGATATCAATCTTTTCTATAATATCTTGTTCGCTAGCACCAGAAGCTACCGTATTTTCAAAGGGATATAAATCAACAATAACTAAATCGATCTGAGGAATTTCAAATTCTGCTAATTCAGCACGATCTTGCTCATTATCTTGACGGTTTAATATTCCACCAAAAACTTTTGGATGTAATGTTTTTACACGTCCGCCTAAAATAGAAGGATAAGATGTTACGTCTTCTACAGGGACAACGTCTATTCCTAAATCGTTAATAAAAGCTTGTGTTCCTCCAGTAGAATACATGGTTACACCTAAGTCATTTAACTTTTTGATAATAGGTTCTAAACCATCCTTGCTAAAAACAGAAATTAATGCAGATTTGATTGTTTTCTCGTTACTCATTAGTGTTGTGTTATATTAATGCGCAAAAGTACGTATTTACATTAAAATTTTTATAGTTTGTTTCGGGTTTTGTTTTTATTTTTTTTGTAACAAATCTATAATTAAAACGTCCTATCTTTAAATTCACAAATTTTTAATAAAAGCACTTCTAAATGATCTTGTATTTAAGACTTTTTAAAGAAAGTTTCGCGTTTGCTATAAATGCTTTACGAAATAATAAATTAAGAACATTCTTGTCTTTGTTGGGTGTGACCATTGGTATTTTCTCCATTATAGCAGTATTAGCAGCTGTCGACTCTTTAGATCAAAGTATTAAAAGTCAGTTATCGGGCTTAGATAAAAACACGATTTACTTAACAAAGTACTCTTTTGGACCTACAGAAGTTCCGAGATGGCAACGGGATAATTATCCTCAAACAGAGAACGACGATTACGAATTTATCAATCGTGAGATTCCAAATATTAAGTCTAGTGCCTATATTATTTTCGGAAATTCTGAAACCATAAAATATCAAGACAATGCCATTAGTAATGTAAATGTTACACCCGCATCTTACGGTATTTATGAAATTGAAGATTTAAAAATAGGAGAAGGGCGGTTTTATTCAGAATCTGAATCATCTACTGGAGCACCGGTTGTTGTTATTGGAGCCGAATTAGCAGAAAATCTTTTTGGTAATGAAGAGCCTCTAGGAAAAGAAGTACGTATGTATGGTCGAAAAGTAACTGTTATTGGTGTACTTAAAAAAGTAGGATCTTCGCTTTTTGATTCTCCTGATGAAAAAGCTTATTTGCCTGCAAATTTTGTAAGACAGTTTACTAATGGCGGTTCCGATGGTATTCCAGGTGCTATTACAATTAAGCCCGAAACAGGTGTGGATATTGATGCTTTTGAACAAATTTTAAAACAGAAATTTAGAGTGTACAGAGGATTAAAAGCTGATGAGCCAGATAATTTTTTCGTGAATAAACTGTCAGGAATGACAGATGCTATTGATAATATTATTGGTGTTATGAATCTTGCTGGCTGGATAATAAGTGGGTTCTCACTTCTTGTTGGAGGTTTTGGTATTGCAAATATTATGTTTGTTAGTGTAAAGGAACGCACAAACCTTATCGGAATTCAGAAGTCTTTAGGGGCTAAAAATCGATTTATATTGTTTCAATTTTTATTTGAGGCTATCATTTTAGCTGTGATTGGAGGAGTAATAGGACTCTTTTTTGTGTGGATTATATCTTTAGTGGCTTCCCAGTTTGTAGATGATTTTGAATTTATACTATCGTTCTGGAATATGTTTATCGGCTTTTCATTATCAACATTAATCGGATTGATTTCAGGAGTTTTGCCAGCGATATCAGCATCTAAGTTAGATCCTGTTGAAGCGATACGGACAGGGATGTAGTATTTTGGGTATTAGGTTTTGGGTGTTGGGTTTTTTGTTCTCCTTATCTCGAAGGTGTAATAATAACAAGAATTGAAATTGAAATAGTTATAACATAAAAAATCTCGACGTCTTTCTTTTTAAGAACGACGTCGAGATTTTAGTTTTTATGTATTTTGGAACTTATGCCAATACCTTAGCGACTTGCTCGCAAACAAATTCTAAGAAACGCTCATCTTCTGCTGTAAATGGATCAGGTGTATTCGAGTCGATATCTATCTGACCAACATTTTCTCCATTTACAAAAAGCGGAACTACAATTTCTGCCTTTACAGTAATGCTACAGGCTATGTAATTGTCTTGAGCTGTAACATCTGGAACAACAAAGTTTTCGTTACTTAATGCTACTTGTCCGCAAATACCTTTTCCAAACGGAATAATCGTATGGTCTGTTGGAGCACCAACATATGGCCCTAGTTTAAGTTCGTTTTTGTCACCGTTTTTAAAGTAAAAACCTACCCAATTATAATAGGTCACATGTTGTTCTAATAGTTCGCAAACAGATAAAAGACGTGCGTCTACGGTTTTCTCTGTATTAGATAATAAAGTTACTACTTGAGGTTTTAAAGACGTTAAAGGCATGGTTTTTATTTTTTTGTAAAAGTATTTAAAATGCTACGATTATGGAACTTCATTTTTATAAATTTAACACCTTAAACATTTAATAGTATTGGCAACTTTATTTAAAACATATAAACCTGTAATTCGATTCATCGTAACGTTTCTAGTGGTGTATTTCGTGATGTCTTTAGGGTACAAATGGTATTTAGATTATTCGAAAACCACAATCTATCAACCTGATTATTTAACGTATCAAGTGGCAAAACAGTCGCAGGACCTTTTAAATGTAGCTGGATTTGACTCCAAAATAGAATTACATGAAGGAGAGCCTTGGGTAAGATTTTTATTGAATGGAGATTATATTGTACGCATTATTGAAGGGTGTAATGCTATAAGTGTGATTATCCTTTTTATTGCATTTATCGTCGCTTTTGCAGCTTCATTTAAAAATACAGTACTTTTTATTATTGCAGGAGCTGTTTTAATATATATAGTCAATGTAGCTCGTATTGCAGTATTAACGCTAGGGTTGTATTATTATCCAGATTTAGAACATATACTCCACGGTGTAGTTTTTCCATTAATTATATATGGAATGGTTTTTTTATTATGGGTGATTTGGGTGAATTATTTCGTGAAAATTAAAAAGAAAGATGCAGAACACTCAACGCTATAGTCTTATTGTTTTATTTGTTATCGGATTGATTCTAATCCGAGCTTTTGAAGCAGATTTGTTTTACGATCCGTTTTTAGAATTTTTTAAAAATGATTATTTATATCTTAATACTCCCGTTTTTGATACTTTTAAATTGGTAGGATTTACTACACTCAGATTCTTTCTAAATACTTTGTTGTCTTTGGGGGTAATCTACTTTGTATTTAAAGATATAAAGGCATTGAAATTCTCTGTGATATTATACGTCGTAGCTTATGTGATTTTAATAGCCGTGTTTTTGTTACTTATTTTAAATGCGAAACAAGACAATTATTTCATTCTTTTTAATATCCGTCGTTTTTTAATTCAGCCCATATTATTGTTGTTGCTATTACCTGCATTTTATTATCAGAAGCAAATCAAGGAATAAAAATAAGTTTTTACGGTTTTTGTAATAGATTAATTATTAGTTAGATGTAAGAAAAACATCACTATTCATTCTTTTTGTCGTTTTTTTTTGATTAACGAAGTAATAATTTTCATGCATAATAAATTCAATATATCTTTATCAAAGAGGATGAGCTGAACATCATTTTCATTTTTTAAAAGAAAGGTTAATAGCAAGCTTAGGTTCAATTTTTTTTATAAATTATTACAATTTAAAAGATGCTATGAAATACTTTTATGCTTTTCTGATTTTTTTTTCAATTTATGGAGTTTCTTCTCAAAATCTTCACGATGAAGCAAATGCTGCGTCTATATTAATTGAGTCTAACAGTGTTGATGGTTGGACAGGTTCATCTAATATTACTGCTAGCGATGTTAACCCTTATTCTGGTAATTATTCGATAGTTTCTACACGTACGGCAGCTAATGGTAGGGATATGAGTTATACTTTTAGTGCCGTTATTGGAGAACAATATAATATTAGTATATGGGCTAGAGAAGGTGATTCAGGTTATGATCCAGCATTTGCAAACTGGACAGGGCTTAATGGTTTTCAAACGACAAGAATAAACGGCAATAACTGGGTGGAGCATAATTGGACAGTTACAGCAACAAGCTCTAATCCTATCATAAGAATTTATGCGACTCCAAGTTCAGGTGGGCAAACTGGAAACCAGGTGTTTATTGACAATGTTAGTATACAATTAGTGGGGACAGGAGATTCTACGCCACCAAGTATTCCAACGGGATTATCATTAGCAAATATAACCTCTACAAGTTTAGATTTAAGTTGGGTGGCTTCTACAGATAACATAGGAGTTACAGACTACGAAGTATTTCAAGATGGAGTGAGTTTAGGATTAACAGGAGGTTTGTTAACACGAAGTATATCAGGTTTAACTGGATCTACGGCCTATGGATTTACTGTCGAGTCAATTGATGGTTCCGGAAATCGTTCAGGCTTAAGTACAGCATTGACGGTTACAACACTAGCTTCAACAGATACTACAATTCCAAGTATTCCAACGGGATTATCATCAGCAAATATAACCTCTACAAGTTTAGATTTAAGTTGGGTGGCTTCTACAGATAACATAGGAGTTACAGACTACGAAGTATTTCAAGATGGAGTTAGCTTAGGATTAACAGGAGGTTTGTTAACACGAAGTATATCAGGTTTAACTGGATCTACGGCCTATGGATTTACTGTCGAGTCAATTGATGGTTCCGGAAATCGTTCAGGCTTAAGTACAGCATTAACAGTAACAACTTTAGTTGCAACAGACACTACAGTTCCAAGTATTCCAACGGGATTATCATCTGCAAATATAACCTCTACAAGTTTAGATTTAAGTTGGGTGGCTTCTACAGATAACATAGGAGTTACAGACTACGAAGTATTTCAAGATGGAGTGAGTTTAGGATTAACAGGAGGTTTGTTAACACGAAGTATATCAGGTTTAACTGGATCTACGGCCTATGGATTTACCGTCGAATCAATTGATGGTTCCGGAAATCGTTCAGGCTTAAGTACAGCATTAACAGTTACAACTTTAGTTGCAACAGACACTACAGTTCCAAGTATTCCAACGGGATTATCATCTGCAAATATAACCTCTACAAGTTTAGATTTAAGTTGGGTGGCTTCTACAGATAACATAGGAGTTACAGACTACGAAGTATTTCAAGATGGAGTGAGTTTAGGATTAACAGGAGGCTTGTTAACACGAAGTATATCAGGTTTAACTGGATCTACGGCCTATGGATTTACTGTCGAGTCAATTGATGGTTCCGGAAATCGTTCAGGCTTAAGTACAGCATTAACAGTAACAACTTTAGTTGCAACAGACACTACAGTTCCAAGTATTCCAACGGGATTATCATCAGCAAATATTACTAGCACAAGTTTAGATTTAGATTGGATTGCTTCTACAGATAATGTAGGGGTTACAGATTACGAAGTTTTTCAAGATGGCGTTAGTGTAGGATTAACAGGAGGTTTGTTAACACAAAGTATAACAGGCTTGTCAGGCTCTACGGCTTATGCGTTTACAGTTCAGTCAATAGATGGTTCAGGTAACCGTTCAGCATCAAGTGCGGCATTAACTGTTACAACTTTAGCTGCTTCGGATGTTACTGCTCCAAGTATTCCAACGGGATTATCATCAGCAAATATGACCTCTACAAGTTTAGATTTAGATTGGATTGCTTCTACCGATAATGTAGGGGTTACAGATTACGAAGTTTTTCAAGATGGCGTTAGTGTAGGATTAACAGGAGGTTTGTTAACACAAAGTATAACAGGCTTGTCTGGTTCTACGGCTTATGCGTTTACAGTTCAGTCAATAGATGGTTCAGGTAACCGTTCAGCATCAAGTGCGGCATTAACTGTTACAACTTTAGCTGCTTCGGATGTTACTGCTCCAAGTATTCCAACGGGATTATCATCTGCAAATATAACCTCTACAAGTTTAGATTTAAGTTGGGTGGCTTCTACAGATAACATAGGAGTTACAGACTACGAAGTATTTCAAGATGGAGTTAGTTTAGGATTAACAGGAGGCTTGTTAACACGAAGTATATCAGGTTTAACTGGATCTACGGTCTATGGATTTACTGTCGAGTCAATTGATGGTTCCGGAAATCGTTCAGGATTAAGTACAGCATTAACGGTTACAACACTAGTTCCAACAGAAACTGAGTTACATTACACAGAGCAAAATGCGAATTTAGAAAGTGTTGATTGGATTGCAAGGGATTTATTTGCTTTTAGAAATTTAGGAATTGGGACAACAAATACCCAAGGTTATAGATTGGCTGTAGCAGGTAACATAATTGCTGAAGAAATAAAGGTTCAATTACAGACAGCTTGGCCAGATTATGTTTTTAAAACAGATTATGAACTACCTCTTTTGGAAGATGTAGAAAAACATATTAAAGAAAAAGGATATTTGCCTAACGTTCCAAGTGAAAAGGAAGTGAAAGCTAATGGAATTAAATTAGGTGAAATGAATGCTGTATTGTTAGAAAAGATAGAAGAACTTACACTGTATATATTGCAGCAAGAGAAGAGAATAAATGCATTAGAAGTAGCCGTTAAAAAGCTAAATGAATAAAGTGATAAGTTTAAAATTATTCTTGTTGTTGGTTTTTCTATTGCATACTACATGTCTAAATTACGAACTAGAATAAAAAATTACACAGAGAAATGACTGCGTAATTGAAAGTCGATTTTGTTGGATTCGCTAGAATGAAATAGTATGTGAAAATTATATTGGGACACAGAGTTGAAAATGAGTGATCGCATAAAATAATGACAATTAAGAAATAAAAAACAGTTAAATTAATTATGTTTAATATGATAAGGAATAAAATCTTTTGGACATTAGATCTATTTAAAGGAGGGAAGATAAAGAATGAGTATAATGAAATAAAGTATATTCAGGAAAATTTAGAAGTAGAGGAGTCAAGGAACCTTCAAAAGAGAAAATTAAAGAGGTTATTAAACCATGCAGTATTAACTACTGATTTTTATAAGAATAGAATTTCAGGAAAGGGCAGTAAGTTGTCTGACTTTCCTGTGATTGATAAGAATATTATTATATCTCATTATGATGGGTTTAAATCAGAAATATTTTTAAATAAAGTTAATTTTCCAGCTTATACTAGTGGTTCAACAGGTACACCATTTAAGATATATCAAGATGCAGCAAAAAAGGATAGAAATGCTGCAGATGTGATTTATTTTGCTAAACTTTCAGGTTTTGAATTAGGAGATAAGTTGTATTATATAAGACATTGGGACGAATATAATAGTCGATCAAAATTTGAAACTTGGAAAAGAAATATTCATATGCATCCGGTATCTAAATTAGCAGATTCAGATGTGGTTGAATTATTAGATAATATAAAAACGTCATCAGGTTCAAGAAAAGGAATTATAGCATATGCATCCGCTTTAAATGTATTAAGGGACTATATTATAAAACATGATTTAAAACCTTTAAAAGGAGCTTCGGTATCTTCAATCGTGGCTATGTCTGAAGCGCTTAACGATAGGACAAAAGAAGTAGTCGGAAATTTCTTTGGAGCAAAGGTCGTTTCAAGGTATTCTAATGTTGAAAATGGTATAATCGCCCAACAATTAAGGGGAGATAAGAATTGTTTTCATATTAATTGGGCAAGTTACTTTGTTGAAATCTTAGATTTAAATAGTGATAAGCCAGCTCGTAAAGGAGAGTTAGGGCGAATAGTTATAACCGATTTGTTTAATTATTGTATGCCTATGATTAGATATGATACAGGAGATATTGGTATGCTTAACTATCAAGAAAATATTTTGGAAGAATATCCGATTCTTATGAATATTGAGGGAAGAAAAATGGATATGATTTATGATTCTGAGGGTAGGTTTGTTTCATCTTATGCAGTATATAATATTTTAAAATATCCGAATATTAGACAGTATCAATTTATTCAAGAAGATGATAAAAAATATACTTTTAAATTAAATGTGGATCCTGAATTTAAATATGAACTACAAATTAAGAATGAATTTATTAAATTATTAGGGGAGGATGTTCAAATTGATTTTCAATATGTAACTGAAATACCTCTATTGTCATCCGGAAAACGAAAGTTAGTTATTAATCGTAAATCTAGAGATAGTTTTTCGACACTATCCTAAAAATCTTAACCCATAAAAAAAACCGAAGTCCTAAGAACTTCGGTTTTTTAATTTTATTTGATGTTATATAAATTACATCATTCCTGGCATACCACCACCCATTGGAGGCATAGAAGATTCTTCCTTAATGTCGATTAATGCACATTCAGTAGTCAGTATCATTCCAGCAACCGATGCAGCATTTTCTAATGCAATACGAGTTACTTTTTTAGGGTCGATAATACCTGCAACAAGCATATCTACGTAAGTTTCAGTTTTAGCATCGTAACCAAAGTTCCCACTACCTTCTAAAACTTTAGAGACAACAACACTACCTTCTCCACCTGCATTTTCAACAATAGTTCTTAAAGGAGATTCGATAGCACGAGCTACAATTTGCACACCTGTACTTTCGTCTGCATTTTCTGTAACTAAACCTGCTAAAATGGCTTTGGCTCTAACTAAAGCAACACCTCCCCCAGCAACAATACCTTCTTCTACAGCAGCTCTCGTTGCATGTAAAGCGTCATCTACACGGTCTTTTTTCTCTTTCATTTCAACTTCACTAGCAGCACCTACATAAAGTACAGCAACACCACCTGCTAATTTAGCAAGACGTTCTTGAAGTTTTTCTTTATCGTAATCACTAGTTGTAGATTCGATTTGAGATTTAATTTGATTTACACGATTTTTAATCATGTCTTTATCTCCAGCACCGTTTATAACCGTTGTATTGTCTTTATCGATAGTAATACGTTCTGCTGTTCCTAGCATATCGATAGTAGTGTTTTCTAAAGTAAATCCTCTTTCTTCAGAAATAACAGTACCACCAGTTAAGATTGCGATATCTTCTAACATAGCTTTACGTCTGTCTCCAAAACCAGGTGCTTTTACAGCAGCAATTTTAAGAGAACCACGTAATTTATTTACTACTAAAGTTGCAAGCGCTTCTCCGTCTACATCTTCAGCAATAATTAATAAAGGTTTTCCTGATTGAGCAACTGGCTCAAGTACTGGTAATAAATCTTTCATTGTAGATACTTTTTTATCGTACAATAAAATATAAGGATTATCTAAATCTGTAATCATTTTTTCGCTATCTGTAACGAAATAAGGAGATAAGTATCCTCTGTCAAACTGCATACCTTCAACAACGTCTACATACGTATCTGTTCCTTTAGCTTCCTCAACAGTAATCACACCTTCTTTACCAACTTTTCCGAATGCAAGAGCGATTAAATCACCAATAACATCGTCGTTATTAGCAGAAATAGCTGCAACTTGTTTGATTTTATCTGAAGAATCACCAACTTCTTGAGTTTGTTTAGCAAGGTCTGCAACGATAGCTTCAACAGCTTTATCGATACCACGTTTTAAATCCATTGGATTTGCACCTGCAGCAACGTTTTTAAGACCTTCTTTAACGATAGCTTGAGCTAAAACAGTAGCGGTAGTTGTACCGTCACCTGCAAGATCGTTAGTTTTAGAAGCAACTTCTTTAACCATTTGAGCACCCATATTTTCTAGAGGGTCTTCCAATTCGATTTCTTTAGCTACAGAAACACCATCTTTAGTTACTATAGGACCTCCGAAAGAGCGACCAATAATTACGTTACGACCTTTTGGTCCTAATGTTACTTTTACTGCATTTGCTAAAGCATCTACACCACGTTTTAAACCGTCGCGTGCTTCAATATCAAATTTAATATCTTTTGCCATTTTTATATTTTTTGGGTGTAAGCTTTTGGCTGTTTGCTTTATGCTTACTTACTTGATTTTATTATAATAATTTTTTGGGTTTCCGTTGTCACGGAAAAAGGAAGATTAGATAATCGCCATAATGTCTTCTTCACGCATCATTAAGAAATCTGTTCCTTCTAATTTTAATTCAGAACCAGAGTATTTTCCGTAAAGCACGGTGTCTCCAATTTTTACAGTAAGTGGTTCATCTTTTTTACCTGTACCCACTGCAATAACAATACCTTTGTGTTGTTTTTCTTGCGCTGAATCTGGGATAAATAATCCAGATGCTGTTTGAGTTTCTGCAGGAAGTGGTTCAACCAGAACGCGGTCTGCAAGTGGTGTGATGTTTACTTTACTCATATTATTATAGTTTTTAAATAGTTTATATTTTATGAATCTATACCATTCGAAAATTGTGCCAAGTCCAAAGGCATGACAAACTTTCAGCCACAAAAAATGCCAACTGTAAAAGTTGGCATTTTAATATTGTAAATATGAGTTGTTTTTGTTTATTCAGCACCGTCTTCTGTTGGAACAACAGGTAGTGTTGCTGGTGCAGCTGGAGCAGTAGGTAAAGGTTGTGCTGTAGATTCTGAGTCTAATGCTTTAGATTCTAAATCTCCATTTCCTTTGTTTATAGCTATGTTAGATAGTAAAATTAAAACTAACATTAACCCTGCTAATGTCCATGTACTTTTATCTAAAAAGTCGGTAGTTTTTTTAACACCACCAATTTGTTGAGAACCGCCTCCGCCAAAAGATGAAGATAATCCACCTCCCTTAGGGTTTTGCACCATAATTACTACTATTAATAAAAATGCTACTACAACGATTAGGAATAAAAATATTGTAAACGTACTCATTAGTTTCTTTTATTTTGTTCTTGTATTTGTTTTATTGCTTTAATTCGGTCTGCAAAGAAACCACTTTTTTCTGGATATTTCAAACTTAATATGTTATAAGATTGAATTGCCTTTTTGTAGTTTTTTTGTTCGACATAAATTCTTGCTAAAGTCTCTGTCATTAGCGATTCTGGCTGTAATAAATGAGATTCTGCTAAATTTTGATGTGCACCAGAAGATTTTTTTGGGTCAATTTTTGGGTTTGTTGAAATGAATTTATCAATTAAAGCAAACTTTTTAGCCTTGGTTGGGCACGGTTTTTCTTCTAGAATTTCCTCTTTTTCTAAAGGTTGAATTTCTTCAGGTGCTATTTCCTGTTTTTCTTCTGAAACTAAAGTAGCATCAGAAATAGATCTATTTACAGGACTAAAAGTAGTGAGTTTTAACCACTCGTTAAACGAATGGGTTTCTCTATTATTAAATTCTAAAGGTTTTCCTAACTCTAAAATAGCTTCGGGAGTAGAGACTGTGTCTTCAGTATTTGTGTTTTCTACTTCTGTAGGATTTTTAGTGTTGTCGTTTTTCTCAGATTCTTCTTTAGTAATTGTTTTAATGGCTTCTGAAGGTTCTTCAGTAAAATGAACAAGTTTTGCTGGTGTTATTTTGGGCTGAAATAATTCAGGATCAAGAACACCTTCAGTGTCATCAATTTGCTGAGAAAGAATATCATCTATAGATGTTTTTTTGTCTACCGAAATATCTTCAACATCAACTTCAATATCTCTTAAATATTCGGTATTTTGCTTTATAAATTGAGAAATTTTATTTTGTGCAAAGGCTTCCGAAGTAATAAAATCGAATAAAATACTGCGGTCTGTAGTGTAAGCTGCCGTAGTTTTTAATTCTTGATTGTATTTAAAACTTTCCTCGGTTTTTAATGCTTTAAGGTATAAGGCACGAGCAGGCTGAAAATATGGAAACTCATCTAAAATGGTTTTCAAATCATTGGCTTGCTTTGGAGACAAAGCTTCTGGGTATTGTAAAATATGTGTAAAATCGGCGCTTGTCATAGTTACCATTGCGCTAAAGACGCATTAAATATATCTTGAGTTAAACGTTCAAAAATAGCATCTACAGCTACTGTTTTTTGTGCACCCACTAACTGGGAAGTTCCTGGGTAATCGTAAAAGAACGAAAAGTTCTTTTCAAAATCAGCTTCTTCATCTTGGGTGTTGTAAAAACGGACATTCACAGAAATGGTTAATCTGTTTTGTGCTGCGGTATTGTCGGCTGTTGCTGTAGTTGGAGATATTCTGTATACTTTGATTTCACCTTCGTAAACTAAATCTCCATTAGATGTTACTAGATCCAAGTTGGTCTGATTTAATAGTAAATCTGTTAATTGGTTCGTGAAATCTAAACTTAATCCGGGTTCGACTAAAATGGCATTATTCTGGAAATAATTAACCTGAAATGTTTTTGTTTTTGCATTTACTTTTGCACCTGTAAACGAATAAACGCCACAGGCAGTAATGCTTATTGAAATTAAAAATAATAGAAAATAATGTTTTAAAGCCATGATTTATAAGTCGTACTGTTTAATTTTTCTATATAAAGTGCGTTCGCTTATGCCTAATTCGGCAGCCGCCAATTTACGTTTTCCTTGGTGACGTTCCAACGATTTTTTTATTAACTCCAATTCTTTGTCTTGTAAAGATAGGGTTTCTTCTTCCTGAATTTCTTCAGCAAAATGATATTTATCTAAAGGATTTACAGAGGTGTCAACCAAAGCTGTTGATTTTGGTTCTGCTATTGATAAGATTTCTAAATCATCATCTGTTTCGTCATATTCAGCATCCGATTCGTCTCCGTAAATTTTTTGAATCAAACTTTCGTTATTTTTCTGAACGTCTTTATCATTACCGTTCTTCATTAATTCGGCTGTCAATTTTTTAAGATCGTTTAAATCTGCTTTCATATCGAACAATACCTTGTAAAGGATCTCGCGTTCACTACTAAAGTCTGAGTCTGATTTCGTGTTGGAAATTACGGCAGGTAAATTTGACGCTGTATTAGGTAAATAACCTCTTAATGTTTGTCTGTTTATGGTTCTGTTTTCTTCTAGAACAGAAACCTGTTCTGCCACATTTCTTAACTGACGAATATTTCCATTCCATCTAAATTTTAGTAGAT
Source organism: Formosa sejongensis (assembly GCF_033447105.1). Taxonomy (NCBI): domain Bacteria; kingdom Pseudomonadati; phylum Bacteroidota; class Flavobacteriia; order Flavobacteriales; family Flavobacteriaceae; genus Formosa; species Formosa sejongensis. Next base: position 414,335 of record NZ_JAWQUN010000001.1, read on the forward strand.
CGAGCGTCGCATCATCTGTTAATTTAATAGTTGGCATTTTATATTTTAAAGCAAAATCGCTAGCAAATTTTCTGAATAATAAATGAATATCTTCTTGACGTTCGCGTAAAGGTGGAAGGTGAATTTCTACAGTGCTTAAACGGTAGTATAAATCTTCTCTAAACTTTCCTTTTTTAATTGCATCAAACATATTCACATTTGTGGCAGCTACTATACGAACATCTGTTTTTTGTACTTGACTAGAACCTACTTTTAGAAATTCTCCGTTTTCTAATACACGCAACAAGCGGACTTGGGTTGTAAGCGGTAATTCTCCAACTTCGTCTAAAAAAATGGTTCCGCCATCGGCGACTTCAAAATAACCGGATCGGGTTTGTGTCGCACCCGTAAAAGCTCCTTTTTCATGTCCGAAAAGTTCACTATCTATGGTTCCTTCGGGAATAGCCCCGCAGTTTACTGCAATATATTTTCCGTGTTTTCTATGTGAAAGCTGATGAATAATTTTCGGAATACTTTCTTTACCAACACCACTTTCTCCGGTAACTAAAACCGAAATATCTGTAGGCGAAACTTGTATCGCTTTTTCAATGGCGCGATTAAGTTTTTGGTCGTTACCAATAATTCCAAAACGTTGTTTTATGGCTTGAACTGATTCCATACTTTAATTAGTTTTTAGGTTGTGGTTAAAGGTCTTGTTATACGTTTGAAATCGAAATAGCTTCACCTATTAAAGTCGCACTCGTGCAGTCTAAAATTTTAACGGTTACAAAATCACCAATTTTGAAATCCCCTTTAGGAAACACAGCAACAATATTTTGTGATGTTCTTCCTGACCACTGCTGATCAGATTTTTTAGATTCTCTTTCAATTAATACTTCAACAACAGTATTTACATAGGCTTTGGTGCGGAATTCACTGTGTTTACGTTGTAATTGAACCACATCGTCTAGACGTTTCTTTTTAATTTCTAAGGGAATATCGTCTTCCATTTTACGTTCGGCCATAGTTCCGGGGCGTTCAGAATAATAGAACATAAAACCGAAATTATATTTTACAAATTCCATTAGACTTAAAGTGTCTTGGTGGTCTTGTTCTGTTTCGGTTGGGAAACCCGTAATCATATCTTGGCTAATAGAGCAGTCTGGAAGAATACGGCGAATGTTATTTATCAATTCAAAATACTCTTCTCGTGTATGCAAACGATTCATCTCTTTAAGAATACGATTGCTCCCACTTTGCACGGGTAAATGAATATGATTACAAATATTTTTGAATTTTGCCATTGTTTCAACAACATCAAGGGTTAAATCCTGAGGGTTAGATGTTGAAAATCGGATACGCATTTTTGGTTGTTCTTTAGCGCACAATTCTAAAAGTTTTGAAAAATTAACAGCAGTTGCAACTTGCATATCTGTCGCTTTATCAAAATCCTTTTTAAGTCCGCCGCCATACCATAAATAGCTATCTACATTCTGTCCTAATAAAGTGATTTCTTTAAAACCGCGACTCGCTAAATCATTAATTTCTTCAAGTATACTTTGTGGTTCACGACTGCGTTCGCGACCACGAGTAAACGGAACAACACAAAAGGTACACATATTGTCGCAACCTCTCGTAATCGAAACAAAAGCAGTTACACCGTTACTGTTTAAACGTACTGGAGAAATGTCTCCATAAGTTTCGTCTTTAGAAAGAATTACATTTATCGCATCGCGACCGTCTTCAACCTCTGCCAAAAGATTAGGCAAATCTTTATAAGCATCAGGGCCAACTACAAGGTCTACGATTTTTTCTTCCTCTAAAAACTTGCTTTTAAGACGTTCGGCCATACAGCCTAAAACGCCAACTTTCATTCCTGGATTAATACGTTTTACCGCATTATATTTTTCAAGGCGTTTACGTATAGTTTGTTCTGCTTTATCTCTAATAGAGCAGGTGTTTACTAAAACTAAATCGGCGTCTTCTAAGTTTTGAGTGGTGTTGTAACCTTGCTTATGTAAAATTGAGGCTACGATTTCACTGTCGCTAAAATTCATAGCACAGCCGTAGCTTTCTATAAAAAGTTTACGTGAATTTTCTTTTTTTTGTTCTAATACAAGGGATTCTCCTTGTTTGCTTTCGTCAATTGTCTTCTCCATAATGTTGCTGAAAAAAATTATCAGTCAATAAGTTTGCAAAGATACAATTAATATTATGTTTGTGACAAAGTGTCAGTTTAATTTTTCTTGTAATTTTGTTAAATTATGTTTCCTTTAGCCCAACTAAACCTATATAAATGTTTTTATCAGAATTTGAACAGAAAGTAAATCACGCTAAACAATTAGATTTCGGAATTATCTTTAGCCAATCTATCGACCTTTTTAAAAAAGTGTGGGTACAAGGATTAATTACGATATTACTAAGTATAGTCGCTATTATTCCAATTTACTGTATTATATATATTCCTTTATTAGCGTTTGGTATCGATCCAGAATTTATTAGTAATAGTGAAAGTGTAAACGTGATTTTTTTAATTCTTACAGGGGTGTTCTTCTTTGTTTTCGCAATTATAGCATCTGCGATAAGTATGGGATTGATGTCTGCATTTTACAGGATTTGTAAACAAAAGGATTTTGAAGAAATTGTTAAAGACGATTATTTCTATTATTTTAAAAAGGCTTATTTTCTTAAACTAATTAAATTGGCTTTAGTCGTTCTGTTAATCTCTATTGTTGCTGCATTTTTATGTGTAATTCCGTTATTTTATGCTTTCGTTCCGCTTTCATTTATAACTGTAATTTTTGCTTTTAATCCAGATCAAAGTGTTACAGATATTGTAAAAGCTAGTTTTAAATTAGGAAACAAAAAATGGTTAATCACATTTGGTTTATTCGTTATATGTGGTTTTTTGGCACAGATTGTAGGGATGTTAATGTGTTTTATTGGTTTGTTTGCTACAGCTTCGTTTACGTACATACCTTTATATATAATTTATAAAGAGGTAATTGGGGTCGAGAATTCAGAAGACCAAAGTGTTTTTATAGAAACAACCTTATAATTCTTAAAAAATTAATAATTAAGTTGAATATATTTCGGTTAAAAATCGAAGTTTTTCACCTTTCATCGTACTGAATACTGATATAATTAGGATGATGTATCTTTTTTGATATACATTTGCAGCACCAAAAAAGTAAAAATGGCGAAGAATTTAGTAATAGTGGAATCACCTGCAAAGGCGAAAACGATCGAAAAATTTTTAGGTAAAGATTATAAAGTAGAGTCTAGTTTTGGTCATATTGCCGATCTGCCATCTAAGGAATTAGGTGTAGATGTAGAAGGCGATTTTAGTCCAAAATACGAAGTTTCCTCCGATAAAAAAGCAGTTGTAAAAAAACTGAAAGACTTAGCTAAGAAAGCCGAAATGGTTTGGTTAGCAAGTGATGAGGATCGCGAGGGTGAGGCGATTGCTTGGCATTTAGCCGAAACTTTAAAATTAGACAAAAGCAAAACAAAACGTATTGTTTTTCACGAGATTACTAAAACAGCTATTCAAAAGGCGATTGAAAATCCACGTGGTATAGATTATCATTTAGTCGATGCGCAACAAGCACGTCGTGTATTAGATAGAATAGTAGGTTACGAATTGTCGCCGGTATTATGGCGTAAAGTAAAAGGTGGTTTGTCTGCAGGTCGAGTACAATCGGTTTCTGTGCGATTAATTGTGGAACGTGATCGCGAAATTCAGGAATTTACAGCAGAAGCATCTTATAGAATTGATGCCGAATTTTCTAATGAAGCCGGACAATCATTTAAAGCTAAATTACCAAAATCGTTTACTTCAAAAGAAGACGCTTTTAAGTTTTTAGAAAGTAATGCTTCAGCCGATTTTAAAGTAGCCGATTTAGAGAAAAAACCAGCTAAAAAATCACCAGCAGCACCATTTACAACGTCTACACTTCAGCAAGAAGCAGCACGTAAATTATATTTTTCAGTAAGTAAAACCATGACCATGGCGCAGCGTTTATACGAAGCCGGTTTAATTACTTATATGAGAACAGATAGTGTAAACTTATCTGACGAAGCAAGAAAAGGAGCGAAAGCCGAGATTGAAAATGCTTACGGTATTAAATACGCTAAAGAGCGTAATTATAAAGGTAAAGCTAAAGGTGCTCAAGAAGCGCATGAGGCTATCCGTCCGACAGATTTTGCTCTACATTCTGTAGATATAGATCGTGATCAAGCACGTTTATACGAACTGATTTGGAAACGTGCTATTTCATCGCAAATGAGTGAAGCGTTGTTAGAACGTACAAACGTTAAAATTTCAGCTTCAACACATAAAGAATTATTTTCAGCAAACGGAGAAGTTATTACTTTCGATGGATTTTTAAAAGTCTATTTAGAAGGCAACGACGACGAAGATTCTGAGCAAGATGGTATGTTGCCAGCAATGAAGGTTAAGGAAACATTACTTAACGAATATATTACGGCGACAGAACGTTACACCAGACCACCTTATAGATATACAGAAGCCTCTTTGGTTAAGAAACTAGAAGAACTTGGTATTGGTCGTCCGTCTACATATGCACCAACAATTTCTACAATTCAGAATAGAAATTATGTTGAAAAAGGAACCATTGAAGGGGTAGAACGTGAGTATACACAAATCACTTTAAACAGTGGAGAAGTAAAAGAGAAACTACTTACCGAGAAAGTAGGATCGGATAAAGGGAAGTTAGTACCAACAGATATTGGAATAATAGTAACCGACTTTTTAGTAAATCATTTTGAGAGTATTTTAGATTACAATTTCACCGCCAAAGTTGAAGAAGATTTTGATGATATTGCTGAAGGGAAGGAAAATTGGACTAAAATGATGAAGGATTTTTATTCTAAATTCCATCCTCAAGTTGTAGATGTTCAAGAAAACGCAGAACGTGAATCGGGCGAGCGTATTTTAGGAACAGATCCTAAAACTGGCCGTCAAGTTAGTGTGCGTTTAGGTAAATTCGGAGCAATGGCTCAAATAGGAGCAGCCGAAGAAGAAGATAAAATATTCGCAAGTTTATCTCCAGACCAACAATTAAATACCATTACATTTGAAGATGCTTTAGATTTATTTAAGCTTCCTAAAGATTTAGGTGTTTATGAAGATCTTCCTGTTGTAGTAAACAATGGACGTTTCGGACCCTATGTGAAATTTGGAGAAGCTTATGTGTCTTTACCAAAAGGTGTAGATGCATTAAGTGTAGAATTGGAAGATGCTATTGTTTTAATAAAAGAGAAGCAAGAAGCAGATGCTCCTATATATATGTACGACGATTTACCAGTACAAAAAGGAAAAGGACGTTTCGGACCATTTATTAAATGGAACAATATTTTTATTAATGTGAACAAAAAATACGATTGGGATAATTTATCCGATGATGATATTGTAACGCTAATAAAAGAGAAAATTCAGAAAGAAATTGATAAAGTCATTCACAATTGGGAAGATGAAGGTATTCGTGTAGAGAAAGCTCGTTGGGGAAGACACAATGTTATAAAAGGAAAAATAAAGGTAGAACTAGATAAAACAGTAGACGCAACAAAAATTACTTTAGATAAGGCTATGGCTTTAATTGAAGCAAAAACACCAAAGCGAAAAACTGCAGCTAAAAAGAAAGCTCCGGCAAAAAAGAAGGCTCCAGTGAAAAAAACAACTACTGCTAAAAAGAAATAATACATGGCCGACCTTAATTTTTTGGCTCCTGTTCCCGATGTTGTTTTGGCACATAACGCGTTATTGTCGCCACAAGCATTCGGACAAAAATTAAAAATTCATTCTAAACAAAGTGGTATTCCAGACCTAGAAGGTGTGGATGTCGCTATTATAGGTGTTTTAGAAAATCGAAACGACGTTAATTATATTGGGGAAGATTTCAATTTAAACGAAATCCGTAACGCTTTATATAAATTATATCCTGGAAGTTGGAGTACGACTATAGCAGATTTAGGAGATATTTATAAAGGAGAAACTGTAGAAGATACGTACTATGCGTTAAAAGAAACCGTTTCAGAATTAGTGAAATTAAAAATAATTCCGGTTGTACTTGGCGGAAGTCAAGATCTTACATATCCTATGTATCGTGCATTCGACAGTCTTATTCCAATGGTTAACATTGTTAATGTAGATAGCAATTTCGATTTAGGAGATTTAGCTCAACCTATTAAAAATAATAGTTTTGTTGGTAAAATTATTTTAGAAGAGCCTTACAATCTATTTAATTATGCAACTATTGGCTATCAGACCTATTTTAATTCGCAAGAACAAATAGATTTGATGGAAACATTATATTTTGAAGCGTATCGTTTAGGGCAAGTGTCTAACGATATTACTTTGGTAGAACCTGTTATGCGTGATGCCAATATAGTAACTATAGATTTAGGATCTATGAAAGCTTCTGAAGTTAGCTTAAACCAAAAGGTTTCTCCTAATGGTTTAGATGGTAAAGAAATATGTGCTATTACAAGATATGCAGGTATTAGTAATAAAGTGAGTGCTTTAGGTATCTTTGAATATAAGCCCTCTCAAGACGACGAAATTACATGTGTATTAATCTCTCAAATGATTTGGTACTTTATTGAAGGACTGAATAATAGAGTAGATGATAGTGATTTTAAAAACGAACATATTTACCAAAAATTTATTACTTTAGTCGACTCCCAAGAACTCAATTTTTACAAAAGCGTCAAGACTGGACGTTGGTGGATTGAGATCCCATTTTTAAATGAAATCAATAATAAATTAAAGAGACACACGTTATTACCCTGTATGCATCAAGATTATTTAGATGCTTGCAATAACATAATTCCCGCGAGATGGTTTAAGGCCTATCAAAAGAATTGCGTTTAAAGGGCATATAAATTGGACGAAACGTACAGTTCATCGACTAAACGCATCTTTTTACGATGAAATGATTAATTTTTCCTCAAAAAAGTTGTTTTTTAGAAAATATATAAATATGTTTACGCTCTTAAATTTTAGGTACCAATTATAACCTCAAGTTTTCTATGGATATGAAAAAAATAGTTTTATTAACAGTTGTTTTAGCAGTAATAATGAGTTGTGGCTCTGGAGACAGAGGAGAGCTTACTGGAGTTAAAGGAAAAAGATGGCACCCAGAAAAACCTTATGGAATGGCATTAGTTCCTGGAGGTTCTTTTATAATGGGTAAAGCAGACGACGATTTAGCAGGCATACAAGATGCGCCTTCAAAAACGGTAACTGTTCGTGCATTCTATATGGACGAAACTGAGATTACCAATAGCGAGTATAGACAATTTGTTAACTGGGTTCGTGATTCTATTATTAGAACGAGATTAGCTGTTTTAGCAGACGAAGTTGGAAAAACTCCTGAAGATGGTGGTATTGGTGAATATGCATTTACGGATGCAGATACCGCTAGTATGACAGTATACGAAAAATATATGCTAGACAACTATAGTGGTTTAGGACCTACAGGAAATGAAGGAAGAAAACTAAATAAGCGTGTAGATCTTGTTTTTGAAGAAGCTGAATATCCAGACGAATATTATGCAGAAGTAATGGACACTATGCATATTCCTTTAGAAGAATCTTATAATGGTCAACGTACTTGGGATGTTAATAAATTTAAATTTCAATATACCTATTTAGATATTCAGAAGGCGGCTAAGAATAAAAATCTTAAACGTAGTGATGTTGTAATGGTTGAAGAAATTCAAGTATATCCAGATACTACAGCTTGGATTAGAGATTTTGCATATTCGTATAACGAGCCAATGCATAATGACTATTTCTGGCATGATGCTTATGGTGAATATCCTGTTGTAGGTGTAAGTTGGAAACAAGCAAATGCATTCTGTCAATGGAGAACTTTATACAAAAATTCATATCAAAAAGATAAAAAAATGCAGTATGTAAACTCTTTCAGATTACCATCTGAAGCAGAGTGGGAATATGCGGCACGTGGAGGTCTTCAAGCAGCAACATTCCCTTGGGGTGGACCTTATGCTAAAGACGATAGAGGTTGTTTTATGGCAAACTTTAAACCTTTAAGAGGTGATTATGCTGCAGATCAAGCATTATATACTGTAGAGGCAAGATCTTACGAACCGAACGATTTTGGCTTATATAATATGTCAGGAAATGTTGCAGAATGGGTATCTTCTTCTTACGATCCAGGATCTTATGAATATATTTCATCTATTAACCCAAGTGTAAACGACCACAATAGCCAACGTAAAGGTGTAAGAGGTGGTTCTTGGAAAGATGTTGCATATTTCTTACAAGTAAGCTCAAGAGATTATGAATACGCAGACTCTGCAAGAAGCTATATTGGTTTTAGAACTGTTCAAGATTATATGGGAACAGATATCACTAGTGGTGGTAGCGGACGATAAATTAATTTTTTTAACTTAACCTAAATATTAATCATTATTAATCAACCTATTTAAGGGTATTCCTTAATTAAATTTAGAAATTATGGCACAATCAAAAGCAAGTAAAAGATTTATGAATATGGCCTATGGGCTGGGAGCATCAGTAGTAATTATTGGTGCATTATTTAAAATTACCCACATAGAATTTGGTATTTTAAATGGGAATAACTTATTAACTATTGGTCTTGTTGCAGAAGCACTTATTTTCGCAATTTCTGCTTTCGAACCAGTAGACAACGAATTAGATTGGTCTTTAGTTTATCCTGAATTATCTGGAGGAGCAATGCAAACTAGTAAAAGTAAAAAAGAAGAGCCTAAAGATGCTGAAGGTTTATTATCTAAAAAATTAGATAATTTATTAAAGGATGCTAAAATTGATGCTGAATTAATGGCAAGTCTTGGTTCTAGTATTAAAAACTTTGAAGGTGCTGCAAAAGGTATTAGTCCTGCAGTAGATTCTATTGCTTCTACAAAAAAATATGGTGAAGAAATGTCTATCGCTGCATCACAAATGGAGTCTTTAAACAGTATGTATAAGATTCAATTGGAGAGCGCAAGTCGTCAAACTTCAATCAATCAAGAGTCTGTAGAAAATGCTCAAAAATTAAAAGATCAAATGCAATCATTAGCTTCTAACTTATCATCTTTAAATGGTGTATACGGTGGAATGCTTTCAGCAATGACAAAAAAATAATCACTAATTAGAATATATAGTTCTATTTACTAATAACTTAAAAAACTAATTAGACATGGCAGGAGGGAATTTATCTGCAAGGCAGAAAATGATTAACTTGATGTATTTAATCTTCATCGCGATGTTAGCGTTGAATATGTCAAAAGAAGTGCTATCAGCATTTGGAATGATGAATGAAAAGTTAGAAGATTCTAACAAAGCGACTACAGAACGTAATCTCGCATTATTATCAAACCTGGATTTAAAAGCAGAAGAGCAACCAGAGAAATTTAAGCCACTTAAGCTTAAAGCTAATGAAATTAAAACTTTAGTTACAGATTTTAATTCATATTTAGACGATTTAAAAGGCAAAATGCTTGCTGGTATTGAAGATCCTAGAGATTATGAAACAATGGATAAAGGAGATTTCTTAGATGAATTTTTCTTTAAGCCTAACGGATATAAGCCGGAAGGAGATGAGTTTCTAACTCAGATTGCAAACTTTAGAAATGGAGTTGCTGCTGTTTTAAATACAGATCCTAAATTAGCTCCTATAGCATTAGATGTAGAAGAAGAGTTTAGTACTGCACCAGTAAAAAATAGAGATGGTCAAGAAGTAGATTGGTTAGATTATAACTATAAAGGTTTTCCTTTAGTAGCTTCTTTAACTAAAATTACACAATTACAATCTGACGTTAAAAGTACATCTTCAGAAATTCTAAATAGAATGTTATCTGGTTCTTTGGCGGCAGAAGCTTCAATGACTAACTATACTACGTTATTAGAAACTTCTAAATCTGCTTATTTTAACGGAGAAACTTTCGATGGTAATATTGTATTAGGTCGTAAAGATGGTTCTACTAAACCAAACAAAGTTGAATTAACTTTAGATGGTAAACCATTAACACCAGCGCAATATACTGTAGAAGATGGTAAAGTGAAATTAAAGTTCGGAACGGGAAGTGCGGGAGAACATGTAATAGCAGGTACATTAACGTTTATTCAAGATGGAGAAGCTGTAGAAGTTCCTGTAAAATCAACATTCGCAACCATTCCAATGCCAAATGCAGCAACTATTTCTGCAGACAAAATGAATGTAGTTTATCGTGGTGTTGCTAACCCCATGACTATTTCATTCGCTGGTATTGCAGACAATAAAGTAAATGCTAGTGCAGCTGGATTAAAGAAAGGTTCTGGAGTTGGTAAATACGTTATGAATCCTGGACAAGGAAGAGAAGTTACTATTAGTGTAACTGGTACTTTACCTGATGGGAAACCAGTATCTGATAAAGCTACATTTAGAATTAAAGATATTCCTAGTCCAACAGGAACAATACGTGGTGAAGATGGTAATGTTACCATGCAACGTAATGCTTTAGAGATTTCTACTATTGGAGCTAAATTGGATGATTTCGATTTCGATTTACCTTTAAAAGTAACATCTTTCAAAATTAAAATCCCTGGACAACCAACTATTACTGTTGGAGGAACTAAACTTAACGATAAAGCAAAAGCTGCTTTACGTAAAGCAAGACGTGGAGACGCAATAACTATTTTCGATATTTCTGCTCAAATTAGCGGAAACACATCGTATAAATTGAAGAAAGTATCTCCGATCTTAATTGAGCTTTCAAACTAATTAAAAGACTAAGCATCTCTAAGTAGATTAGCACAACATTTTAAATTTTAAACAATGAATTATAAAAGTTTTTTATTAATCCTATGTAGCGTTTTTGTTGCTTCAGCATCATTTGCACAAGCCAATATCTTAAATGCTAAAAGCCCAGACGAAATCGGTCAGAGAACTGATGCACAAAAAGCATTAGATAATGATAAGCCTTTAGAATATGGTTATGTAGACGATCGTGATCTATTGTTTTCTAAAATGGTCTGGGAAAAAATTGTGTTAGACGAGCGTGTAAATTTTCCTTTATATTATCCTGTAGATACAAATAATATTGGAAATAACAGACGTTCACTTTACGATGTGCTTTTAAAAAGTATTAAAGACGGTAAGATTGTAAATATTTACGACGATTCTTATTTTACTACCAAAAGAACATTAGTAGATATTCAAGATGCATTAGTTTTAGTAGATACTACAGATCTTGGTTTTGAACAATACAATGCTGAAGGTGTAGTAGATGAGCAATATATAAGTAAAAGATCTATCTCTTCTTACGATATTACTGAATATTGGATTAAAGGACTTTGGTATTTCGATAAGCGTCAGTCTGAGTTAAAATACCGTTTATTAGGTATTGCTCCCGTAGCACCAGATGTTAACTTTATCGATTCTGATACTCCAGAATTAATTCCATTATTCTGGGTGTTCTATCCAGATGCTAGACAAGTGTTGCATGAAGCAAAAGCTTTTAATAGTAACAATAGTGCAGTTCCATTCAGTTTTGATCATATTTTAAACTCTAGACGTTTTAACGGATATATCTTTAAAGAAGAGAATGTTTATGGAGACAGAGAAGTTGACGAATATATCTCAGATAACGCTTTAATGCAGTTATTAGAATCTGATAGAATTAAAGAAAATATTAGAAATTTCGAATTAGATATGTGGTCTTACTAAGTCCATAATATCATATCTTATTTAAAAAGGCTCGCAATTTGCGGGCCTTTTTAGTATTCCCATATTTTTAAACACAGTATCTTTGAACCATGAAAGAAGTAGATTATTTAATAGTAGGCTGTGGGCTTGCAGGTGTGTCTTTTATTGAGCAGGTAAAAACGAATAACAAATCTGTATTGGTTTTTGATAATCAATCCCAGCAATCATCTAATGTCGCAGGAGGGATGTATAATCCTGTTATTTTAAAGCGATTTACCGCAGTTTGGAAAAGTCAAGAACAATTAGATTTGGCTTTGCCTTTTTACCTTAATTTAGAATCTAAATTGGGAGTCACTTTAGATTTTAAACTTCCTGTTTATAGACGATTTGTATCTTCCGAAGATCAGAATAATTGGTTTGCAGCTTCAGATAAACCTAATGTTGGTGAATTTCTTTCTACTCAATTAATTAAAAACACAAATGCGTCTTTAGATGCTGATTTAGGATTTGGGGAAGTGCTTCTTACAGGAAGAATAGATACCTCTACATTAATTTCATCTTACAGAAAATATTTAAAGTTGCATGATGAATTAGATGAAAGAGGGTTTATATATGAAGATTTAAAATCTACAGATACAGGATTCACATATCAGAATATAAAAGTAAAGCATATCGTTTTTGCTGAAGGTTTTGGAATGAAACAAAATCCATTTTTCAATTATTTACCATTACAAGGATCTAAAGGTGAACTACTAATTATTCACGCTCCCGAATTAAAAATCGATTATTTGGTAAAGTCTAGTTTGTTTTTAATGCCTTTAGGAGAAGACTTATATAAAGTAGGAGCGACTTACGAAAACACAGACAAGACAAATCTTACTACCGAAGCCGGAAAAAATCAATTATTAACGAAGTTAAAAACGTTTTTAAAGTGCGATTTTACTATTATAGACCAACTCGCAGGAGTTCGACCTACAGTAAAAGATAGAAGACCATTGATTGGAGAGCATCCAAAACATAAGAATATGTATGTGCTAAATGGTTTAGGATCGCGAGGCGTTATGATTGGCCCGTACGTGTCTAAACAACTGTATAATACTATAGAAAATGGTTCGGATTTAGACTCGGAAATCGATATAAGTAGATATGCTGAAGTTTAATTTTTTATTTATTTACTAAATTTTTGTCGAAACTCAAAAACATGTTTATCCAGATATTACGAGATAATCGCATTATTACAGGCATAAATGCTATTAAAGTACAAACTATTGCAATAAATGCTGTTAATAATCCGGAGCCAATAAATATGTGACTAATAATAAAAGCGGCAACGGCAAATGCTATACCTACGGCATAACTTACGTACATTGCACCATAAAAAAAAGAAGGTTCAATTTTATATTTTGTATTACAATGCGAACAATTATCGTGCATTAATAAAGTGTCTTTAAGTACATACGGATTTTTATTTTCGTACATAGATTCTTGATGACATTTAGGGCAAGCTCCAGTAAAAATACTATATAGTTTCGATCCTTTTGTAAACATTTTATTTAATGTATTTTTGCAACTTATTTTAAAACACAAACTTAAGATTTAATAGCTTAATGTTTGGTAACATTTGTAACAATTCTATGCTTAACATTCATAATTTATCTATTTCATTTCAGGGTGAATATTTATTCGAAGAGATAACCTTTAAACTAGGTCAGGGAGACCGCGTTGGTTTAATTGGTAAAAATGGTGCCGGAAAATCGACCATGCTGAAGATTTTATCTAAAGATTTACAACCAGATTCTGGTCAGATTTCTGCAGATAAAGATTTAAAAATAGGCTTTTTAAGACAAGATATAGATTTTGTTTTAGGTCGAACAGTTCTAGAAGAAGCTTATCAAGCCTTTACAGAAATTAAGGATTTAGAGGCCAAAATGGAATATATAAACGAACAGTTTATTATTCGTACAGATTACGAAAGTGAAACGTATCACCAGTTAATGGTCGATTTAAACGATTTGCAACATCAATACGAAATTATAGGCGGTTATAACTATCAAGGAAATACCGAGCGTATTTTACAAGGGTTAGGATTTCAGCGTGAAGATTTCGAAAAATTGACAGATACTTTTTCTGGAGGTTGGAGAATGCGTATAGAATTGGCCAAATTATTACTTCAAAATAATGATATTCTATTACTCGATGAGCCAACAAACCACTTAGATATAGAATCTATTATTTGGTTAGAAGGTTTCTTGAAAAATTATCAAGGAGCAGTAGCTATTGTTTCTCACGATAAGATGTTTTTAGATAATGTAACCAACCGAACTATAGAAATATCTTTAGGTAGAATTTACGATTACCCAAAAGCATATTCTCAGTTTTTGGTTTTGCGTCAGGAGATTAGAGATCAACAAGTGGCATCTCAGAAAAATCAGCAAAAGCAAATAGAGCAAACAGAAAAGCTGATTGAAAAGTTCCGTGCTAAAGCATCTAAAGCAACAATGGCACAATCACTTATTAAAAAGTTAGATAAGATTGATCGTATAGAAGTCGATGAAGATGATAATAGTGTAATGACGCTTAACTTTCCAGTGTCAGTTATTCCTGGAAAAGTGGTTGTAGAAGCTAATAATATTGTCAAGGAATATGGTGATAAGAAAGTGCTTCAGGGTATAAGTTTACACATAGAGCGTGACAGTAAAACGGCATTTGTTGGACAAAACGGACAAGGTAAATCTACGTTAGCAAAAATTATTGTTGGAGAGTTAGAATACGAAGGCCAATTAAAATTAGGCCATAATGTACAGATTGGATATTTTGCTCAGAACCAAGCAGAATATTTAGACGGAAATAAAACCGTTCTAGATACTATGATTGATGCTGCTAATGAAAAGAACAGAAGTAAAGTTCGAGACATTTTAGGATCGTTCTTATTTAGAGGAGAAGAAGCCGAAAAATATGTTCGTGTATTATCTGGAGGTGAAAGAAACCGATTAGCATTGGCAAAATTAATGCTACAGCCCTTTAATGTTTTGGTTATGGATGAGCCAACCAATCACTTAGATATTAAGTCTAAAAATGTGCTAAAGGCAGCTTTAAAACGTTTTGAAGGGACGTTGTTATTAGTATCGCATGATAGAGATTTTCTTCAAAATTTAACTGATAAAGTAGTTGAATTTAAAGATCATAAAATAAAGGAATACTTAGGAGATGTAGATTTTTACTTAGAAGAACGTAATGTTGAAAATTTAAGAGAAGTAGAAAAACGTAATGTAATTAAAGATCAGCCAAAAGAAAAGAATACCGCGTCTTACGAGGATCAGAAAAAATCAAAATCTTTAAAGAATAGACTGAGTAAAATCGAATCTCAAATTAGTCAATTAGAAAAGGATATAAAAAAATCTGATACAGATTTAGCATTAAATTATGACGAATATGCTGCTAAACCTGATTTTTTCGACATTTATAATAAAAAGAAAAAGAAATTAAAAACATTAATGTCAGATTGGGAAGCTGTGCAAATAGATATCGAAAAATTAGAAAGTTAACAAAAACTGTATTTCATCGAAAAAATTTGACGTTAAGCTATGTTTTAGTTAATATTGTTTGACTAATAGCCCCCCTAATCTTTTTCGTAATGAAAACAATTCAACTTACTTTAATCTGTTTATTTTCATCCCTTTTCGCTTTGGCGAGTATTCCATTTAATGAGAAGAAAGCACTCGTTAATTTATACTATGCCACAGATGGCGAATATTGGAAAACACCATGGGATTTAAATACTCCCGTAGAGGAATGGTATGGCGTTACAATTAGCGACGACCATGTTATTGCTCTTAATCTTCCAAGTAACAATTTAAGAGGAGAATTGCCTGCTAGTATTAGTGAATTAACATATTTAAAAGTACTTAATTTAGCATCAAATAGTTTAGGGGGAACAATTCCTAGATCTATAGGAGAATTAAGAGATCTTACTAGTTTAGAGTTGTTTTTAAATGAATTTGTAGGTTTCTTACCAGTTGAGATTGGTAATTTACAGCAATTAGAATTTTTAAGTTTATATCATAATAAATTTAAAGGGAATGTACCATCAACCTTTACAAAATTAACGCAATTAGAAATTCTACAATTAGGAAGAAATCATTTTTCAGGATATTTTCCAAAACAATTATGTAGCCTAAAAAAGTTAGAACATTTGAGCTTACATGATAATGATTTTGAAGGTGAATTACCAAATGAAATTGGTGAGCTAACAAATTTGGAAGAACTAATTATTACAAATAACAAGTTTACAGGGTATTTGCCTGCATCAATAGGTAACCTAAATAATTTAACAACATTAATGTTGAAGAAAAACAACTTTAATAAAGAGTATTATAGTTTTACCGATCATATGCCAAAGGGATATCTAGCGATAGAGACAGGTACAGTAATCACCGATTATTAATATATTTAAATTTTAATCTCATATAAAGAAAAGACATGTTAGAACACTTTTTTACATGTCCGTATTGTTGGGAGCAGATTTCGATGTTGTTGGATTCAGGAGTTTCCAAACAACAATATATCGAAGATTGTGAAGTCTGTTGTAATCCTATAGAGATTAATGTTTCTTTTTTAGATAGTGAACTTTCAGGTTTTCAAGCGAATACAATTTAATTTAATTATTTTTAAAAATAATGCTTGATATATCAAAAAAGGGTTGTATCTTTGCAGTCCGAAACAACGAGGTCAGTATTATGAGCTGAGAGTTAAAAGCTAAGTTTGTTGTTAGGATTTATATCGCGGGATAGAGCAGTAGGTAGCTCGTCGGGCTCATAACCCGAAGGTCACTGGTTCGAGTCCAGTTCCCGCTACTAAGTTAGAAATCAACCCTTGTAAACACACGTTTTATAAGGGTTTTTTGTTTTCTATAGGTTTAATAAGTGAAAAATAAAGGATCAAGACATATTTCTGGGGAGTAGTGAAAATTAAGCATATAATTTAGTTAATCTATAGAGGAAGAATTTCACATCTCTTACACCTCTAAATTGCGCTCTAAATTCCTTTATTTTGGCATTGAAAGATTCTGCCGATGCGTTTGTACTTCTGTTTTTAAAATAGTTCAAAATCGGTTTGTAGTGCATCTTTATAGATCTTACAATGGTATTGAATGACTTAAAATTAGAGTTTTCTACTTTGTTGTACCAATGTGCCATTTTTAGTCTAGCTACATCTTTATTGGTGTTGTTTTCATAGATATAGCTTAGTGCTTGAGCTAACTTATAAGCTTTTTCAATAGTTGGATATAGTTGAAACAAAATTTCAGCTCTATCTATTTGACTTGTCGTCCATTTAGTTTTTGATTTGAATAATAAATATCTGCTTCTAGCTAATAACTGTCTATGTGTATCCCCGTTTTGAAGAAGTTCAGTTTGATATACTTTTCCTTTATTTCGATCTTCTTAAATGGCTTTATTTTCAGTCTCTATAACGTCCCATCTTAATCGAATACGTTCTTCTTGAACAGCTTCTGATGCTAGTTTTTGAACATGAAATCAATCGGTGACGATATCTGTTTTTGGAAAACATTTTTTAGCGATTAAGTTCATGTTTCCCGCCATATCTACAGTCACCTCCCTAACCATGTTTCGTCTTTCTATAGGGATTTGGTTAATCACATCGATGACATCCTGTGCTTTGGTGCCTTTTACAATAGCAACAATACTTCCTTTTTTACCATGGGCGTCCTTATTGGTTACAATGGTGTAAAGTTCTCCATTAGAAAGCGAAGTCTCATCTAAGCTTAGATATCTACCCAGATTTTTACCATAGAGTAGCCAATCACTAGCGTGATCCTTTTCAGCCCAATCTTTAAAGTCGCTAAGATGATTTTTATAGTGAAACTGAAGTGTTTTTCCTTTTATCTTGTAATAATCTCCAAAACGTTTAGCGCTTATAGCATGATTATCAAGAGAGTTCTTTTAAAAAAGAGGCAAACTCGTTAGTAATCCGAGTGCCTTTAGCGACTAAATTCCAATCTCTTTTTATGATTTTGCCAGTATCAACGAGTGTCCAACGTCTTCTTTTTATATGTAGAAGTACAGGTTTGCCTCGAAGCGGAAAGTCTTCAATAGTGATTTCTGACAAGAATCCTTTTGACTTTGCTATTTCACAGCGGTATTCTTCTGGGAGTCTATTTTTTTCTTCTAAATAGAAGTGAGTTTGATTATTGGTAGTATTATCTGCTACAATATCAAAGTATTCTAATAGTCCTTCTGGCAATAAATAACGGGCTAATTCTATATTCAAAATCTAAACACTTTTTATTCAAAGATAACATTCTCCCCAACTTTTCCATTTGATCCGTTAAAGTTTAAAACCTCTTTTTGACTAAGAATTGATACACTAAATTTAGTGGTTTTTAAGATTGATCTTGGTAAATCATCGTCTAATGATTTTATAAGTTTTCGAATACCTTCTTTAGGAAGAGATATGCGTCTTTTTCTAACTGTATTAATAATCTGTTGTTTCCGTATAAAACGTTTATCAGTTCTATTTTTATACTTATAATAGGCATCCCGTTTAGCCGTGTATAGTTTCACTTTTACCGTAACTTTTTATTAATTCACCTTCAAAAGAAACGAGCTCTTGCCAGCGCTTATCAACATCAATTCCTTTTCCGTATTGTCTAGCAAATGTGATAAATGTGGTGTAATGTCCTGCTTCACTAATCATTAAGTCGTGGTAAAATTTAGATAATTCTTCGTCTTTAATTCGTTGAGATAGTAATTTGAAACGTTCACAACTTCGTGCTTCTATCATTGCCGAAAACAATAAACGATCTACAAAAATTTGTTGCCTGTTTCCTCCTTTGTTCATAAACTTATAGAGTTGATTTACATAATGGTCTTTACGCTCGCGACCTAAAGTATAACCTCGTTTTTTAATGATATTGTGTACCATTTGAAAGTGCTCTAACTCCTCTTTAGCTAACTCTAATAATGCGGTAACTAGCTCTTGGTGTTCACTATTATTTGTAATAATTGTAATGGCATTTGTAGCTGCTTTTTGCTCACACCAAGCGTGATCGGTAAGTATTTCTTCAATATTACTTTCTACGATGGTAACCCAGCGAGGATCTGTTTCTAGTTTTAGGTGGAGCATGCTCATGGTTTCCTGTTTTTTTTGTAAAGATAATTATAATAGGCTTAATTGTAATTACCACACTATTATTAATCGTAAATTTGAGATACCTACCATGCTGATAAAAAGTAATTTTAAGCATGTTGATTTTGTCATTTTTCTAAACTACTGTTATTATTTCACTTTCTAATAATCTAGATTTTGGTATTTTGTCAGTAGTATTAAAATCAGAAGCTGATTTGTAACCTAAAGAAACAGCCACTAAACAAGTATAATCTTTCTCTTTTAATCCAAATTCTTCGTCTAATGCTTTTATAAATTTCCGAACACCTTCTTAAGGAAGGAGTTTGCGTCTTTTTTTTAACTATATTAATAATCTATTGCTCCTGTTTTAAACATATATCAGCTCTGTTTTTATACTTATTATAAGCATATCGTTTTAGACCAAAACTACAGGATATAGTTAATAAGGAAGCAAATCCTTTAGCTTTATTTTTTGCTTTTATTAAGGCTTGGTATTGAGTTTATTTTTGAGTTGTTAGACATTTTTGTATCCTAATTTCTCTGTAGCTACTTCCAAGTAAGATTCCTCTACCATAGCATCCGGATCTTTTTTAAGGAGTAACTTTTTAAGTTATTCTATTTCTTTTTGAAGCGTTTTAATTCAAGATATTTCGTCTTTTATTTCCACTTTCACTCTGGTGTTCATTAAGTCTTTACGTTCATACTTTCTAATCCTTTTGTGTTTATTTTTAAAGTAATAAATTAATTGATAATTTTATTTACTTCTTACTTATTCTTATTAATAATATCTTGAGTAAATTCGTCAATTTAATTTTTTGTAGCATTCGGCATACAAAATAAACTGCCTCGGGGCAAGCCCACAAGCTAGCTTATTATTACAATTTTTATAAGACTAAACAGGTTTTGATAATCATTTTAGCCTGATTCAGCTATTATTTAATCTCTATTGGGTAATTATGATGGTTATTAAACGCTCTGCTTAGGTTATAATCTCAACTTTAGAAATAAATAGAATCGTTATCTTAAACAATGTCTTAATTTAAAATATAATTAAAGATTATCTATCAATAATCTTTTTCTTAAATTTCGGATTCGATTAAGTATCAATCTTTAAATTATAGATCTTTTGAATTTATTAAAAAAAGTTACATTTTTTATATGTTATTTCATTTGCTTTTTTGGCTATGCACAAGAATTACCACCTGTTGAGAATTTTTCTGCAGAAATATATGGAGCTGATAACCAAAATTGGTCTATAGACCAATCTGATGAACATTATATATATGTAGCAAATAATAAAGGTTTGTTAGAGTATAATGGTGAAAAATGGAATTTATGGCAATCTCCAAATAAGGCTATAATTAGGTCTGTTAAAGTGGATGGAGATCGAATATATACAGGTAGTTATAAGGAGTTTGGGTGTTGGAAAAAAAATAATTTTGGATTACTAGAGTACAATTCATTGAGTGATAAACTGGATGAGCTTTTAATTGATGATGAAAATTTTTGGACTATTCTGATATTTGAGGATTGGGTTTTATTTCAATCTTTAAATCGAATTTATATTTATAATACAATAGATGAAACATTTAATATAATTAATTCGGAAACGGTTTTATATAAAATTTTTGAAATTGATCGCAGTATTTACTTTCAAAAGGTAGCTGATGGAATCTATAAAATTGAACGGGGAAAAGAAGTCTTAGTTTCTAATGATCCCATCTTTCAAGATAATATCTTGGTTAATATTTATAAAATTGATAGTAAAACAGTTTTTTTAACCCAAGATGCTGGGTTTTTTACGTTGCAGAATGGAAAGATTGAAACTTGGGAGAGTCCTATAAATGAGGTTATTAAAAATCAACGCGTTTTTAGTAGTATTCAACTAAAAAATGGAAACCTAATTTTAGGTACTATTTCAAATGGGATGTATAAAGTTGATTTAAAAGGAAATGTAATAGCAGCTATTAACCAAGAAAAGGGCTTAAATAATAATACAGTGTTATCACTTTTTGAGGATAAAGATCAAAATCTATGGTTAGGGCTAGATAATGGAATTAGTGTTGTAAATTTAAATTCTCCTTTCAGTGTTTATAATGATATAAGTGGAAATCTAGGTACGGTTTACGCTTCAAGATTATACGACAATACACTTTATCTAGGTACAAATCAAGGATTGTTTTACAAAGAATTTAATACAAACGATAACTTCAAGTTTATAGAAGGAACAAGTGGGCAAGTTTGGAGTTTGGAGGTTTTTGATGACACCTTGTTTTGTGGGCACAATACAGGAACTTTTATAGTAAAAGGTGATTCTGTAAAATTGGTTTGTGATGTTATGGGGGCTTGGGATTTTGAACCTATTGAAAATAATCCAAATTTATTAATACAAGGAAATTATGATGGGTTATATGTTCTGGAAAAGGAGGGTGATACCTGGGGGTTAAGGAATAAAATTGAAGGATTTGATAATATATCTTGTCGTCAAATATATTTAAATAAGTCAAATCAGTTATTTGTTAATCATGGATTAATGGGGTTATTTAAACTAATTCTTAATGATGATTATACAAAAGTTTATACAAAGTTAATAGATCAATCTGCTCCAAAATCTCTAGGTTCAGGAATTGTTAACTATAATGATGCTTTAATTTATAACTCAAGTAGTGGAATTTTTAAATTTAATTCCTCTAAAGATTTTTTTATTAAAGACACACTTTTAACCAATGAAGTTTTACTTAATGACACTTACGTCTCTGGTAGATTAATAGTTGATGATGAGACAAATACGTTATGGGGATTTACCAATAATAGTATTACTTATTTTACACCAGGAGAACTTTCTGAAGATTTTAAAATTAATAAAATATTAATTCCTAAATCATTAAGGTTCGATATTTCAGGTTATGAATGTATGTCTCGCCTAAACGATCAAAGTTATTTATTTGGAACATCAAGAGGGTATATAATATTAGATTTAAGTAAAACCAAACTTCTAGATTTTAAATTAACGTTAAACACTATTAATAAAAGTACTTTAAATGGTGAAAAAATGCCAGTTAATTTAAATGAGATTGGAAATTTTAAAACATCTGAAAACAATTTAAATTTTACATATAGTGTTCCTGTATTTGATAAATATTTAATTGTTAATTATCAATACAAATTAGATGGCATGTATAATGAGTGGAGTGAATGGTCTCCGTCATCATCAGTATCTTTTGAGAATTTATCTTTTGGAGATTATACCCTGAGAGTAAATGCTCGAATAGGGCATAATGTATCTGAAGATTCTATTGTTTATCATTTTACAATTAATAGGCCTTGGTATATTTCAAATACTCTAATTGTAGTTTATATCGTTTTATTTATTGTGCTAATAATTGTAGTGCATTTATTATATAAGAGATATTTTAATAAACAAAAACAAATATTATTAGAAAAAAAACAAAGTGAGTTTACTTTAAGTCAGCTAAAGTCTGAAAAAGAAATAATGAATTTGAAAAACGAAAAATTACAAAATGAAATTGAAGGTAAAACACGTGAACTAGCGACTTCAACAATGAATATTGTAAAAAATAATGAGTTTTTAAATTCCTTAAAAAATGAGTTGGCTAATTTAAAGGACACCTCGAGTGTTAAACCCATTATAAAAATAATAGATAAGGATATGGCTAAAAATAGTGACTGGGAAATGTTTCAGGAAGCTTTTAATAATGCCGATAGTGATTTCTTGAAGAAAATGAAATCTGTCCACCCTGTACTTACTCCAAACGATCTTCGTCTATGTGCTTACCTTCGTTTAAACTTATCGTCCAAAGAAATAGCCCCTTTACTAAATATTTCACTTCGAAGTGTTGAAATTAAAAGATACAGATTGCGTAAAAAATTAAACTTAGATCACAAGAAAAGCCTTGTTGAGTACATTTTAGAAATATAAAGACCTCAGCTTTGTATTAAAACAGTTTAAAATTAGTACAACATTACCACAACATTCTAGCTACTACAACGAAATAGTTATTTTTTTATCTTTTATTTTTCTTCAATTTTTAAAGATATAAATAAGGCTGAATAATCATATTTTACGGGCATTTCTATGCTATTTTACCTCAAAACTATTCTATATTATCAATTGGATTTAGCGATTGTATGTTTTTTGTATAGGTTGTTCTTAAGTTTTTTTTAACATTTTCCTATATATTTAAAGTATTCAGAATCAAGTAGAAAAAAATGATTTTATATTATGTCTAAATCTATAGGTATAGGTAAAAGATGAAATTGTATTAACATTCTACAGGACTTTGAATAGTATTAATTCAAATTAATACAAAAACAAACTAATTAATAAAACCAAATTATTTATGAAAATTCAAATTTTTAGGAACTTTTTATTTCTAGGTTTATTTATGCTATGCTCCTATGGGTATGCGCAAGATATAACAGGAAATGTTTCAGGTGTAAACGATCTTCCTTTGCCGGGAGTTTCGGTAATTGTCAAAAACACAACCCATGGAGCCGCTTCAGACTTTGATGGTGATTTTACAATCTCTGGAGTAGAAATAGGAGAAACATTAGTGTTTTCTTTTATGGGATTCATCACCCAAGAAATTGTAGTTAAGGATTTTAACGCCTTAAATGTAATCATGCAAGAAGATCTACAAAGTTTAGATGAAGTTGTTGTAGTAGGTTATGGTACAATGAAAAAAGAATTAATTACTGGGTCTAGTGTTAATAAGACTGGTGCAGAAATTACTGCTCTTAACACGCCTTCGGCTATGGAGGCTTTACAAGGGACTACAGCTGGTGTAAATATTACACGAGACAATGGAGCTCCTGGAGCAGGTACTAAGGTAACTATTCGTGGGATTGGTACTATTGGAAATGCAGAGCCGTTATATATTGTAGATGGTATAGCTGTTGGTAACATTGATTACCTAAACCCAACAGATATTCAGTCTATCGATGTTTTAAAAGATGCTGCTTCTGCTGCAATCTATGGTTCTAGAGCAGCCAATGGGGTCGTATTAGTGACTACAGTAAAAGGTCGTGCGGGTAGTCAAGCAAAAATAACTTTTTCTACTTATTATGGATTTCAAAACATTTACAAAAACTTAGACCCTTTAAATGCACAAGAGTATATGTACATTATGGATGAAGGGCGAGTAAATGATGGGTTAGCACCAACAAATTGGGAAGCTGCAATTAAAAATAATGCTTGGTTAAGTACTAACTATCCACAAGCTGCCGAACAATACGGTCAAGAAATTTGGGATAATCTCCAAAATGGTTGGGAAGGCACTAATTGGATTGATGAGATGACTACGGCAGATGCTCCAGTAAGTAATTATGCCTTAAATATTACAGGAGGTAGTGAGGATGCTGTTTATGCATTGGGTGTTTCTTACTTCGACCAGAAAGGGATAATTGGTGGAGATATAATTGATGCTGGCTATAGCAGATTAACACTACGACTGAATACTGAATTTGTGTTAAGAAAAAATGAAGAGCACAATATTATTACAGTTGGACAAAATATGACATATACCAATTCTGAAAATAGATCTGTAGCAACGGGTAATATTTACTACAATGATTTACACAATGCATTGGTTCAAAACCCATTGATGCCTGCTTATTGGCAGGGATCTATTGATTACAATATTGATCCCTATGGATTTGCACCAACCTTAGAAGGTGTTGGAGGAAATCAACATGACCCTTTAGCAGTAATGTATTATCGAAGTAATTTTAACGATAATAAAAACAACACTATTGTTGGAAATGTTTATCTAGAAATAGAACCTATTCTAGATTTAAAAATACGCTCTTCATTTGGTATCAATACTTGGTTTGGAAACAATAGATCTATGAGTTCAACTTATAATTTAGGAAGGTTGTATTCTAATAGTACTAATGGTGCAACTCAAAGTCAGTATTTTGGAAATACTTGGACTTGGACAAACACGGCAACCTACGAGCGCCAATTTGGAGATCATCAAATTACAGGTTTAATAGGTACAGAGTTATTACAAAATCAAATTAATAATGAAGTAGGTGGATCCAAAGCTAATTTATTATTCCCTGGTCAAATGGAATATGCTTATC
Organism: Formosa sejongensis; assembly: GCF_033447105.1. Taxonomy (NCBI): domain Bacteria; kingdom Pseudomonadati; phylum Bacteroidota; class Flavobacteriia; order Flavobacteriales; family Flavobacteriaceae; genus Formosa; species Formosa sejongensis. The sequence goes on from NZ_JAWQUN010000001.1 coordinate 439,264, forward strand.
TTCAAAATACAGAAAATCCAGCTTCTATTAGTGATATAAATACTTGGGGTGCAGATTGGGCCGCAGGTGGTGGAGGATTAATGTCTTATATGGCAAGAGCGCAATACAACTACAAAGAAAAGTATTTGTTTTCAGCAATTGTACGTGTAGATGGATCTTCAAATTTTGCTGAAGGAAATCGCTGGGGAACTTTCCCTTCATTTTCTGGAGGTTGGATATTGTCTGAAGAAGACTTTATGGATAACACTAGAGACTATTTAGATTTTGTAAAACTTCGTGCTAGTTGGGGACAAAACGGTAACCAATCTATAGATAATTTTATCTATTCATCACAAATTGCCTATGTATTTCCTGGATATTTCTTTGGAGACACTAAACCCGTTTCAGGAACAACAGCATATCCAGCAAAAGTTCCAAATCCAGATGTTACATGGGAAACTTCAGAACAGTTAGATTTTGGATTTGATGTAAGAATGTTTGATTCTAGATTAGCATTAACTTTTGATTGGTATAAAAAAACAACAAAAGACTGGTTGTTAGAAGCTCCAATTTTAGGAACTTCAGGCGCAGGTGCTCCTTATATTAACGGAGGTGATATTGAAAATGAAGGGGTTGAAGTTGTTGTAAGTTGGTCTGATGAAATTAACGATTTCCAATATGGTGTTACACTTACAGGAGCGAGTAATAAAAATGAAGTCACTCGAATAGCAAATACAGATGGTTCTATTATTGGAGCTAGTAGTATATTATCACAAGGGACTTCTTATATCTCAAGAGTAGAGGTAGGGCAACCAATTGGTTATTTCTACGGATATAAAACTGATGGTATTTTACAAAATCAACAAGAGGTAGATGCTTATGTGACTCCAAGTGGAGATCCTTATTTTTCTGATCAACGTCCTGGAGATGTTCGTTTTGTAGATTTAAACCAAGATGGTGTAATTGATGAAGGTGACAAAACGTATTTGGGTAATCCAAATCCAGATTTAGAATTAGGATTTCAATTAAATGTTGGGTATAAAGGTTTTTATGCCAATACAACATTAGCAGGGAAATTTGGAATGCAAGTAATGCAATCCTATAGATCATTTGCTGATAATTTTACTCAAAATTATACGACTTCTATTTTTGATCGCTGGCATGGAGAAGGTACTTCGAATACTTTACCACGTTTAACTTCAGGATCAAATAGAAATACAAATTATATTTCAGATATTTTCATGCATGATGCAGATTATCTAAGAATTAATAATTTAACTGTAGGGTTTGAATTTCCTGAAAGTATGCTCCCTGCCAATGTGTTTTCCAAGTTGAATATATATATGGCAGTAACGAACCTTCACACGTTTACTAATTATGACGGAATGGATCCAGATGTAAGTTACGGTGGGAATGATGATACAACTTGGGCATCAGGAGTTGATCTAGGCTTGTATCCTCAAGCAAGAACAGTAATTTGGGGACTAACTGCTCAATTTTAATTAAAAAAACTTAGACGATGAAAAAAATAACATATTTAATAGCTTTCATGGCAATGGTTTTCGCAACCAGTTGTTCTTCAGAATTAGACACGGTAAACCTCTATGGGAAAAGTTTAGAGAGTTTTTACAAAACACCTACAGATATTGATGAAGCAATGGCAGGTGTATATAATGCAATGTATACTTTAAATGTTCATAGTAATGAATCAATGGCAGCTAACCTCATGGATAATATGATGTTAGGTGGTGGTGGGCCAGATGATAAATCAGCCAAATGGGCTGATAATTTTGAAGACCCACAAGATGATACGTATCAAGATATGTGGACACAATCTTATAACGGTATTTCTAGAGCCAATGGAATTATAGAAAAGACAGAGGCAACAGACTTTACTTCTTTCTTTGATACTCCAGAAGAAGCTTTAGCATTTAAAGATCAATCAATAGGTGAAGCCTATTTTATGCGTGCTTTCTATTTCTTTAGATTGGCAAAATTCTTTGGAGGTGTACCTTTAATTATAAATTTAGATACTCCTAGAGATATTCCTAGAGCTACTTATGAAGAAACCTATGCACAAATTGCTTCAGATTTAGTAACTGCTATTGAAAGAATGCCAGCAACTTCGTTTCAAAGTATTCCTACTTCAAGTTATGGGCATGCAAATAAATGGATCGCCGAAGCTTATTTAGCACGTGTTTACTTGTACTATACAGGTTATATGACAAACATGAATGGTCAAGCAACTTCAGAATTACCTTTGGTTGATGGAGGTACGTTAAGCGCTTCACAGGTTACAACATATTTAGACGATTGTATTCAAAATAGTGGATATGCATTAGTAAGCGATTTTAGAAATTTATGGCCTTATTCTTATGTGAATGAAGTTGCAAATAACGACACAACATTGCCTTGGGCAGCAGCAGAAGGTTTAGCTTGGGTTGGACAAGATGGCACAAATCCAACATTTGGAACAGGGAATTCTGAAACTATGTTTATGCAACGTTATTCTTTTGGTAACTGGGGTTGGGATAATGGAAATATTTATACCAATAGATTTGCTTTATTCTCAGGAATGCGTGGCCAGTCATTAGTTCCGTTTGGAGAAGGATGGGGATGGTGTACCATTAATCCAGTTTTATGGAGTGGATGGGATGATGCAGATCCAAGAAAGGTAGGTTCAATTATTAAAGTTGGCGAAGCGGATCAAGGAACAGCAGGATACGAACCAAGTAAAGGAGATCAAGAAACAGGCTACTGGAATAAAAAGTATACTGCAATTCAAAATGTACCTGATGGTGGTGGAGATGTTACAGGAATGTTCATTCAAATGTATCAATGGGGAGATTCAGATATGCAATTAATGCATGCACAAGACTTTATTTTTATGCGTTTCGCAGATGTATTATTAATGCATTCAGAAATTTCAGGAACTTCAGATGGAATGAATAGAGTACGATCAAGAGCAGGATTAATTCCAGTAGGATATTCGATAGAAGCTTTAAAACAAGAGCGTTTACATGAATTAGCTTTTGAAGGTTTACATTGGTTTGATTTAGTGCGTTGGGGAGATGTAGACACCGCATTTAGCCAAACTATTCAAGTAAATAATTCAGGTGTAGAAGGAAATTATAAAGTGAATTATAGACCTGAAACTAAAGGGTTGATTTCCATACCTGAAACACAAATACGATTATCAAACGGAGTTTATAATCAAAACCCAGGATGGTAGAGTTAATTTAATTTTAAAACGAAACGATATGAAAATTAATAAAATAATAAGTTATTTCTCAATTGTATTGGTGTTGCTTTTTGCTGCCTGTGATCCAATTGTAGATGAAGAAACTTTAGTAAATACTACTGATGTTGAAGGGGTTGAATTAGTCGTTACAGCAAGTACTTCTGGTGGTAATGAAATTACTTTAAATATGGTAACTCCGGGAATTACGGGGTACTGGAATTATAATTTAGGGAAAGCCTTAACCAATGAGATTACACTTATTTATCCAATACCCGGAACTTCAACGTTCACTTATAAAGGAACTTTAGGAGCAGAATTTTTCGAAAAAACAATTGATATACAAATTGATGCGTTAGATCATCCTTTAGATCAAGATTGGTACGATTTAGTAGGAGATGATACTGTTGCAGGAAAAACATGGGTTTTTGATGGTGGACCTAGCCCAGATGGTAAATTATGGTGGTTTATGTCTCCTCCAGATAGTAAAGATGGTGCGTGGACAGCTTGGTGGAATGCCGCAGGAGATTGTTGCCCACCTGTTGACGCCGCTGGAAAAATGCACTTTGATTTAAATGGAGCAGCGAACTACACTTATTATGATGGTAGTGGGGCAGAACAATTAGGGAGTTTTGTGTTAGATGTTAAAAACCAATTATTACAAGTTAATGATAGTAATATTTTAGGGTCTGAAGAACCAAGAGGTAATCCTGATGGATTATATGAAATCGTTTCATTAACAGAAGAGCAATTAGTTTTATATGTGCCAACTAATGGAGGAGGAACTGGTTGGACTTGGGTATTTAAGTCAGAAGAATAATCTTAATTAGAGCAAGTACTACGCTTGAAATTAGTTGAATAATTTTATACTGTTGAATTTGGTTTATCACCCATTGCACTGTCGTGGTGGGTGATTTTTCATTTACTAGAGTAAATACTCGCTACAAAAAAAGGTGTAATTGTTCCCTATTTCATTCAAAAAAAGTATTCGATAAATTCATTTTAAAGGTTTGGTTTTTTCTGAAAATCTAAATGTAATTTCTCAAATAAGTATTTGTCAAATCACTAATTACAATCTAAAATATGATGAGATTTTATAAAATTATAGCAATTGTAGGAATACTATTCATTTCTTGTAGTAGCGGAGATAGTTCTGAAGATTTACCAGTATTACCAGATGAAACACAACCAATTATTCCTTCAAACGTAACATTAACAATTACTACTGAAGGCGTTACAACCGATTTTCCTAATGGAGATGGTTCAGGGGTAATTAAATGTGTAGCATCTGCTAAAGATGCTGTAAGATATGGTTTTAGATTGGGTACAGGTTCCGAAGTTGAAAGTTCCACCGGAACTATTGAACATACCTATACAACTAAAGGTACAAATACATATACAGTGTACGTGTACGCTTATTCTAGTACAGGTGATTATATTAGTGATTCTAAATCTGTTACTGTTTTAGTGTCTAATCAGTTTAATAAATTGGTTTGGAGTGATGAATTTGATACTGATGGCAGCCCTGATGATACAAAGTGGGGCTATAATATTGGGACAGGAAGTAATGGTTGGGGAAATGGAGAAAAACAATATTATACAGACAGACCTGAAAACGTAATTGTTGAAGATGGACTATTAAAAATTACAGCGATAAAGGAAGCTTATAACGGGGCTTCATACACGTCTGCACGTCTGTTAACTCAAGGTAAATATGACTTTACCTATGGAAAAGTTCAAGTAAGAGCTAAACTACCATTTGGTGAAGGTACTTGGCCTGCCATCTGGATGCTTGGTGCAAATATTGATAACGCAGGGTGGCCAGCTTGTGGTGAAATTGATATTATGGAACATTGGGGTTACAATCAAAACGTTGTTCAAAGTGCTACACACACACCTTCAAGTTATGGTGAAACTGTAAATCATGGTTCGCAAACCATTGATGATGTTTCAACAGCATTTCATATTTATGAAGTGGAATGGGATAGTGAAGAACTTGTTTTTTCAGTTGATGGTAAAGAGCATTTTACATACAAACCATCAAATAAAACGAATGATACTTGGCCTTTTATGGCAAATCAATTTATAATATTAAATGTTGCAATGGGAGGAGCTTGGTTTGATATAGATCCAAATTTCACCCTATCATCTATGGAAGTAGATTATGTAAGAGTATATCAAAACGAATAATTAGGTTTTAGAATAATTTGAAAATTGGTATGAATACAACCTTTAAAAGGTGTCAATTAACATGAATTTTCTTAAAAAAAATAACAGTATGTTACAAAAAAAATCTTTAAAAATGGTCCTTAGTTGTTTGCTAATCGCATTAGCTTTTAGCAGTTGTATTACTAAAGAAAAAACAGAAAATGAAATAGTGGTTACTGCTGATAAAAGCAATGCTAACAGTATTAAAATTTCAAGTAGTAAAGTATATACTACCAACTCAGTGAGTGATGTTAAACTAAAATTAACTTCAGAAAATGTTGCTTTTTCAGATTTTATACAACCCTTAGAAACGCAAGCTTCTATTTTCGTAAATACCTCAAAATCATTTCAAACGTTTGTTGGTATTGGAGCTGCGTTATCTGATGCTTCTGCGGAAACTTTTTACAAATTGTCTAAAGAAAATCAAGACAAATTTATGGAAGCTTATTACAGTATTGAAAATGGAATTGGCTATTCGTTAGCAAGAACACACATTCATAGTAGTGATTTTAGTAGTGGAAGCTATACATATGTTGAAGAAGGCGATGAAGAATTAACTACGTTTTCAATTGAACACGATCAAAAGTACAGATTACCATTTATAAAAACTGCTATTGAAGCTGCAGGTGGAACCTTAAAAATGTATGTTACACCTTGGAGTCCTCCAGCGTTTATGAAAACAAATGGAGAGATGTTAAATGGTGGGAAATTAAAACCAGATTTCGCACAACCTTGGGCAAATTATTACGCGAAATTTATAAAAGCTTACGAAAGTGAAGGTGTACCTATTTGGGGATTGACTATTCAGAATGAGCCCATGGCCACTCAAATTTGGGAATCTTGTATTTATACCGCTGAAGAAGAGCGCGATTTCTTAAAAAATTATTTAGGACCAACATTAGAAAATGAAGGACTTGGAGATAAAAAAATTATTGTTTGGGATCATAACCGAGATTTATTATACGAGAGAGCCAATGTGATTTTAAGCGATCCTGAAGCTTCAAAATACGTTTGGGGTATTGGTTTTCACTGGTATGAAGATTGGAAAGATGGTGTGCCAATGTTTGATAATGTTGGTAAAGTGTATGAAGCATTTCCTGATAAAAAGTTAGTTTTTACTGAAGGTTGCACTGAAAAATATGATTTCAATAGAATTGAAGATCCAAAATTAGCCGAACGTTACGGGAAAGCAATGATTAACGATTTTAATAATGGAACTGTGGCTTGGACTGATTGGAATATTTTATTAGATGAAACAGGTGGGCCAAATCATGTAGGGAACTTATGTTTTGCACCCGTTCATGGCGATACAAATACGGATGAGTTAATATTTACAAATTCGTTCTACTATATTGGTCACTTTTCAAAATTTATACGTCCAGGAGCCAAACGACTTTCAACCGGAACAACAGCAAATCATATAAGCGCTACAACGTTTCAAAATACAGATGGTAGTATTGTTATTGTGGCCATGAATGAAAGTGATAACGCTATGGATTATATGTTATCTGTAGATGGCAAAACGGCAAATTTAAGTATGCCAGCACGTTCAATTCAATCCATTGTATTGAACTAATTAAAACAAACAAATTTATTATGTCAAAAAAGTTAGTATTTATTGCATTCGTAGTGTCCTTAGGTGGGTTTTTATTTGGATTTGATGCAGGAATTATTTCAGGGGTTATGTCTTATGCCGGACCTGAATTTAATTTAACCGATGGCCAAATGGGTTGGGTGGTAAGTTCACCATCATTTGCAGCCATGATTGCCATGTTAGTTTCAGGTAGATTAAGTGATATTGTTGGAAGAAAAAAAATTCTGATAATTGTAGCTTTAGCGTATGCAATTTCAGCATTAGCATCGGCGTATGCTACCTCTTATGAAATGATGTACATCGCTAGAATGCTTGGAGGCTTTGCCTTTGGTGCAGCGTTGATTTTAGCACCCACGTATATTGCTGAAATTTCAACAGCAGAAAACAGAGGAAAGTTGGTTTCTATACAGCAGTTAAACATCGTTTTAGGGTTTTTTGCAGCATTTTTAAGTAATTATTATTTGAATCAATTAAATTCTGAAGGATCTTCATTTTTGACAGATGAAAATGTGTGGAGATATATGTTGGGCGTTGAATTAATTCCAGCAGTTTTATATTTCTTTTTTATGTTTTTAGTGCCAAAAAGCCCGCGCTGGTTATTTGCTTCTGGTAAAATAGAAGAAGCTAAAAACGTATTAAGATCTATTCATGGAAAAGAACAAGCAGACATAGAAATAAAATCTATTGAAGACCATGTTAAAGAAGGAGAAAGTAAATCGAAAGTGTCCATTAGAGAGTTGCTAAAACCTTCCTTACGATTCATCATAATTGTTGGTTTAACCATTGGAGTTTTACAACAAATTACAGGAATTAACGCCGTTTATTTTTATGCAACTTCCATTTTTAAACAGACAGGTATCGGTACAGATGCGGCATTCTCTTCAGGTGTTTTACTAAGTTTTACATCGGTATTATTTACTATAGTTGCCATCTTGTTAATTGATAAAATGGGAAGACGTCCTTTACTTTTAGTAGGAATGGCAGGTATCGCAGTGAGTTTACTATTATGTGGGTACGGATTTAGTCAAGCGACTTATAAATTAACACCGCAAGACATTGCAAGTTTTGAAGGTTTTGATAATTCAAAGTTAATTCCTTTTGAAAACAAGCAATATGACAATGATGTAGATTTTAAAAACGATATGAAATCTGCACTAGGAAATCAAGTGTACGCTAAAAATGAAGGCGCTATTTTAGAAGTTGCAGCGGACATGAATCCCGTGTTAGTTTTAGTCGGTATTTTAGGCTTTATCGCTTGTTTTGCATTTTCATTAGGACCAGTTATGTGGGTGTTATTATCAGAATTATACCCTATTAAATACAGAGGTTTGGCCATTGGTGCTATTGGCTTTGTAAACTCATTTGTAAGCTGGTTAATTCAGCAAATATTCCCTTGGGAATTGTCAACTTTAGGAAACGCCATGACTTTCTTAATATTTGGAGCTATTGCAACGATAGGATTCTTTATTCTTTTTAGAATTCTTCCAGAAACCAAAGGGAAATCATTAGAGCAAATTGAGTTTGAATTAGTTAAAAACTAAGATTAATAAAATTAACATTAAAAATGAAAAAATATATAGCATTCTTAATACTTCTTAGTTGTTTGATGGGGTGTAAAAATGAACCAAATAAGGAAGTTGTGGAGAATAAAGAAGGACAAACAGCAAAAGTTACATTACAAAATGTAGATGGAAAGTTTCAGTTACTTGTAAATGAAGAACCTTTTTATATTAATGGAGCGGGCTTAGAATATGGAGATATTCCTTCTTTAGCTGCACACAATGGAAATTCATTTAGAACTTGGAGAACAGATAACGGAGAAAGAAGCGGACAAGAGGTTTTAGACGAAGCTTTGGAAAACGGTTTAATGGTAACTATGGGAATTGAAGTGGCAAGAGAACGCCATGGATTTGATTATGATGATGAGGTTGCTGTACAAGCTCAATTAGATAGTATAAAAGCGCAAGTATTAGCCTTGAAAGATCATCCTGCGTTATTAATTTGGGGAATTGGAAATGAACTGAATTTAAACTCTGAAAACCCTAAAGTTTGGGATGCTGTGAATGAAATTTCAGAAATGATTCACGAAGTAGATCCAAATCATTTAACAACGACAAGTTTAGCTGGGATTTCAGAAAAAGAAGTTACACTAATAAAAGAAAGATGTCCTGATTTGGATATTCTATCTGTTCAAATGTATGGCGACTTACCAAATTTACCGAATCTGATTCGTGAGTATGGTTGGGAAGGCCCTTATATGGTTACAGAATGGGGAGCAACTGGTCATTGGGAAGTGCCAAAAACGGAGTGGGGTGTACCTATAGAAGAAAACAGTACTATAAAAGCTGCAAATTATTTAAAAAGATACAAAGGAGGAATTGAAGCAGATAGTCTACAATGTATAGGTTCATACGTTTTTCTTTGGGGAAATAAGCAAGAACGTACGCCAACTTGGTATGGCGTGTTTTTAGAAAACGGAGATGAAACGGAGTCGGTTGATGTGATGCATTATATATGGAATGGTGAGTGGCCAGCAAACAGAACGCCTCAAATAGTGTCCTTTACAATTAATGATAAAACAGCAAATGACAATGTAGTTTTAATGGCTAATGAAAAGTCTGAAGCATTTGTAATTATCAATGATTTTGAAGATGACAGTATTACTTATACCTGGGAAATTTTACCTGAAAGCACGGATTTAGGTCATGGTGGAGATCATGAATCGAGGCCAAAACCGATTGAAAACTTGTTTGTAAATCAAGAAAATGGAGCACTTACTTTTAAAGCACCAAAAGCGGGGTTATACCGGTTATTTGTGTATGCAAGTGATGGGAATAAACATGCTGCCGCAGCAAATATTCCATTTAAAGTAAATTAATATTGAATTAGAATAACAACGAATAGGTTGTCTTTTAGGATATACATTGTTTAAATCGCGGTTGTTTGTTTCGGTTTTAGCAGCGAATAATTATTTTTTGAATTGTTTTGGTTAATTGTTTGAATCTCTTAATTGGCAATCTATTTTTTTTTAAAACGACCTGAAATGAAAAAGGAGAATATATATATTGGAAACATAAAATCAAAGCTTCAATCCCAAAAAGTAAAAGGGAAAAGTATTGAAATAAATAACGAAACTTTTTTCAAAATTTCGAATAGCAATGTTATGCGTCCGTTTTTTATGAGCATAGTAAGTGACTCCAATCATTGGATGTTTGTATCAAGTAACGGCGGTTTAACAGCGGGTAGAAAAGATTGTGATTCTGCACTATTTCCGTATAATACCGATGATAAAATAACAGAGTCAGTTGAAATTACGGGTAGTAAAACCATTTTTAAAATTCATAAAAAGAAGAAAACCTTACTTTGGGAACCTTTTTCAAATCGTTTTGAAGGTGTTTATAAAATTCAACGGAACCTCTATAAAAATAGCTTCGGCAATAAAATTATTTTTGAAGAAATCAATAAAAGCTTAGGTTTAGCGTATTCATATGAATGGAATTCAAGTAATGTATTCGGTTTTGTAAAAAAGGCAACGTTAACAAATACGTCTTCGAAAAAGAAAAAAATCACCGTTTTAGATGGCTTACAAAATTTGATTCCTTCAGGTTTATCTGCTGATATGCAAAATAGTAAATCAAACCTAGTTGATGCCTATAAAAAAAATGAATTAGAAACTGAAACTGGCTTAGGGATTTATACGTTAAGTGCTATTATTGTTGATAAAGCCGAGCCAAGTGAATCATTAAAATCGACTACTGTTTGGTCTGTTGGTTTTAAAAACCCAATGTATCTAATATCTTCATTACAATTAAATAATTTCAGAAAAGGAAAAGAAATAACACAAGAAGTTGATGTAAGAGCTGAAAAAGGAGCTTATTTCACGGTGTCAGAAATTGAATTAAAAGAGAATTCAGAAAAAAAATGGATGCAAGTAGCCAATGTAAATCAGAGTGCTACCGTAATTACTGAAATTTCAACTAAAATAAAAAATAAGGAATCACTTATTCAAGAAGTGGAACAGGATATTGAATTAGGAACTCAAAACTTGGTTCAATTAACTGGTAATGCTGATGGAATTGAAGTTACTGCTGATGTTTTTAAAGATACACGTCATTTTGCAAACACGTTATTCAACATTATGCGTGGTGGAATTTTTGATGAAAATTATCAGATCGAAGCCGGTGATTTTAAAAAATACATTTCAAAAGCAAACAAAGACGTTTACAGTGAAGTTGAAAACGAGGTGAATTCATTATCAGAAGTATTCACTTTAAAAGACTTACAAGAATTAGCTTCAAAAAATAAAAACACTGATTTTAAACGATTGTGTGCAGAATATTTACCGCTAAAATTTAGTAGACGTCATGGAGATCCAAGTCGTCCTTGGAATAAATTTTCTATCAATACACGCAGTGAAATTGATGGTTCTAAAATTTTAGATTATCAGGGGAATTGGCGTGATATTTTTCAAAATTGGGAAGCCTTAGCACATTCATATCCCGCATTTATTGAAAATATGATTTTCAAGTTTTTAAATGCAACGACTTTTGAAGGTTACAATCCGTATCGCGTTACAAAAGATGGTTTTGACTGGGAAATTGTGGAGCCAGATGATCCTTGGTCATTTATTGGTTATTGGGGTGATCATCAAATTATTTATCTGTTGAAATTCTTAGAGTTTGCTGAAAATTATTATCCAAATCAGTTAGAAAAATATTTTAATGAAGATTTGTTTGTATATGCCAATGTGCCGTATAAAATTAAAAGTTATGAGGATACTTTAAAACATCCAAAAGATACCATTGATTTTGATTACGATTTAGATAGCGAAATCAATAAAAGAAAAGCAGTTTTAGGAGCGGATGGAGCTTTGTTATTAAACCAACAAAATGCTATTTGTAAAGTGAATTTAATGGAGAAATTATTGGCAACGGTGTTGGCAAAAGTTTCCAACTTTATTCCTGAAGCAGGTATTTGGTTAAATACACAACGACCAGAATGGAATGATGCAAATAATGCCTTGGTTGGTAATGGAGTGTCTATGGTAACCTTGTATTATTTACGTAGATTTTTACACTTTTTTGAACAAGTTATAGAAAAAAGTAAGCTATCTGAAACAGAACTTTCTGAAGAAGTAGCGGTGTTTTTTAATACAGTTTTAGAAACGTTGACCAATAACAAACAGTTGTTAAATGGTGCGATTTCAGATGAAAATCGTAAATCTATTTTAGATGGTTTGGGAACTGCAGGAAGTAATTTTAGAACAACTATTTATAAAAATGGATTTTCAGCAAAGAAAAAAACGGTTTCAAAAACCGATTTATTAAGCTTTACAAAAGTGGCATTGGAATTTATAGATCATTCTATAAAAGCAAATAAAAGAGCTGATAATTTGTATCACGCGTACAATTTGATAACTATAAAAAATAAGGAAATTTCAATTGCGTATTTACCTGAAATGTTAGAAGGACAAGTAGCGGTTTTAAGTTCTGGGGAACTTTCTTCAAAAGAAAGTTTAGCGTTGTTAAATGGTTTGAAGAAAAGTGATTTATACAGAAAAGACCAATCGAGTTATTTGTTGTATCCAAACAAACAATTAGCGCGTTTTGTGGGTAAAAATATAATTCCAACAGAGAAAGTTGAAAAATTAAAACTCGTTCACCAATTATTGAAAGTTGGAAATACGCAAATTATAGAAAAAGACATTGAAGGAAATTATCATTTCAATGGAAACTTCAATAATGCAAATAGCGTAAAAGACGCTTTGGCTGAATTACCTGAAAAGGAATATGGAAAGGTTATTAAAAATGAAGCGCCACAATTATTAGCGGTGTTTGAGGAAGTATTCAATCATAAATATTTTACAGGAAGATCTGGAACATTTTATGGTTATGAAGGATTGGGATCTATTTATTGGCATATGGTTTCAAAATTGGCATTGGCGGTACAAGAAATTTGCGTAAAAGCTGTAAATAAGAATGAAAGTAAAGAATTAGTTGATCAATTAATTGCGCATTATTACGAAATAAATGAAGGAATTGGGGTACACAAATCACCAACAGTTTATGGTGCATTTCCAACCGATCCATATTCGCATACACCAGGAGGAAAAGGAGCACAACAACCTGGAATGACAGGGCAAGTAAAAGAAGATTTTTTAAGCAGATTTGGAGAATTAGGGGTTTTAGTTGAAGACGGAAAAATTCAATTTAATCCATGTTTATTAAAAGAAGAAGAGTTCTTGAAATCTCCAAAAACATTTAATTATTGGGATGTAAAAGGAGTTAAAAAGGAAATTCAATTGGAAGAAAACTCTTTGTGTTTTACGTATTGTCAAGTGCCAGTAATTTATCAAAAAGGAGCAGAAAATACATTGACTATATTTTTTGAGGACAATTCGACTATTCAATCAAGAACGTTGAGTATTGATGCGGCTACAAGTACTCTACTATTTGAAAGAGCGGGTGAGGTTGAAAAGGTTACGGTAACTATTAAAAATTAAGGTAAATAATAGTATATGAGAAATTTTATTTTAATAGTATTTACAGTTTTTTTTATTTCAAAAGGAATGAGCCAGGAGTTGTCTTTAATGACCTACAATATCCGTTTAGACATAGCTTCTGATGGTGAAAATGCTTGGCCAAATAGAAAAGAGTTTTTAGTTTCTCAACTTCAGTTTTACAGTCCTGATATTTTTGGAATTCAAGAAGGAAGGCCAAATCAAGTAGCTTATATAAATAAGCAATTAACTGCATTTAGTTTTATTGGAGAAGGAAGAGATGGTGGTGATAATGGTGAGTATTCAGCAATTTTTTATAATAAAAAAAAGTACAAAATGATAGAGCAAGGTACTTTTTGGTTGTCAGAAACGCCCCATGAAATTGGTTTAGGTTGGGATGCTGCTTATCCAAGAGTTTGCACTTACGGATTGTTTGAAAATATAAAAGAAGGGACAAGATTTTGGGTATTTAATACGCATTTAGATCATATTGGTGAAATAGCACGAGTAGAAGGTTTGCAATTAGTTTTAACCAAAATGAAAGCATTAAATACAGATGAGTTACCAACCTTTTTAATGGGTGATTTTAATGCTGAACCAACAAGTAATCCAATTTCAATAGTGAAAAATGAAATGAGAGATAGTAAAGAAATTGCTACTGAAGAATTAATAGGTTCTGTAGGAACATTTAATGATTTTCAATATGATGAAATTTCTACACAAAGAATAGATTACATTTTTGTTTCCAATACTGAAACTATAGAGGTTAAAACATATGGAGTTTTAAATAATTCAAAGGATTTAAAATTTCCATCCGATCATTTTCCTGTATTTGTTAAAATTAAATTAGAAAAGACATATATATAATGAAAAAACAGCTTACTACTTTAATATTAATAGCACTGCTTTCGGTAAATTATTCTTGTAAGCAAAAGGTTGAAGAAAACTCAAAAGAACCAATTTCAATATCAAAAGAAATTAAAAACACCTTGAGTTTTATTAAAACGGATGGAACTAAATTAGTGGATACGTTGGGAAACGAAATTCAGTTAAAAGGAACTAATATTGGAAATTGGTTAGTGCCTGAAGGTTATATGTTTAAAATGGAGCAAGTAAATTCTCCACGTAAAATAGATGAATTGTTATACGAATTGGTTGGTCCTGATAGTTTAGCTGTTTTTTGGAATGGTTTCTTGAAAAATTATATCACGCACGACGATATTAAATATTTAAAAAGGATAGGTGTAAACCATATTCGTTTGCCATTCAATTATAAAATGTTTACTGATGATTTGTATATGGGTGAGCGCAACTCAGGGTTTAAATATTTCGACAAAATAATTGAGTGGTGTAGAGAAGAACAATTGTATATTTTGTTAGATATGCACGCTGCTCCGGGAGGACAAACGGGTGATAATATAGACGATAGTTATGGGTATCCGTACTTATATAAAAGTAAATCTTCACAAGATTTAATGACGAAGATTTGGGTAGAAATTGCAGAGCGTTACAAAAATGAACCCGTGATTATTGGTTATGATTTAGTGAATGAACCCATTGCGCATTATTTTGAAGATGAGTTGGACGATTTAAATCATCAGTTATTTTTATTGTACAGTCGTATTATTAAAGAAATTAGAAAGGTAGATTCGGAACATATGATCTTTTTAAATGGTTCGGTTTGGAGTACTAATTTTGATGTTTTTGAAGACATAGTAGATGATAATATTGTATATGAATTTCATAAATATTGGTTTGAAGTACAGCAAGAAGAAGTTCAATTATATGTTGATTTTAGTGCCGAACATCAAGTGCCAATTTATGTTGGAGAAACAGGTGAGAACACGGATGAATGGGTAGAAGATTTCAGAATTTTATTAGAAGAAAACAATATCAATTGGTGCTACTGGCCGTATAAAAAAATGAATAATACTAAAGGAATTATGAATTTTGAACAGCCAGAAGATTACAATTTAATTATTGAATATGCACAAAGTGATCGTTCTTCATATGCGAAAATTAGAGAAAATAGACCTGATATTGTAAAGGTTCAAAAAGCATTAAATCAATATTTAGAAAATAGTTTGTACCAAAATTGTTTTCCCAATACAGGTTATTCTAAAGCATTAGGTTTTAATGTAAACTAAATTTAAATGAAAAAACTTATACAACTTATTATAGTAGCAACTGTACTGTTTTCTTGTTCAAACATTGAAAATAGTACGGAGACATCAAAAGTAGATAATCTTCAATCTGCAGAGATTGAAACAAAAATTCAAGATATCTTATCTCGAATGACCTTAAAAGAAAAAGCAGGTCAAATGTTAAATATTGGTTTGCCTGCAGTGTTAACGGGCGGTTATTGGGATAAACGTGATAGTGTTGATTTTGATGCTGAAAAATTTAAAAATTTAATTATTGATTTAAATGTTGGTTCCATTCATAACACTCCAGGGTTTTTAGCAAGTAGAGAACAATGGTATCAAATAGTAAAAGAAATTCAAGATTCAGCGATGCAAAAATCGCGTTTGGGAATCCCTGTTTTATATGGAATTGACAATATTCATGGGGCGAATTATGTGAAAGGTTCTGTACTATTTCCACACGAAATTGCAGTTGCAGCGACTTGGAATACTGAATTGTCAAAATTGGGTGCTCAAATTACTTCTTATGAATCTAGAGCGGCATCATTGCCTTGGAATTTTAATCCAAATGCGGATGTTGCTATGAGCCCGTTATGGGGAAGAATTGCAGAAAGTTTTGGAGAAGATCCTTATTTAATTTCCGAAATGGCACAAGCATATGTAGAAGGTTCGCAAGGAGAAAGTTTGGCAAATTCACAAAGTACCGCAGTTTGTTTAAAACATTTTATTGGTTATGGAGCTGGACGAAATGGAAAAGATCGTGCCAATGCCATTATTCCTGAAAACAGTTTGCGTGAGTACTTTTTACCACCATTTGAAAAAGCGATTAACGCTGGTGCTATGGGTGTAATGATTAGTTCTAACGCGGTAAACGGAATTCCTTGTCATATGAACAAATACTATATTACTGATATTTTAAAAGGAGAATTAGGTTTTCAAGGTGTGGTAATTTCAGATTTTAGTGATGTTGAATTTTTAATTGAAGCACACGAAACTGCAAAAGATAAAAGAGAAGCGACAAAATTTGCTGTAAATGCAGGGTTGGATTTGTTAATGAATCCGTACAGTGCCGATGTGGTGGATATTATTGTAGAATTGGTTGAAAGTGGTGAAATTGAAATGAGTAGAATTAATGATGCGGTGACACGTGTTTTACGTTTAAAATTTCAATTAAATTTATTTGAAGATCCTTATAATAACCCAAATGAATATCCAGATTTTGGAAGTGAAAAACATATAGAAGCAAACTACAATACTGCAATTGAGGCGATTACTTTATTGAAGAATGAGGATGCCATTTTACCTTTACTGAAAAACAAAAAAATATTGGTGACGGGGTATGCTTCAAACTCCATAAATATGTTGAATGGTGCTTGGTCTAGAACTTTTTTAGGAAGAGATACCATTTATAACGACCCCACAAAACTCACAATATTAGACGCTATTCAAAAAGAAATAGGTGCAGAGAATGTAGATTTTATTGAAGGAACAGATTATACGGATGATATTAATTCAGATTTAGCTGTTAAAAAAGCCAAAAGTGCCGATTATATTGTGGTTTGTGTGGGTGAAATTCCTGCAACTGAAAAACCTTCAGATATTAATGAATTAGAACTACCAGTTGTTCAACAAGAATTGGTGAAGAAATTAGCCAAAACCGGAAAACCAATCATTTTAGTTATGGCGCAAGGAAGACCTAGAATTATTCGTGAAATTGAACCACTGGTTTCTGGTGTTTTAATGGCGTATTATCCAGGCCAAGAAGGAGGTAGAGCAATTTCAGATGTGCTTTTTGGATCTGTAAATCCAAGTGGGAAATTGCCGTATACCTATCCAAAATATTCAGGAAATATGGTAACCTATTATCATAAAAAAACCGATATAAGAGATACAGATTGGGGTTATGATGGGTTTTATCCTCAGTTTGAATTTGGTTTCGGATTGTCATATACCACTTTTGAATATTCAAACTTAAAAATTAGTAAAGAAACTATAGTTGGTACTGATGAATTTACAGTTTCTATAAATGTGAAAAACACTGGGAAAAGAGAAGGAAAAGAAATAGTGGAGGTTTATGCGAAAGATTTAATAGCAACCGTTTCACCCGATTCAAAAAGATTGATTCGTTTTGATAAAATCAGTTTAAAATCAGGCGAATCTAAAACCGTTGAATTTATAGTTTCAACGAAAGATTTACAAAGTATAGGCCCAGATAATACTTGGGTACTTGAAGAAGGTGAATTTGAAATTCAAGTCGGAGGTAATCCTCAACACTTAATTAAACAAAGAATAAATTATAAACATCAAACAAATTGAGATATGAACAAATTTAAATTATCGCTACTCTTAACTATAGTAGTTTTTGCTGGATTATCAGCACAAGAAAACCTATTGATAAATGTTTATAATCGGCCAGTAACAAGCTTGAATGGTGAATGGAACTACATAGTAGATCCTTATGAAAACGGTTTTTATAATTACCGTTTAGAAGCATTTGAAGATCAAGAAAACCCAGGAAATGGTGCATTTTTCTTGAATGTAAAACCTAAAGATGAATCAGATTTAGTAGAATATGATTTTGATACTTCAGATAAAATTATTGTGCCAAGCGATTGGAATACACAAAAAGAAAATTTGTTTTATTATGAAGGAACTGTTTGGTATAAAAAATCATTCAACTATAAAAAAACGAATGCTACAGATCGCGTTTATGTGTATTTTGAAGCGGTAAACTATGAAGCAGATGTTTATTTTAATGGGAAAAAAATCGGAAAACATATTGGAGGTTTTACGCCTTTTAATTTTGAAGTAACAGATTTATTAGAAGATAAAGACAATTTTTTAATTGTAAAAGTAGATAATAAAAGAACTGCTGAAGGTGTACCAACGCTAAATACAGATTGGTGGAATTATGGTGGAATTACAAGAGATGTGAAATTAGTAGAAGTTTCAACTAACTTTATTGAGGATTACTTAATTCAATTAAATAAAGATGACAACCAACAAATTTCTGGATTTGTACAGTTAAACGGAACTGATATTGCTAAAAAAAATGTACAAATAAACATTCCTGAACTTAAAATAAATAAAACAATTGTAACCAATAACGAAGGGTTAGCTACGTTTGAGGTTAAATCTAAAAAAATTCAATATTGGTCAGGTAAAACCCCTAAGTTATATGATGTAACCGTTTCAACTTCAGAAGATAAAATCACCGATAATATTGGTTTTAGAACTATTAAAACGGAAGGAATTAAGATTTTATTAAACGATGAGCCCGTTTTTTTAAGAGGAATTTCAATTCATGAAGAAAGTCCTTATCGTAACGGTAGAGGTTATTCTGAAGCTGATGCTGAAAAGTTGTTGAATTGGGCCAAAGAATTGGGTTGTAATTATGTGCGTTTGGCGCATTATCCACACAATGAGCATATGGTCCGCCTTGCTGATAAAATGGGGATTTTAGTTTGGGAAGAAAACCCAGTATACTGGACTATTGCCTGGAATAATAAAGATACCTATAAAAATGCTGAAACTCAATTATCAGAATTAATTACGCGTGATAAAAATAGAGCAGCAGTAATTATTTGGTCTATGGCAAACGAAACTCCTACAAGTGAAGCACGAAATGTTTTTCTTGGAAATTTAGCAGCGCACGCTCGTGAAATGGATCCAACGCGTTTAATTAGCGCCGCTTTAGAGCAAAGCGACTTTGAAGGAAATCCGGCGATAAGAACAATAAATGATTCTTTTGCAGATGTGGTTGATGTGCTAAGTTTTAATCAATATGTTGGTTGGTACGATGGTTTACCTGAAAAATGTGGCCAAATAAGTTGGAATATTACGCAAAACAAACCAGTACTTATTTCTGAATTTGGTGCTGGTGCTAAAGTTGGTTTACACGGTAATAAATCTGCACGTTGGACAGAAGAATTTCAAGAAGATGTTTATATACAAACCTTAAAAATGTTAGATGGAATTAAGCAATTACAAGGTTTTTCTCCTTGGGTGTTGGTAGATTTTAGATCTCCAAGACGTGTGTTGCCAAAAATTCAAGATGGTTGGAATAGAAAAGGTTTGATTTCTGAAGACGGGCAAAAAAAGAAAGCATTTTTTGTGTTGCAAGATTATTATGAAGCTAAAAGTACTTCAAACTAGATTTGAAGAAAGTGTATGAATTTAAAAAATAATAATAATGAAAAAATCAATATTTTATAACCTTAGTTTTATTCTTTTTGGGGTTTCCGTTTTAATTTCTTGCGGATCAAAAGAAAAGTCAAAAGAAGTAGTAAAGGAAGCAGTAGAGTCTAAAGTTGTTGAAATAAAAGTAGAGGCAGAAGATTTTACAGCTTCTAGTGAAGATTTTGAAACAATACAATTAAATGACGTTACTTATATTAGCCCAAATTCAGAAGGTTGGGTGGAAGTAGCCGTTAATGTTCCTATTTCAGGACGATATACAACAGCAATTCAACTAAGTTCTGAAGTTGAAAATGCTAGTTTTTGGGTAGAAGATTATGCAGATAATACTGTTGGAAGAACCTATAATATTACAGGAAATATGCTTGTTGAAGATGCTGGTTTTTCTGTAATTAATAGAGATGGAAGTCCGTTGAAAAAAGGAATTCATAAAATGAAAATCCACTTTAATGCTGCTGTAAATATTGATTGGTTAAAATTTACGCTATTAAGAGAAAGTGAAGTAACACCTCAAAATTTAACTCAAAAAACAGATGGAAAAGACTGGAAAGTTGTTTGGGCAGATGAGTTTGAAGGAACTGAAGTTGATACTTCCAAATGGACTTATGATATTGGAAACTGGGGTTGGGGAAATTTTGAAGCGCAATATTACACTGTTGATAGAAAAGAAAATGCGCGTGTTGAAGATGGAAATTTAATTATTGAAGCTCGTAAAAACGATATGGGGCAAGAATGGACTTCAGCAAGGTTAACTACACGTGGAAAAACCAGTTTTACCTATGGTAGAATTGAATTGAGAGCAAAAGTACCTGTAAACAGAGGGAATTGGGCTGCAGGTTGGACATTAGGTGATACTTATATTGATGAATCTTCTTGGCCAGAATGTGGTGAAATTGATATTTTAGAAAGCGTTGGATATGAAATGGATGATGCTACGGGAAATGGAATTGCACATGCGTCGGTTCATTGTAATGCGTATTATTTTAAAATTGGAAATCAAAAAACCTTTATTGTTGATGTGGAGAAAATGAATACAGAATTTCATACGTATGCCATTGAATGGACTCCTGAAAAAATTACAGGTTTTGTAGATGATACTGAGTATTTCTATTATAACAATAATGGAGAAGAAGATGCTTGGCCTTTTGATAATGCACAAAATATTATTTTAAACCTTGCCATGGGAGGTGGCTGGGGAGGAGCACAGGGTATGGATGAAACTATGACTTCTCAAAAAATGATTATTGACTATGTTAGAGTATTGGAATTACAATAAGGTAAATTCTAAATAAAAAAAACATTTAGAAAAAAAACTTAATATAAAATTACTTAAGAATAGTTTAATTATAGTGCTAATAAGTTTAAGTACAATACTTACAGCGCAAGAAGCAGCTTTTTTAAACCTATTACGAAACATTGATTCAAGAGAAAAAACGTCATTAAATGGTATGTGGGACATGATTGTTGACCCACTTGAAAATGGTTATTATAATCATAGGTTACAACCAAAATATTGAAATGATGGAAAACATTGATTTTCTAGCAGGTATATCTCCTTGGATTTAAATGGACTTCCGTTCAGCAAGGCGTCCTTTAAGAAAAATTCAAGATGATTTTAATAGAAAGGGATTAATTTCAGAACAAGGAATGAAAAAACAAGCTTTTTATATTTTAAGAGATTATTATGAAACTAAAAGTAATTCTAATTAATAACAATTATATAAGTGCAATGAAATATTTAAAGATTATCACTATTGTTGTAATTGAATAATTTTAAGCGTATTAAGTGCTGTTCGTCTGAAGTTGGCCAAATCAAATAGGTGGTAAATTAAGAGATCTGTATAAATGTAAGGATGTTTTCGTTTGAAAATTTATGGAATAAAGCAGGTAATTCTGAAAAATAAGTAGAGTATAGGCGCAGTAAAATAATGGTGTGCCGTACAATAGTTCTCTTAAAGAGTAGTTCTATAGAATAGTAAATATTAATAGAAATATGAAAGTAATCTTTAAGGTTAATCAAACAAAATAGGGTCAGATAAAAAAAATTATATATAAAAAAATGAAACTACGTCACAATTTTTTTAATGATGATCGCATTATCAAGTTGTAAAACCAATGAAATGAAAATAAAGAAACAAACGAAATGACTTTTGAAGTTTATGAAACCTAAGAAAGCAGACATAGTTTAACGAAGTTAGAGTCTTTTATATCTGCGAATGATTCGGTGACTATTAACTATCTCCTGAAGAAGCATTTCAAACCATTACCGGGGTTTGGAGGTGCTTTTATGTAGTCTTCAGCCTGCCTGTTAACAAGTCAAGTAAAGCGAATCGAGATAAAACTATAAACACCTATTTTGCTAAAGATGGTGCGAATTATTCGTTAACACTAACACATATGAATTTTTGCGATTTTTCATTAACCAATTATTCAAATTTTCCAGTTAGTTTAGCCCCGAACTTATACGGGGCTAAACTAATTATCTGCAAGTGATTTTAAGGATTTAGATGCATTATTATTATTATTATTATTATTATTTGAAATAATATTGTTTTTTAAAGGAAAATGTAATTCAGAAATAATATTGTCTTTTGCCAATAGTATACTACGTTTCATATAATTCTCGAATATTTCCTGGCCATGGGTATGAAATCATAGATTGCAATTACAATTTAACTATGCCGTATGTGCTAAAGGAGGATCTCCGGAAAAAGAAAGTACATCAATACAATTTAAAAGGTGTTAAATTGTGAGCTTATAGGTCTGTGGCAGAGGCATCAAAGATTAATAATTTATCCAAAACAAGTATTGCTAGAGCGTGCAGGGGAGAACGGAAACAAAGTGATGGTTATCTTTGGAATTATGCTTATAAAGTGTTTTGGATTAACGATGTCTGGTCGTTGGTTTGAGCCCAATTTCCGCTATTAAGTATAGCCAGATTTCACATAAATGTGAAGCTTTTTTTGTTTTTTTAGCGTACAGAATAGTTGCAGAATATTTCATGAAAAGTGTTTTATTCGTCTTCTCATTTATTTTGGTAATTTTAGTATTAAAATTTATTATCAATAAAATTAAGGATACTTTTATAATGAATAGACATCGGGTCATACGGGATCAATTTAGTATCAAGCCTAATTGTTATGTTTAAGCAAAAATAGTAGTGAGCCTAAAAAAGAAAGAGTTCTACATTTTTCACACCTCTCAACTGTGCTATATATTCTTTGATTTTGGCATTGAAAGTTTCTACATAAGTATTCGCAGTTCTGGAGTTTTAATAAACTTCTAGTTTTTTAAGTGCGTAAAAGTTAAAATTAATAAATAAAAAAATCTCAGATTAATATTTAACCTGAGATTTTAAAACTTAGACAGTTTATGAAATGCTGCTCAAATTGTATAGAAGATGTTTGTTTTATCTATATTGTGCATAGATTACTTTAGTTTGGAGATATTCCTCCATTCCATGTTTCCCATCTGCGCCACCTAATCCTGATTTTTTCCATCCTGCGTGAAATCCTTGAATAGCTTCAAAATGTTCTCTATTAATATATGTTTCTCCAAAATTTAATTCCTCAGAAGCATACATCACTTTGTTGAAATTCTCAGAAAAAATGGATGATGTTAATCCAAATTCACTATCGTTAGATAATGCAATAGCTTCGTCTAACGTGCTAAATTTCATCACGGGTAAGATAGGACCAAAGACTTCTTCTTGTATAATCTTCATGTTTTGAGTTACATTGGTTAGTAGAGTAGGTTGATAGAAGAATCCCTTATCAAATTGGCTTGACCTTTTTCCTCCAATAACTACTTCTGCACCTTCCTTTTTTGCATACTCAACCATTTCAGAAATTTTATCGATTTGATCCTTAGAAACCATACTACTCATATCTGGATTGTTTTCAGAAAAAGCATCTTCTACTTTTACATTTGCCATTTTTTTAGTGACTTTATCCATAAACTCATCATATATGGCATCTTCAACATAAACGCGTTCTGCACAATTACAAACCTGACCACTAAATATTACTTTAGAAGACACTATAGCATTGACAGCTAAATCTAAATTAGCATCTGCACAAACTATAGCAGGTGCTTTTCCTCCTAATTCTAAAGATACTTTTGTAATATTTTGAGAAGCTGCTTCCATAACCTTTTGACCTGCAAATACACTTCCTGTTAAACTTATAATGCCAGTTATAGGGCTTGTTGTAAGGGCATTTCCAACAACGTTACCAGTTCCACAAACAACGTTTAAAACTCCAGCAGGAATTCCAATGTTTTCAATTAATTTAATAAATTCCATGATCGTGTTAGGTGCGATACAGCTTGGTTTTAAAACACAAGTGTTTCCTGTAACTAAAGATGGTGCTATTTTACGAGCAGCGACGAAAAAAGGAAAGTTCCATGGGCAAATACCTACAGCGACACCGATAGGCGATTTATGTAAAAATATGTGTTCCTTTTTACGATCACTTTGAATAATTTCACCTTCAATACGTCTAGCCCATCCAGCATTATAATCATAATAATCGGCAGTAACATCAATTTCAACTTGAGCTAGTGCTATAACTTTTGCTTGTTCTTTTGCTAAAGTATTTGCTAAAAACACACGGTTTTCGCGAATTACATTAGCCATTTTGTTTAAATAGCCTGCTCTTTCTATTGCGGGTAGTGATTTCCATGCATGTTGCGATGCTTGCGCTGCCTCCAATGCTTTGTTTGCATCTTCTACAGAGCCTTCTGGAATTATCGAAATTACTTCCTCTGTACATGGGTTAAGTACTTCTGTAACTGCAGAAGATGTTGATTTTACAAATTCTCCGTTTATAAATTGATTGTATTCTTTCATGTCTATTTTGATTTATGTGTAGTAATATGTGTTTTTAATACGATATGTATATGTTGTTTTTGCTATCTATTTAAAGTTGCTAACGATCCCGGAATATTAGTTTTTTCTGTCTTCGATTATTAGTTGTTGCTATTATATGGTAATGTAATTGTATGTTTTAGGAATAAAAAGATTGTGACTATTTTAAATTAAACAGATAACTTAATCTTAATGAATTAAAAATCATAGTGAGTTACCTGACCTTATTAATCACTTCGTAAAGAACCGTAAATAGGGTTGAATTTTAATTCTCGAATCTATCAATTGTTTGCTCATATTCATCATTTAGAATAATAACAGTAATAAATTCTTATAAATTAGCAGTTAATAGTGTGAAAAATGAATTAACAATATGGGCTTCTAATCAGGTTATTATCTGCTAAATCATAAATTAAGTAGAAATTTATTTCTATTTTAATTCGATTCTAGATGGAAATTTAAACTTCTAAACGGAGGTTTATAAGGAATAGGTAAAAGAAATAAATGTATGTCCCAAATAAAAACAGGGATATAAAAAGACATAAGTATAATTGTGTAAATCATAAATAAAATATGTAAAACCTTTAGGTTTCTGATTAACACAATTGTTTTTGTTAATTAAACAATGTGTGTGTATGTAATTGACCTATTTATGGATTTGAGTATGGTTTAATTAGGAAGTGTGAGTGGGCAAGTCCAAAAGTTGTGGGTTTTTGATATTAGGCATAAATAGAATCTAGTTAATCCGGATTCTTTGCGTGATCTAGGGTTTTGTGATTTTTGAAATATTTTACCCTTCAATAGTCTTTTTAAAAAATCTTTTCATTTATTTTTGAAATGTGAAAGAAATCTTAATACGGAAAAAGAGTTATTAAGTATACTGACGAGAAATCAAAAAAATCAAAAATTAATTTAAAACCAAAATGAAACAATTTTCAATACTGTTAATAGCAGTAATATTTAGTTTGCCTTTTCAAGCATCAGCACAAATAATTGAGGAGTCACCAGAAAATAGAGGTTCTGAAGCACAAGACTCTATTATATATCCTTATGTATTACCAATCTGGGGGCAAAAAGTTGCAGACAAAGGGTATGCAGATCAACTTCAGCTTCCTTTTGGTGTAAATGTAAATTATATCAATGTGTTTATGGATATGGAAATTACTGAATTCGGTCTGGAAGTAGGTGGTAAAGATTTTTCGGATATATTAAATGTCGAAACCTTAAATTTTACACAGGTTAGTGCGACTACAAATGGTTTAAATCTTAGAGCAGATGCTTGGGTGTTGCCTTTTCTTAATGTATATGGCCTAATGTCTGCGGTAACAGGAGGTACACAAGTATCACTTCAGCCAACATGGAAAGATGGATTGGGAGAAATTATTTTACAGCTACCAGAATTTTCATCAGAAGTAGAGTTTGATGCCAGAACATATGGGATTGGTGCTACGTTGGTTTTTGGGTGGAATAACTATTTCGGAAGTACAGATTTTAATTATTCACGTACAGATACCGAGTTGTTAAAAGAACAAGTGGGTTATGCGACCTTATCGGCTAGAGCAGGGTATCGTTTTGGAGTATCTCAAAAAAATAAAGATTTTTTTATAGCACCTTATGTTGGAGTTATGTATAGAAATTTTGTTGGGGCAGATGGTAATTCAGGTTCAATTGGATTAGATGAAGTGTTTCCTGAATTAGATGCGACATTTAATGAAACTTTAGATGAGAAAATAGCAAGTAACGAAGAAATTATTAATGATCCGGGTACAAGCAATAGAGATAAAAGAAAGTTAACACGTCATAACGAATATTTAACAACAATTGGGGAAAGGGTAAATGAAAGTGGCATATTTACCACTACCATTGATTACAATATTAAAAAAGAAATGGTTCAGACAGTAACATTCCAAATGGGATTCAATGTGCAGATTAATAAGCACTGGATGGTTAGAGGTGAATATAGTCTTTCCGATAATCAACGTTTTCTTATGACAGGCTTGCAATACCGTTTCGCTATTAATAAAAAAGGAATGAAATAACATCTAACGTTATTTAAATAATATAATGAAACAGCTCTTTTTTAAGGGCTGTTTTTTTGTGCTAAGCAGCTAAATAAAGTGAAACTCAACTTTTATTCCAGTTTATTAGTCTAATGAACTGAAATAGTTTTCTACATTTAAAATATGCTTTTTCTTAACTTTAGAACTAAGTTAACTTACTTCAAAACCATTAATGGTGAGTTGTTTTAAGTGACCTATATTTAAATTTAAGACTTTAGCCGTTTCTTAATAATTTTCATTCACATTAACTACCAAAATAGGTAGGATCGTCAGAATTTATGGTTGCCATAATTCCTCTATCAAGTATATCAGTAATGTTATGATCTTCTAATTTCTGAATCACTTTAAGTTCTAGATTACTTAGCAGACATAAGGTTAAAGCAATTTTATCTTTAATTAATTTCTGAACCAAAACATCATCATCTAAACAATGATTTTCATGGTCTTTGCTGTCAGTTTTTAAATGATTAAAAGCTTCCGATATAAAGTTTACAGAACCTTCTCCTCCTGTATGAGCGACTAATTAGAAACCGATTATTGTGTGTTTTTAACATGCGATAAAAAATGAACTTTGGTTATTAGTCGATTTTTACGATATGTGATTGATATTAGAGTTTTATTGTGTGTTTTTGAAAATTAATTGTAAGTAAAACTATTTAAGTTACGACAGCATTGAAGAATTATGATTGCTAATTTATTTTATGGATGAATGGATTCCTTGTAATCCTGATTGATTTGATAGATTTACGTTAATAGTTCTTTAAGAATAGAATGATTTTTTAATAGGCAACGTATATTTGCAAGACGTTAAAAAATTTATTTAAGTATATTACATCAATCCCCTTTTAACTTTTCATTTACTATGAAGCATATTCTTTTTGCCCTTTTATTTACATTCAGTTTAACTTCTTTTTCTCAAATCTTAGATCCTGTAAAATGGTCTACTTCCGTAGAGAAAATTTCAGATACAGAATACAAATTAATTTCTACTGCAAATATTGATACAAATTGGCATTTGTACTCTCAATTTGTGCCAGATGATGGTCCTATTCCAACAACTTTTATTTACGATAATTCTGAAGAAACATTTACTTTAGAAGGTAATACAATAGAAGGGGAAGGGCATACTGTTTTCGATCCGGTATTTGAAATGGAGATTAAGTTTTTTGAAGGTCAAGCCCGATTTGTTCAAAATATAAAGGTCAATTCGGCCATTAAAAAAATTGAAGGATTTGTAGAGTTTATGGTCTGTGATGATACACAATGTATGCCTCCTACAGAGATAGATTTGGAGTTTTATTTGGACGATAACTCAGCTTCGGCTACAGCCAAAACGTTAACTGCAGAACAAGATTCTGAGGAAACACAAATAAAAGTTACCGAGAAAAATATTAAAAAAGCTGAAAAATCAGAGTCTAATAAAGGACTTTGGTCTATCTTTTTTATTGCTTTTTTATCCGGGTTCGCAGCATTATTAACACCCTGTGTGTTCCCAATGATTCCTATGACAGTGAGTTTCTTTACCAAACAAAGTAAAACCAAAGCTGCTGGAATTAAGAATGCCGTTATTTATGGAATTAGCATCATTGTAATATATGTTTTATTAGGAACTGCGGTAACAGGGATATTTGGAGCAAGTGCTTTAAATGCATTGGCAACAAATGTATGGTTTAACGTGATTTTCTTTATATTATTAGTGGTTTTTGCAGCTTCGTTCTTAGGGGCTTTCGAAATTGTACTGCCAAATTCTTGGGCAAATAAAGTCGATTCTCAAGCAGATCGCGGTGGATTAGTTGGGATTTTCTTTATGGCTTTGGCATTAGCCATTGTATCCTTTTCTTGTACAGGACCAATAGTAGGCACGCTTTTGGTCGAGTCTGCATCTAAAGGAGGGCTAGCACCAATTATAGGAATGTTCGGGTTTTCTTTGGCTATCGCCTTACCATTTGCATTATTTGCAGCATTTCCAGGATGGTTAAATTCATTACCGAAATCAGGTGGATGGTTAAACACAGTAAAAGTAGTTTTAGGATTTTTAGAATTGGCTTTAGCCTTTAAATTTTTATCGCAAGCCGATTTAGTATTACAACTTCATATACTAGAACGTGAAGTATTTATTTCTATTTGGATTGCTATTTTTGGAACTTTGGCTTTTTATTTGTTCGGAAAAATACAATTACCACACGACTCACCATTACCTCATATTTCTGTAGGTCGTTTAAGTTTAGGTCTTGTAGTTTTAGCATTTACCATTTATATGATTCCTGGACTTTGGGGAGCACCTTTAAATATTATTAGTGCATTTCCACCGCCACAAGAATATAGCGAATCG
Source organism: Formosa sejongensis (assembly GCF_033447105.1). Taxonomy (NCBI): domain Bacteria; kingdom Pseudomonadati; phylum Bacteroidota; class Flavobacteriia; order Flavobacteriales; family Flavobacteriaceae; genus Formosa; species Formosa sejongensis. Next base: position 468,382 of record NZ_JAWQUN010000001.1, read on the forward strand.
CCTTATGGTGTAGGATTCTCTAAACTTGGAGGTGGAGTTAATACAGAGGTTCATGCAGAATTGCCAGATGGGGCGCATTTATTAGCACCTCACGATATAATGGCCTTTAATGATTATGATAAAGGTCTAGCTTACGCTAAGGAAGTAGGTAAGCCTATTATGTTAGATTTTACGGGTTGGGCTTGTGTAAATTGTAGAAAGATGGAACAGAATGTTTGGCCAAAACCAGGTGTTTTAAATATTTTAAAAAATGACGTTGTTTTGATTTCCTTGTATGTTGATGATAAACGTCCGTTAGCGGAAGGTGATATTGTAGAATCTAAGTTGAAACCAGGAAAGAAATTAAAATATATTGGTCAAAAATGGAGTGAAATGCAGACCATTAAATACAAGTCTAATTCACAACCCTTTTATGTTATTATAGATCATAATGAAGACCAATTATTAGAGCCAGTGGCTTATCTTCCAGACCCGGAAATATATCAAACATGGTTAGAGGAAGGTGTTCAGGAATTTAAAATTAAGAATTAGATTACTTTCGTCTTTTGATAATATTTAAAAATCATCAGTATATTATTATAATGTACTGATGATTTTTTTTTGTTTATAATTCAATATTCCAACATGTTAATAGTTCATCAAATCTTAATATTTAAAAGTGAAGTTTAATAGCGATATAAGTTTCTCAGGATTAACAATTTTATAATCGTTAGCGGATTCAGGATCTAATATCGGATGTAATCTTCCCACTTTAGCCATTTCCTTAATGTAAAAATCTGAACGTTTAGGATGAGAATTAGAACATGCATTTAGTGTTTCTCCCCAAATGTTCTTTTCAATAATAGCGTTAATTATATTTATACAATCGTCTTGATGTATTAAATTTATAAACCCTTCAGGATTAGGAATTGTGTTATGCGATCGAATAAAATTTCCCGGTTTTCTGCCATAACCAAATAAACCGCCAAATCGGATTATAGACGACTTAAAGGTTTTATTATTTAGAAAAAGATTTTCAATATCAACAAGCGGACTTGATTTCGTTTGGGATTCTTCAGTAACCACCGTATTTGTGTTTGGATAGACGGAAGTGGAACTTATAAAAATAACATTTTTAATTCGGGATGCTTCAATGTGTTTTATAAGCTGTTTAAAAGCATCAACATTTTTTGAGGTTATTAAAATAATTAAAATATCAGAATCTAAAAATTTAGTATTCAAAGATTTAGAATGTATATCGACTAGATAAGGAACAATACCAACCGATTTGAGTGTTGTTAATTTCTCTACCTTAGTTGTTGTTCCTTTTATGTGGTATCCTTTATTTAGGAGTGTTTCTGCCAGTGGGAAACCTAGCCAACCACATCCCAAAATACTTATGTCTTGCATATAAAGTTATTTGTATTTAATGGTGATTATTTTTCATTCAAAAAAATAGCATAAATCACATTAATAGATGTGTAAATTTCGTAATTTTTCAACATATTATTTGGGATTATCTTTATATTGTGTGTTTAAAATTAAATTTTTAATAAAATGCAGTATAAACTAGAAGTTATAGGAGTAAATTAAATTTATAATATAAACATTAAATACAAGTAAGACAAATGGAAGAAAAGACAGTAATAATTAAAGATGGTTCGGCGAATCCTGGTCCATTAGGACTTTTAGCTTTTGGAATGACAACCGTTTTATTAAATCTGCATAATGCTGGTTTTTACGAATTAAATTCTATGATTTTAGCCATGGGGATTTTTTACGGTGGTTCTGCACAAATTATAGCAGGAATTTTAGAATCTAAAAAGAATAATGCCTTTGGGATGACCGCATTCATATCGTATGGTTTTTTCTGGTTAACATTAGTTGGATTACTTTTAATGCCGGAATTAGACATCTATGAAGGGACGTCGACAGCCGGAATGATTGCATATTTTATTATGTGGGGCATTTTTACAGGTCTTTTTTTTATTGGAACCTTAAGAATTAGTAAAGCACTTCAATTTGTATTTGGAAGCTTAACCATCTTATTTTTCTTGTTAGCTTTAGGGAGATATACAGGTAGTGAACTTATCGGAACGATTACAGGTTACGAAGGTATTATTTGTGGTGCTTCTGCGATTTATGCAGGTGTTGGTACTTTGTTAAACGAAGTTTACGGGAAAGTAATTATGCCTCTAGGTCCTGTTACTAAATAAAAAAGAGAATAGAATTTAAGTGTTTTTTATATAGATTATAAACCCCGATTGATGTGCATCAATTGGGGATTAGTATTGGAATAATTTTTAGATTACGTTAATCATTTTAAATTTAGATTGTACATCTAAACAATGTAAAGTAAATTTGATTAAATTTATTTAAAAGAGAAACCAACTAAAGCAAAACTGTATTATGAAATGGCAAGGAAGAAGGCAAAGTTCTAATGTAGAAGATCGCAGAGGGCAAAGTGGTCCAGGTCGCAGAAGAGGATCAGGTGGTATTAGTCCAATGTTATTGATTCCGTTAGTAAAGCTTTTATTTTCTAAAAAAGGATTAATTGTTGTTGGAATCGTCATCTTATTTTCGGTTGTAACAGGGTATAATCCGTTAAATTTAGTTAGTGGAGTTTTAGGAGGTGGACCAATACAAACAGAATCCTCGACTACTTATCAACCAACCGAAAAAGATGAACAACTAGCTGAATTTAGTACAACCATTTTAGCGAGTACAGAAGATGTTTGGAATCAGCTCTTAACAAATTACCGAGAACCAACCTTAGTGCTCTTTACGGGTTCTGTAGCATCTGCTTGTGGTGCGGCTTCCAGTGCAACTGGTCCTTTTTATTGTCCAGGTGACGAAAAATTATATTTAGATATCAGTTTTTTTGATGAAATGGAACGCCAAATGAATGCGCCAGGAGATTTTGCTCAAGCCTATGTTATTGCTCACGAAGTCGGACATCATGTTCAGAAAATTATGGGTATTACAGATAAAATGCAACAGTTAAGAGGTCAGGTCAGTGAAACAGAATATAGTAAGTATTCTGTGCGTTTAGAACTTCAAGCAGATTACTTTGCTGGAGTTTGGGCACATCACTCACAAGCCATGACACAGATGATGGAGGATGGGGATTTAGAAGAAGCTTTAAATGCTGCAAATGCTATTGGCGACGACCGTTTGCAAAAACAATCTACAGGTCGTGTAGTTCCAGATTCCTTTACACATGGGACTTCAGAACAACGTATGCGTTGGTTTAAAAAAGGATTTATGTCTGGCGATGTTTCTCAGGGGGATACATTTAGTGCTAATCCGCTTTAATACAAAAGCATAATATTATTTACAGTTATATAAACCCCATTAAAATGAATAAAGATTCTATAGATCGCAACAGTTTGTCCAAGCTAATTATAGATCGGTTGATTGCAGAAAAAGAATCATTAAAGCTTCAGTTTAATGACTCAAAAGATAAAATAGGATATTTTTATATCGATACTATTTTGCCTGTTGATATCGCTACAGAAATTCATAATCAATTTCCTTCACCAGAAGATATGACACTTAAAAAGAGCTTACGTGAATATAAACATGTAGCTGCTCAAATGAATAAATACAATCCTATTTTAGAAGAAGCTATTTATGCTTTTCAAGATGAAAAAATTGTAAGATTGGTTCGTGAGATTTGTGAAATAGACGATTTATATCCAGATGAAAAGTTATATGCAGGCGGAATTTCTGCTATGCATAAAGATCAGTTTTTAAATCCGCATTTAGATAATTCTCACGATAAGGATAGAAATCGCTGGCGTGTTTTAAATTTACTGTATTATGTAAGTCCTGATTGGAAAGATGATAATGGCGGACATTTAGAACTTTGGCCAAATGGTCTGGATAAACCACAAACCGTTGTGCATTCTAAGTTTAATAGGCTTATTGTAATGGCCACTCATCAGGCATCCTGGCATTCTGTGAGTCCTGTTACAGCAGATGCATCAAGACAATGTGTGTCTAATTATTACTTTTCAGATAGCCCACTTCAAACTACCGATTCGTTTCATGTAACTACATTTAGAGGCCGACCAGAACAAAAATTAACAAATCAGGTTTTAAAAATTGATTCGTTTTTAAGAATGAATATTAGAAAAATATTTAAAAAAGGCATAGTCGAAAATCCGCATGTTTATAAAAAGGAGGAGTAGTTATTATTTTGATAAAGACATGAATAGTGAAGATCAGGAATCTTTTAAATTGAGAAACAATTGTGCTTTAGTGTTGAATTTATATTCACCTTAAGCTTGTGTCATATTCTCATTACTCCTGCTTTGCATTACTAAAACAAATTGAGCATGATATTTAGATATAAAATTATTCATCTATAAAAATAGCCTCAATTTCTTGCTTAAAAAGTCTTGAAATTTTAAAAGCAAGAGGTAAACTCGGATCGAATTTTCCTTTTTCTATAGCATTAATTGTTTGTCTGGATACTTCGAGTTTATTGGCTAAATCGGCTTGTGTCATATCGTTTTCAGCGCGTAGTACTTTTAGTCTGTTTTTCATTTGTATTTTTTGTTTCCAATAAAAGTGGCTACTAAATAGGTAATAGAAATCCCCATAACTAAGAATGAAATTTGAGCATCTTTCGAAATGATATTGGTTGTGTCTAATAAAGAATAACTTAAACCTCCTACAATACCAACGCCTAAGGCAATACCCATAGCTTCCAATTGAATTTTTTGTTGCAACTCATCAAGACCTTTTAGTTGTTTCATATTTGCATAAATCATTCCTATTCCTATTAAAAAATTCAAAATAACACCTATTAAAGTAAATGTGAAATTATCTTCCCAAATAAATTTTGGGCCAAAGGTTGCTAGAGCCATAGACAATAGCCAAGCCAAGGTCCAAAAGGCTAATGTTTTTGTGTTTTGTTTTACTTTTTTATTCCAGTTTTGTGGTTCCATAAGTCAAGTGTGTTTTAGTAAATGTTAAGTTAACTTGACACAAATGTAGATAAATAGTTTTAAAAAGTAAAGTTTATTTTACAAAAAGAATTGTCTTGTTTACTTTTTAGTTGATTAATGACATGATTCGAATGATCTTAATTTATTAAACAGTTGGTAGTTGTTTCTTGTTTTTTAATGCAATTAATCCGAGAATAGGTCCAATGGCTAAAACTAAATATATTAGCGTTGGATTGATGATTGTTTGTAGAAATCCTAAAGTCTGAATGCTAATAATAGTGATAGAAAACCCTATACAGTTTACAATGGTTAGTGCACTTCCTTTAGTTTCCGGAGCTGTGTTATTAGCAATCAAGGTTGAAAAGAGCGGAGAGTCTGCAACCACAACCATACCCCAAAAGATTAAAAACAATATAAAAAATAGAGCTGAATTTAAGTAGAAACTAAAAGGAGATAACAGACAACAGATTGCAGAAGCTAATAATATGTAAAATGCAGACGTTTTTAAGCCTTTGTATTTTGAAAGTATGCCACAAAAAACACAGCTAAATGAACCGCTACCAATAACTAAAAATGAAAATAGAGCTATGTTTAGTTCTGTTTCCGGATGAAGCAGGTTGTAGGTTGCAATCATTACTGGTGTAAATGCCCAGAAGGCATAAAGTTCCCACATATGCCCAAAATATCCGAATGCAGCAGCTTTAAATGCTCTGTTTTTAAATAAATTCGAAAGTATAGAGAAGTCCGTTTTAGTGTTTGATTTTCTAAACGGACCATTGGGGACGAAAACTAAAATTAAAAATCCTCCTAAAATTGAGAGTAGAGATGTTGTGTAGATTACACTTTCCCAGGGTAAATGTTCCGTAATGTTACTTAAAAGATGAGGGAAAGCTGTTCCTAATACTAAGGCACCTACCAAAAACCCAAGAGCTTTTCCTAAACCCTGATTATAATAATCGGCTGCGATTTTCATGCCTATAGGATATATACCAGCAAGAAAGAATCCCGTTAAAAAACGTAAAGTAAGCAGCAATGTTAGCGATTGACCTTTTAGTACCAATCCGCAATTAAAAATAGCGGCTAAAGAAGCACTCACCATAAAAACTTTAGAAGGCGAAAACCGATCTGAAATTGTAAATAGAGCAAAAACAAATGTGCCTAGAATAAATCCAAATTGCACTGCAGAAGTGAGAAAGCTTAGCGCAGAAGTATCTAAATTATAGACTTGAATAAGCTCGTCCATAACACCATTTCCAGCAAACCAAAGTGAAGTACAACAGAATTGAGAAATTATAATAAGTGGTAAAATCCGTTTAGGAATATGTTCTGTTATACTTAATTTATCGACTATCATTTACCTTTTTATGCTAATTAGCTGGTGTAATAATTTTTCCAATCGAACCAGAATTTGTACGTTCCAATTGAAAAATATGTGTTGGTTTTAATTCGGGTTCCGTTTTGTGCGATACATACAAAACCGCAGTATTACTTTCCTTTGCAATTTTCTGAACTAAACTAATAAATACCATGGCGCCTTTATCGTCCAAACCAACCGTAGGCTCGTCCAACAAAATTAAAGGAGGGTGTTTAATCATGGCTCTACAAATTAAAATTAACCGTTTATTGGTTTCAGACAGGTAATAATAATTTGTGTTTGTAATCGTATCTAATCCTATTAATTGTAACCATTGTTTGGCTAAATTCACCTCCAAATCTGTAGGAACTTGGTATAAACCAATACTGTCTTTTAAACCCGAAATCACCATATTTAAAGCGGTATGTTGGCCGTTAAATAAGTGCATCATACTTGGTGTAAAATAGCCTATATTTTGTTTTATATCCCAAACGGTTTCACCTGAACCACGTTTAGATCCAAATAAAAACACATCTTGACCATACGCTTTTGGATTGTCTCCAATCATCATCGTAACCAAAGTCGATTTTCCGGTACCATTAGCCCCTTTTAGTTCCCAAAACTCACCTTGATTAATCGACCAACTAATGTTTTTTAAAATCGGTTTGTCGTTGTAAGAAACATTAACTTTCTTTAATTCGATTAATGTTGATGGTAAACTTTTTATTTGTTTTGAAAAGGGTTTAGGAAGCGGTTTTGAAAATTCTAAATTCGAATTTCCATTGCCTTCATTTATATATTCTGAAAGAGGCTGAATTTTAAAAGTATCAGCTTCAGGTTTCAAAATATATTGAATGCAGGGTAATATTTCGTCTTTTCTGCTAAAGAATTGTATGATGGGAATGTCTTCAGAACGTGATATTAAACGCACTTTTAATTCGTCTACATTTTGTACATCTAAGGAATCAAACGGATTGACTACGACTAAAAACTGAGGATTCGCTTTTAAAAGATGATTGAATAACGCTTTTTTACGTTCACCACTAGATAGTGTTAATAGTTTTCTTTTAGAGTCTTGAGTTAATGTGTAATCGTCGTGTAATAATTCTGCTTTTACAAATTCGTCTAAAGTCGAATCCGATAAAAATGCACCTTTTTTGCCTTTAAATTCTGATAAAAGCGGTATGTTAGATTCGGTAATAAAGGTTATGTAATCTTCGGGAGTAGGCTTTTTCGTGAAATTTATTGCAATATGTGTGTGTTCCATTTTATTTAATAATTTGCGTTTCGAAACCGTCAATACTCTCGGTGTTTTTATCGACCCAATACTGTTCAATGCCTTCTGGACCTTTTTGTGTTGCCCATTCATTTAGAGTGGTGCGCTCTTCTTTGTAATCCATAAATGGCACGCCAAATCCGCATGAGGTTTGCACCAAATCTACATCCATTTCAATAATTTGTCTAGAGCCAACCGCATTAGGGAAATAAGAGCTGTAGGTGTCAAAAGCGTTATCTCTTGGATGAAAAATTGTAGCATTTCCATAAAGTCTCAAAATAAGAGGTTTGCCTTCAAACGCACAAAACATAATGGTCATTCTATTGTTTAGTAGTAAGTGTGCAGCGGTTTCATTTCCGCTTCCGGTTAAATTCAACCAAATAATTTTATTTTTATTAATTACTCTAAAGCTATCTGTGCCTTTTGGAGATACATTTATGCGACCTTCGGCAGCAGCCGTGCCCACGAAAAACAAATGCTGATTAGCTATAAAGTCTTCGATATGTGGTGCTATATGATCTGTTTTTTTACCCATGATAATTTTTTAAGGAAAGTGTAAAAATAAACAATCTACTTTTAGACAACAAAGTTATAGTCTAAAAGTAGATTGTTATTTTAAAAAGTAAAACGCTCTTATAAAGGTTTACGTCCAGAGATTATATTGTAAAGAATTACAATAATGGCAATTACTATAAGAATGTGAATTAAACTGTTTGTGGCAAGTCCAGGAACTATATCTAGCATTCCTAAAAGCCAAACGATAATGCAAATTACGGCAACAAGCCAAAGTAGACTTCTCATGATTTTATTTTTACAGTTAGTATCCTAATGTATTAAAAAACAGTCTATTTACAAAATATTTTTTATATGCTTTTATGCTTTTTCTGGTGCTAAATATTTATAAACTACACCTGCTATAACGGCGCCAATAATTGGAGCTACCCAAAACAACCATAACTGGCCTAATGCCCAATCTCCAACAAACAAAGCTTGACTTGTACTTCTTGCTGGGTTAACAGAGGTGTTAGTAACAGGGATACTAATTAAATGAATAAGTGTTAAACCTAAACCAATAGCGATACCCGCAAAACCTTTAGGCGTTTTAGAATGTGTCGCACCAAGAATAATAATTAAGAACATAAACGTCATTACGATTTCTGAAACTAAAGCAGACATTAAATTGTAGCCACCTGGAGAATGTTCTCCGTATCCATTGGCTGCAAATCCACCTAATTCAAAGCCAGCTTTACCCGATGCTATTACGTATAGTATTCCAGCTCCTAGAATACCACCAAGGACTTGAGCAATTATGTAAGGAATAAGATCTTTTTTGTCGAAACGTCCTCCAACCGCCAGTCCTATTGAAACCGCTGGATTTAAGTGACATCCGGAAATGTTTCCAATGGCATAAACCATTGTTAAAACGGTAAGTCCAAAAGCCAGGGCGACTCCTACAAATCCAATTCCTAATTCTGGAAATCCAGCTGCTATAACTGCGCTTCCACATCCGCCTAATACTAGCCACATGGTGCCTAGGAATTCTGCTAATAATTTTTTCATAAAGTTGGTTTTTTATTGATTAGTTGTGTGGTCGATTTCGTTTTGAAATTATTATTTTAAACGTAAATCAATTTCTACTTTATAAATATCCGAAAACTTTATAAATTATTTGTGAAAAATATTTTATTTGAGCACTGTATCTAATCGCATTAGGACTTGTCGTGTTTCACCCAAATCAGGTTTTTTGTGTTGTATCCAATGGTTTCCGCTGTGTTTAAAAAGTCTTGTTTTATGTGCTCTGGAATTGTTGTCTCTCGAGATAGAATCCATAAATAATCTAAGTTTTTACCAGCAACTAAGGCGTATTTATAATCTTCGGCTAGCGCAATGACATTATAACCAGCATAAAACGGACCGAAAAAGGATACTTTTAATTTGGCAATAGTATCGCTATCAATAAACTTGGCTTTTCCGTCGGCTTCTGTCCATTCCTTTTTTACATAATTATAACCTTTGTTTACAACCTTTATAGAGTTGTTAGGGTTTATAGTATAGTTTGCAGTAGTGTTATTCAGATCTTTTTCATATTTAAAATCCAAACGTGCAATCTCATACCATTTTCCTAAATATTTTTCTTTGTTAAACGGACTAACAGCTTCTACTTTTTCTGGAATTGTAGCACAAGAAGAAAAGATAATTGCCATTATTATTAAGATGATAGTGTGTTTTATATATTTTGAATGTTTCATTTTATACTAGTTTTATATTGAACATAAAGTTATGAGTTACGTATTAAATACGAGTTGTAATTTTATAAAATATTGACTAGTTAATGTATTTGTATCGCACTTTTGTTTAATCTAAATGCATATAATCTACATGTTTTAAAGAATAGACTACTATTTAATATTGGAGCCTATACAGTACTGATAGTTCTCGCTATTCTTTAGCGGTGAACGCAATATTTTTATAGAAAAAGGGAAGCATTTGCCTCCCTTTTTTGTACTATATATTTTATAAATGTATTTTAAATTTACTTTTTGCTTTTGATAAGAGCGATTATTAGGATCGCAATTCCTGTCCCAAATAATAGACCTATCATGAAATCTGAGAAATCATTTTTAAAATAGAAGTGTATTGCAGTTGCAACGAGAAGAAGCAGAAGTCCTAAAATTATAGAGGTTTTCGTTTTCATAATATATCATTTAAATAAAAAATTACTAATTTGGATTCTAGATTCAAATATGATTTGGAAATAAATGAATTATATTGTCATTGAAAAAATCTTAGTTTCTGGTTTATTCTGAAGGAGTTTCAAATCGAAAGCCATACAAATGTTTCTAATAAACATACGACCTTCTTCTTTTACAATTAAACCATCTTTAAGAATGTCGAGAACCCCATCGTCTTCCATTTCTTTTAAATGAGATAGGATCTCAGGAAGCTCTTTCAATTTCATTTTAGAATCTTTCCATGATGTTTCTAGATTACACATTATATTTAGAATGTGTTGTCTTACCACTAAATCTTCTTCAGATAATAAATGACCTTTAAAAATGGGTAATTCACCAGCTTCTAAACGGGCATAGTAATCGTCTATGTTTTTTTCGTTCTGAGCAAAACTGTACCAAGAGTCACTTATCGACGATACGCCTAAACCAATCATAAGTTTTGTTTTTCCGGAGGTATAGCCCATAAAATTACGGTGCAGCGCTTTATTTTTCATTGCAACATACATATTGTCTGTTGATAATGCAAAATGATCCATTCCGATTTCTACATAACCAGCATCGAAAAACAATTGTTTTCCTAGTTCGTATAAAGCACGCTTTTCGTTGTCTTGTGGTAAATCGGTGTCTTTAAATCCGCGTTGTCCGTTTCCTTTTATCCACGGGACATGTGCATAACTATAATAGGCGATACGGTCTGGTTTTAATTCGACTGTTTTTTTTATGGTTTCTCGTATACTGTCTTCATTTTGAAACGGCAATCCGAAAATTAAATCGTGACTTACAGAGTCGTAACCTATGGCACGAGAATCGTTAGTAACACGTTTTACAGTTTCGAAAGATTGCATGCGATTAATCGCTTTCTGAACTATTGGGTCGTAATCTTGTATCCCAAAACTGTTACGTTTAAATCCTAAATCGAATAAAACTTGTAATTGTTCTTTAGTTGTGTAATTTGGATGTCCTTCAAAACTAAATTCGAAATCTTCAGCTCTAGTAGCTGTTTCAAAAATGCCATGTATGAGTTTGGATAAATTTTCCGAAGAAAAGAATGTTGGTGTTCCGCCACCTAAATGTATTTCCTTAATATTAGGTTTGTCTTCAAGAATTTCACAATACATATTCCATTCTTTTAAAACCATGTCTACATAAGGCACTTCCACACCATGTTGCTTCGTAATACGCTTATTGCAGGCGCAAAACGTACATAAACTTTCGCAAAAAGGTAAATGAATATACAGGCTTATGCCTTCGGAAGTATTCGATTCGTTAAATGATTTTTTAAGCGTACTTATCCAATTTTCTGGAGATATGCCTTGTTCGTCCCAATATGGTACGGTTGGATAACTGGTGTAACGAGGTCCTGGAATGTTGTATTTCTGAATTAAATTATGCATTGTATCGTAATTTTTAACTTCAGAAATATGCATTTTCTAAAGCTGATAAACGGAATGTAAAAATACGATTTATTTGACTGTTGTTTCACTCTTTTAGGATTTATGTATGGCTTCTTTTGTAATCGATATTATGAATATTTCTGAGTGTTTTCAACTGCTAAAAGGTTGTTTTATTTAATATTTGATACAAATATGTTAATGGAGCTTATATTTTAGGAGTTAAAATGAAACAAGATATGGTAAACGTTACAAATGATGAAACCGCTTAAAATAAGAAGGTTAATGACTGATTTGTGATGTGTTTCGTGACTCTAATTTTAGTAACTCTTCTTAAAATGATGCTATGCGTGAAAAATTAAGCGTACTTTTGCAACTTCATAAAGAATGACATTAAAATAATTGTATGTCATTTTCTTCAATAATAATGTATGTCATTTAATTCACTAGGCCTATCTGATGCCTTATTGAAAGCAATCAATAAAAAAGGATACGACACGCCATCTCCAATTCAAGAAAAAGCAATTCCACCCATTTTAGAAGGGAAGGATGTATTGGCGTCGGCACAAACAGGTACAGGTAAAACCGCGGGTTTTACGTTGCCATTACTTCAAATTTTAAGCGAAGGAACAGCCAAAAGGCATCGCCCAGTGCGCGCTTTAATACTTACGCCAACTCGAGAATTAGCAGCGCAGATCTATGAAAACGTTAAAGAATATAGCGAGTTTTTAGATATTAAATCGGCAGTGATTTTTGGAGGTGTTAATCAAAAACCACAAGCAACAACAATTAAGCGTGGAGTAGATGTTTTAGTCGCAACTCCAGGACGATTATTAGATTTATGTAACCAAAATATACTGTCTTTAGCAAGTGTAGAAATATTTGTTTTAGACGAAGCAGACCGTATGTTAGATATGGGATTTGTTAAGGATATAGAACGTATCATTAAATTAATTCCTAAAAAACGTCAGAATTTAATGTTTTCTGCAACGTTCTCAAAGGACATTAAAAAACTTGCGAACGGCATCTTAACGTATCCTGTTTCTGTTGAGGCAACTCCAGAAAATACAACAGTTGAAGTTATTCAACAAAAAGTATATCGTGTTGCTAAAGCAAAGAAAACGGACTTGATAATTAAATTAATTTCGGAAGGAAGATGGAAGCAGGTTCTAGTATTTACAAGAACAAAACACGGAGCTAATAATTTGACGAAGAAGTTGATTTCTTCGGGAATTACAGCTGCAGCTATTCACGGAAATAAAAGTCAGGGAGCACGAACAAAGGCATTAGAAGGTTTTAAAAATGGAAGTATTCGCGTTATGGTAGCAACAGATATTGCTGCACGTGGATTAGATATTCCATTATTACCTCACGTTATAAACTTCGAAATTCCTAATATTCCTGAAGATTACGTTCACAGAATTGGAAGAACGGGTAGAGCAGGAGCAAGTGGAGAAGCGATTTCTTTAGTAAGTGCAGATGAAACATCTTTCTTAGCTGATATTCAGAAATTAATAGGAATGAAGATTCCTGTAGAAATTCTTGAAGGTTTTGAACCAGATCCTAACGCTTCAACAGAACCGATTAAACAAGGTGGCGGTGGTTCTAGATCTAGAGCTCCAAAAGCTAAGACTAGTGATAGTAGAAATTCAAATAAAAGTAGTGCTTCTAATTCAGGTCGCAGAACCAGAGATAGAAGAAACTAAGTTATGGAAAGTCAACCAAATAATCCCTTACACGGTGTAAAATTAGAACAGATTTTAGTAGATCTTGAAGCGCATTATGGATGGGAATATATGGGCTATAATATTAAAATTCGTTGTTTTACAGAAAATCCTTCAATTAAATCGAGTTTAAAATTTTTACGACGAACACCTTGGGCAAGAACCAAAGTGGAACAGTTGTATTTAAAAATGCTTTTGAAGAAGGGTTAATCTGTTTGAGACAATTTCATTAAAAAACATAAGTATATATTAAATAATAGTCATGAAAAAAACACTCGTAGTATTGGCGTTAGCCTTAAGCTTTACAGCGTTTTATAGCTGTGATTCAACAAAATCTACAACAAGTTCAACGGCTAGTTCATTAGTATCTAATATGAGTGCAGCTCAGATGAAGACTTACTTTATGAACAGTTCTGCGGCTCAAGATAAAGTAAAAAATGTTTTGGTTTCTGGTTCAGACTCAACATTAAGTTCACAGGTTACAAATTACTTAACAACGAGTTCTGATACTAAATCTCAGATTACAGATTATTTAGCAGGTTCAGGTACGAAATCTAAACTATTACAGTACGCTATGAGTAATCCAGAATTAACTAGTAAAGTAATGAGTTGGATTTCTAGTAATCCAGAAATTTTAAAACAAGCCATGAGTTTAATAGGAATGTAAACTTCTTAAACACAAATATAAAAAGCGATTAAGAACTTCTTAGTCGCTTTTTTCATTTAAATTGAATTGAAAACAAAGTATTATGTTCGTAAAAGCGGATTTAATAAACCAAGGTTGTAACTTTGCAACCACTAAAATGCAGTAAAAGATGAATCATAAAGCAGGTTTTGTAAATATTATAGGGAATCCAAACGTAGGGAAATCAACATTGATGAATGCGTTTGTAGGTGAGAAGTTATCCATCATCACATCTAAGGCACAAACCACGCGTCATCGTATTTTAGGTATTGTAAATGGAGATGATTTTCAAGTAATCTTATCAGATACTCCTGGGATTATTAAACCGGCTTACGAATTGCAATCGTCTATGATGGATTTCGTGAAATCGGCTTTTGAAGACGCAGACGTATTGATTTATATGGTTGAAATAGGTGAAACAGAATTAAAAGATGAAGCCTTTTTCAATAAAATTACCGCAGCTAAAATTCCTGTTTTATTACTGCTTAATAAGATTGATAAATCAGATCAAGGTCAACTAGAAGAGCAAGTAGGTTTATGGAGTAGTAAAGTCCCAAATGCTGAGATTTTTCCAATTTCTGCTTTAGAAGGTTTTAACGTTTCTGAAGTTTTTAATCGTATTATCGAATTACTTCCAGATTCTCCACCGTTTTATCCAAAAGATCAGTTAACCGATAAGCCAGAGCGTTTCTTTATCAATGAAACTATTCGTGAGAAAATCTTAATGCATTACAAAAAGGAAATTCCTTATGCTGTTGAGGTTGATACGGAAGAGTTTTTCGAAGAAGAACAAATAATTCGTGTACGTTCGGTAATTATGGTAGAACGCGAAACACAAAAAGGAATTATTATTGGTCATAAAGGTTCGGCTTTAAAACGCGTAGGTGTAGAGGCAAGAAAAGATTTAGAAAAATTCTTTGGAAAACAAATTCACATAGAATTATACGTAAAAGTGAACAAAAACTGGCGTTCAAACTCTGTCCAATTGCGTCGTTTTGGATATAATCAGAAATAATTTGGTGTAAAATTTTATAAATTTAGGTTTTGTTTCATAAAACGATGTAAAATAATCATGTCGTTTTTTCCTTTTGCTCGGCCAGCACGTCCTATAAAATAGAGTGCAAACCAGAGTACAATCATCGTTATACAAATACCTAATTGTAATCCGAAAGCGGTCTTCAAAGCCCAGTTGGAATAGCCCCAAACACCGAAGCCAAAAAAAAGCATTGCGACTACAAAATGTAGAAATATAAAGAGCGTCCAAACGGTCGGATTAGGCCCGAAAAGCCCGTGAAGCTTGCAATTTCCGTCTTCTAACTCGTTGATTTCAAGATGTAATTGTGGAGACCAAAAATGTTGTTTGTGCTTCGGAATGCGAATAAAAACATGATCGTCTACACGCGACACTATAAATTCTGTTTGGGTATTTTTTAAATCTTCAAAAACAGTTAAAATAGTTTCATTACTCTTGGGTAAATCCATGTTAAACCTTGGGCGAAGTACAATGTCGTTATCTAATATCATGTTTTTTCTCACGTTTAAAAGAATGCGTTAAAATACAGTTTTTTCTTAAACTTGTAAACACTACCTTTGCAGACAATTAAAAGTATATGAGTAATATAGTAGCCATAGTAGGAAGACCAAATGTTGGAAAGTCAACATTTTTCAATCGTTTAATACAACGACGTGAAGCCATTGTAGATGCCGTTAGTGGGGTTACTCGCGATAGACATTACGGTAAAAGTGACTGGAACGGAAAGGAATTTTCGTTAATAGATACAGGAGGATATGTAAAGGGGAGTGATGATGTGTTTGAAGCTGAGATCGATAAACAAGTCGTTTTAGCTATTGAAGAAGCAGATGCTATTATTTTTATGGTAGATGTAGAGACTGGAGTTACAGGAATGGATGAAGACGTAGCTAAGTTATTGCGTAAAGTTACTAAACCTGTGTTTTTAGTAGTAAATAAAGTAGATAACGGAAAACGTGCAGAAGATGCTGTAGAGTTTTATTCGTTAGGTTTAGGTGAATATTATAACGTAGCCAGTATAAATGGTAGTGGAACAGGAGATTTATTAGATGCTCTTGTTAAAGCTTTACCAGAACATGTAGAGGAAGAGGAAGAAGATGCTTTGCCTCGTTTTGCAGTAGTTGGTCGCCCTAATGCAGGGAAATCGTCTTTTATAAATGCATTGATTGGTAAAGAACGTTACATTGTTACAGATATAGCTGGAACGACTCGAGATTCTATCGATACAAAATATAACCGTTTTGGTTTTGAATTTAATTTGGTTGATACGGCTGGAATTCGTCGTAAATCTAAAGTAAAGGAAGACTTAGAGTTTTATTCTGTAATGCGTAGTGTGCGTGCCATTGAGCATAGTGATGTATGTATTATTGTATTAGACGCAACAAGAGGTTTCGACGGCCAGGTTCAGAATATATTCTGGTTAGCAGAACGTAACAGAAAAGGGATTGTTATTCTTGTAAATAAATGGGATTTGGTTGAAAAAGAAACCAATTCGGCTAAAGAATTTGAAAGACAAATTCGTCGTGAGATGGAACCTTTTACAGATGTGCCAATCGTGTTTATTTCAGTTTTAAACAAACAACGTATTTTTAAAGCTATTGAAACAGCTGTAGAAGTTTATAAGAACAGAACTAAGAAAATTAAAACAAGTGTTTTAAACGAAGTGATGCTACCTATAATTGAAAGCTATCCGCCGCCAGCATATAAAGCGAAATACGTAAAAATTAAATTTATTACGCAATTGCCAACTTCGCAACCACAATTTGCATTTTTCTGTAACTTACCACAGTATGTAAAAGATCCGTATAAACGATTTTTAGAAAATAAATTACGCGAGCATTTCGATTTTAATGGAGTGCCTGTTAGTGTATACATGCGTAAAAAATAATTAATATTATATTATCATATTATAGCCCGTTCTTAAATAGAATGGGCTTTTTTTATACAAAAAATATGGTGTGATTTAATGTAATACATGTAATTCTGTTTAAGACATTAAACCATTTGTGTTTTGTATGGTCTTAATTATTAAGGAGCATCACTCTAGTTTTAAAACAAACTTTACTTACAAACCAAACAACATGAAATATATTTTCATTGCATTTTTATTTTTGCTATCCACTTTTTTACATGCACAATCCAAAAAATTTGAAATTTCAGGAGTCTTAATTGCTGCAGATGTTAATGAACCTTTGGAAGCTGCAACGGTGTATTTAGAGCGTATTCAAGATAGTTCACTAGTAGCTTATGGCATAACCAATGAAAAGGGTGAGTTTAAAATTGAAGGCAAATCACCAGACGATCGTTTAAATATTTTTATGACGTATTTGGGGTATAAAACATATGCGAAGGTTATAGAAATGTCGTCTGATCAGATTCAATTACCAGCTCTTTTATTAGAAACAGAAGATAATACTCTAGATGAGATTTTAATAAAATCGACAGCTCCTATTACATTTAAGACAGATACTTTAGAATATAATGTTAAGTCCTTTAAAACAAAGAAAGATGCCAATGTTGAAGATGTTTTAAAAGTTTTACCAGGGGTAGAAATCGATGAAAATGGAATTATTACTGTAAATGGAGTTGAAGTTGATAATGTTTTGGTAAATGGAAAATCCTTTTTTGGAGACGATCCCTCCATTGCGACTAAAAACTTAACTAAGGATATGATTAAGAAGATTCAAATCGTGGATACAAAAACTAGAGATGAAGCTTTCGCTGGAGAAGCTGGAGAACAAGAAAGTAAAACGATTAATTTAACGATTGAAGAAGATAAGAATAAAGGGCAATTCGGAAGGTTATCTGCCGCAGGAGGTACTGATGGTCGCTATGAAATGTCAGGTATCTATAATCGATTTAACGATACACGCCGAGTGAGTATATTAGCAGGAGGGAATAATATAAACGCGCCAGGTTTTAGTAATTCAGAACTGAACGATACTTTTGGTCGTGGTGGAAGCAGAGCATTTAGTGGTAGTGGTAATGGAATTATAACATCAAAGAATATTGGGGCAAATTATAACGATTCTCCTTCTAAAAATAAGGAATTTAATGCCGACTATTTTTATGCAAGAAGCGATTCTGATGAGAAACAAAAAGTAGATAAAGAAATATTTCTTCCTGATACCAAGTATTATACTGCCGAAGAATCTAGTAATTTAAAAACAAACGAAGGGCATAGGGCGAATATATCCTACGAAACCGAGTTAGATCCAACTTTAATGATTTCTTTACGATCTCGGTTTGAAGCTAATAAAACCACAGGTAATTGGTTAAGTGGAGAGGAATCTTTTAATGCCGATCAAGAGCTAACAAACGAATCTGTAAGTAAGATTAACAGTGTGGGTGAGGCTGATGAGTTTTCGGCCGATTTACGTGCAACAAAACGTATTGGAGAGAAAGGTAGTTTTATTCGTTTTGAAATGGGTGGTGAACTGAAAAATAGTGATTCCGATAAGTATTTACTTTCAGAAACTAATTATTATGGTAATGACCCTAGTGATGATATTAGAAATCAATATGAAGATGGGGACCTTTCAGAAACTCAATCTAATTCTTCTGTACGGTTTAGGATGCCACTAATTGAAGATAAAATGTCTTTAGATGTAGAGTATAACTATAACGGTACCTTAACAGAGAGTAAATTGGCTACGTATGATTATAATGAATCAGAACAAGATTACTCCGATTTTAATTTCGATCAAAGTACAGATTTCACGAATGAAAATATAACATCTACACCAGAAGTAGGTGTGAGATACCGTGGTGATAGATGGTCTTTTAGAGCAGAGTTGGGTTACGACTTTATAAATTTATCGTCTAAAGATGCGTTGCGTCCATGGCTAAATTTTGATCAAGATTTTGCACAGGTAAGAATAGGGTCTCGATTGGGTTATAATATAAAATCTAAAATGTCTTTTCGTTTGGATTATAGGTTAAGAAATGAAGCACCGTCAATTGCAGAACTTCAACCTTATGTTGATATTAGTAATCCATTACACATAATTAAAGGTAATCCTGCCTTAGAGGTGACTGAAAACCACAGACTAAATGCGAGATTTAATACTAATAATTTTAATAAGCGCTTTGGATTTTTCGGGTATGTAAACATGAGTGTTTTAGATAATAAAGTTGTGGCTAAGTCCATTATCGACGAGAATTTGGTTAAAACAACTACCTATGCAAATGTAGATGGCTCATATAATTTATATATGATGTTGAATGTGTCTCAAAAAATAAGATTAGATTCTATTTCCAATCTTAAAGTAGTTGCAGGTATGCGTCCTAATTTGCAGCGTAATGTCAATTTCAATAATGATGTTGAATATACTAGTACGGTGCGTGCATTGGAACCTTCAATCGGTTTAGTTTATGAAATAACAGACATTATAGAGCTTGAATCTTTTTATTCTACGAAATTCTCTAAAGGGACTTATAGTTTAGAAAGTTTTGACGATACCGCTTTTACCATTCATAATTTAAGATTAAATACCGCTTTGTATTTGCCTAATAACTTCGAGTGGCGAAACAATATTAATTTCAATTACAACTCGAATATTTCAGACGGGTTTCAAAAAAGTTCATGGTTATGGAATAGTACGTTGTCCTATTCTTTGTTAAAAGATACAGGGTACATAACCTTGAAGGCTTACGATATTTTAAACCAGAATACAAATGCCCGTCGTATTGTAAACGAAGATTATATTCAGGATAGTGAAAGTAATGTATTGCAACAGTATTTTTTAATTGGCTTTAGTTGGAAATTTAATAGTCTAGGCACAAAAAGTTAAGTTTAAGGTGTCTCAAATTTGTTTAATAACCTCAGTATTCTATTTGATTGAGATTATAATTAAAAAAGGTCGAGCTAATTAATAAATATATCGTTTTTAGGATGCCTTGTTTTCCAAAACAAAACGTGTTCTCGGTAGGCTATCTGGATAGTTTTTTTGAATATATACTATCATCTTTTCGCGTATATGAACACGTAAATCCCAAGCCATAGGAGAATTTTTAGCACTCACTAGAATTCTAGATTCTACGGTAGTTTCTTTAGATTCTGTAACTTGTAGCACGTTTACTTTTCCATCCCACAAATCACTAGCTTTTAAAAGGCGTGTAAGTTCAGTTCTTAGATCATCAAAAGGAATATTGTAGTCTGTGTATAAAAATATGGTTCCCATAATGTCTGCGTTATTTCTAGTCCAATTTTGGAAAGGTTTTTCTAAGAAATAGGTAGATGGTAAAACTAATCGTCTTTTATCCCAAATGCGAATAACCACATAGGTGAGATTTATTTCTTCAATCCAGCCCCATTCCCCTTCAACAACAACGGCATCGTCAATTCTGAACGGTTGCGTAATCGCAATTTGGATTCCTGCAAACAAAGCACCTACAACTTTTTGTGCCGATAAACCCAGTATAATTCCCGCTATTCCAGCTGAAGCAAAAAGCCCCATACCGATTTTTCGGATGCCATCAAAAGACAGTAAAATAAATCCTATAGCCGAAATAATTATTATAAAAATAAGAACCTTTTCTAAGATATTAAACTGTGTGTATATTTTTCGTGAATGTAAGTTATCTTCTTCAGAGATGTCGTAATGTCTTAAGAATCTTGTTTTTAGTAAGCGTAAAACGACTATGATTACCCAAGCAGAAGCAGCTATAAAGAGATTTGATTTTTGGGTAGTCAAGATGGAAAAATCCAAGCCTGTAATTCGAGTTAGAAAATCAGCTATTAATTGTATACTCATCACAAGAATTAATACTAAAATACTGATTATAAGTTTGGTGTGTTTTTTCATAGTATGAAGTGTTGTTTACTAGAAATAAAAAAATGACTAGTACGATTTAGCTATGAAATAGAAAATTAACCTCGAAAAAATAGTGATGAGGATGGCACTTCACAGCATTTTTATTTTAAAGTTAGCCAAAAAAAGACAAAACAAAAAAGCATAAAGCTATGAACTGAATAGAAATCAGATTAATAAAAAATAAGACATGAAAAATTGAATATTTGATAATGAGTTACCAGCTCCCGCCAGCTCCACCACCACTAAAACCACCGCCACCGAAGCCTCCACCAAAACCGCCGCCGCCGCCAAAACCGCCGCCACTAGAAGATCCAAAGCCTCCACCAAAACTACCACGGCCCATATTGCTTAAAATAATAGCGTCTAAGATGCTTGTTGGTCTACGGTTGTTGCCATTTCCGCCGCCACCGCGTTTGTTTTTAGAAATAGCTATAATGAAAATTATGAAAATAACGATCATAAAGATGATCTTACCTGAAGGAAAATTATCTGGTTTAGCACTTTGTCTAGAACCCTGATATTCCCCCATAAGGAGCTGAAAAATAGCATCAGAACCTTTGTTTAATCCTACGTAAAAACTCCCTGTTTTAAACTCGGGAATAATCACATCTCTTGTAATTTCGCCTACAATACCAGCGGTAAGTCGGTTTTCTACACCGTAGCCTGGAGCAATCCATATTTTACGATCGTCTTTGGCTAATAATATAAAAACACCATTGTCTTCTTTTGCTTGGCCAATGCCCCATTCTTGGGCCCATTTAGGAGCCAATAATCCAATGTTTTCACCCTTTGTGGACGCGATAATGGCAACCACAATTTGTGTAGAAGTTGTATCGGAGTACTTTACAAGTTTAGTTTCGAGGGCACTTTTTTCTGCTGGCGTTAATAAATTGATATAATCGTAAACACTGGTTTGAATTTCTGGTTTAGCAGGAATCTCAAATTGAGCTGTAGCTAATTGTGTGAAACAAAATGTAATACATATACAGGTAAATAACCAAGTGTTTTTTAATTTTTGCACGATCTATCCGTTTGAAATTTCGTTAGGTAATTCGTTAATGTCTGAAGCGTCCCAAGGGAAATTAGCTTGAAGCTCTTTTCCTGCTCTTAGTACACCTTCAATAAGGCCTTCTTTAAATTTACCTTGTTTAAAATGAGATTGGATCACATCTTTTGTAGCGTCCCAGAAATTATTGTCAACCACATCGTTTATGCCTTTGTCACCGTAAATAACAAAAGTTTTATCTTCTACAGCAACATAAATAAGTACTCCGTTTTGGAGTTTTGTATTATTCATTTTTAGAGCAAGGAAAACTTCCAAAGCACGTTCGTAAACGTCTATGGAAGTAGTCTTTTCTATATGAATTCGGATTTCACCAGATGTTTGTTTTTCGGCCACACGAATAGCTTCAACAATCTCGTTCTCTTCTTTTTGACTAAGAAATTTTTCTACTTTAGAATCCATTATTTTTTATTGAAATCGAATTCAACATCTACTGGTTTTTCTGCACCCGCTTCAGCATCGAAATACGGCTTGGCATCGAAGTTCAAGAATCCTGCTAATAAAGAATTAGGGAATGTTTTTACGTGATTGTTATAAGGCTTAATAGCTTCGTTATAACGTACTCTCGCAGTTTGAATCGTGTTTTCAGTACTTGTTAATTCGTCTTGAAGTTTTAAGAAATTCTGATTGGATTTCAAGTCAGGATAGCGTTCTACCGAAACTAATAATCGAGATAAAGCACTACTTAATCCACCTTGAGCGTCATTAAATTGTTTTAATTGTTCTGGTGTTATATTTTCCGGGTTAATTGTTGTAGAAGTTGCTTTTGCACGCGCTTCAATAACATCCGTTAACGTCGATCTTTCAAAATCTGCAGCACCTTGAACTGTTTTTACAAGATTTCCAATAAGGTCGTTTCTACGTTGGTAGGACGTTTGTACATTACCCCAAGCTTCACTTACATTTTCATTAAGTCTTACAGCTGAGTTGTTAAATCCTACACCCCATTTGTAGAATCCTATTACAATAACTGCAACAATAATTACAGGAATTAACCATTTTTTCATGATTGTTAGTTTTTTATAGTTGATTTTTAATTCTGATAAGTTGGTTTTTTATATCCTCCAATTTATCTATAATGTCAAAGTTAGTTAAAGTTTTCTTTTTTTCTTCCTTTAAATGAGTTTTTGCGCCGTCTAGCGTAAATCCTCGTTCTTTAACTAAATGATAAATTAATTTTAGATTTTTTATATCCTCAGGTGTAAATTTCCTGTTGCCTTTAGCGTTTTTTTTAGGCTTAAGCACATCGAATTCTTTTTCCCAAAAGCGGATTAAAGAGGCATTAACATTGAATGCTTTGGCGACTTCGCCAATACCATAATAGCGTTTTTCGGGTAAATCTATATGCATTAATCTAATGATTGATTTTCTAAAGAAGCTTTCTCTAAAAGACTATTGTATTCTTCGGGAGTTAAACTGCCATAATAGAAATTTGTTGGGTTGATGCGTTCGTCATCTTTAAAAATTTCATAGTGCAAATGAGGTGCTTCAGACCGGCCTGTACTTCCTACAAATCCGATTAGATCTCCGCGTTCTACTTTCTGATTTTTCTTGACATTGTATTTGTAAAGGTGAGCATATAAACTCACATAGCCATAGCCATGGTCTATTCTAATATGATTTCCATAACCAGTAGATTGATTATCGGCACGAATTACAACACCATCACCAGTTGCATATACGGGAGTTCCTCTTGGTGCGGTGAAATCCATTCCATAATGAAATTTACGAGCTTTTGTAAACGGATCTGTTCTATAACCATATCCTGAAGCAATTCGAGTTAGATCGACATTATTTACAGGTTGGATTGCTGGAATAGCTGCTAATAATTTTTCTTTGTCTTCTGCTAATATTGCAATTTCGTCTAAGGATTTAGATTGCACTACAATTTGTTTCTGAAGAATATCTAGTTTTTTATTGCTTTCAACTATAAGTTTAGAATTGTCGTAACCTTCTAATCCTTTATATCGGTTTATACCTCCAAAACCTGCTTTACGTTGTTCTTCAGGAATGGGGTTCGCTTCAAAATAAATACGGTATATATTGTTGTCTCGATCTTCTAAACTGGCTAAAACTTCAGAGGCTTCATCCATCTTTTTGTTTAGCATATCATAATGCAATTGCATATTTACTAATTCGCGCTTTAAGGCTTTCTCTTGTGGCGATTCAACAAAATGACTTGTGATAAAAATGGTTAAAAATCCGAATAATGCAGCAGCCGTTATAAATCCTAGGATAAACTTAAACGTATTTCGTTTTTTACGCTCTATTTTACGATAGGAAAGCGTCTCAGGATCATAATAATATTTTACCTTACTCATTATCTAATTTATACTATTTTTGCAATTATAAAGATTAAACATGGTGTTAAATCAAGGGTATTCTGACAAACCTACAAAAATATTTTCTTTGCAAATTTAAAAAACTAATGAGAATATTTTACGACTAGATTCAAGCAAACCTTTATTTAACAATATATTTGCACTTTAAAACCGAAAAACGACCTCTTAAAAGTAGTCAATTTAATAACATTTTGTTACATATATTATGAAATCTCAAGACGTTCGCGCTAAATATTTAGAATTTTTCAAAAGTAAGGGTCATACCATTGTGCCTTCTGCACCTATGGTTTTAAAAAACGATCCTACGTTAATGTTTGTTAATTCGGGAATGGCTCCATTTAAAGAATACTTTTTAGGGCAAGCTGTACCTAAAAATACCAGGTTAACCGATTCGCAAAAATGTTTACGCGTTTCTGGAAAGCATAACGATTTAGAGGAAGTAGGTTACGATACGTACCATCATACTTTATTTGAAATGCTTGGGAACTGGAGTTTTGGCGATTATTTTAAAAAAGAAGCTATTGCTTGGTGTTGGGAGTTGTTAATTGATGTATATGGTATAGATAAAGATATTTTATATGTAACTGTTTTTGAGGGAGACGAGGCTGATGGTACGCCAATGGATCAAGAAGCATACGATTTTTGGAAAGAAATTGTTTCTGAAGATCGCATCTTGCTAGGAAACAAAAAAGATAACTTTTGGGAAATGGGAGATCAAGGACCATGCGGACCTTGTAGTGAAATTCATGTAGATATTCGATCGGCTGAAGAAAAAGCTAAAGTCGACGGAAAAACATTAGTTAATGCAGATCATCCGCAAGTTGTCGAAATTTGGAACTTGGTATTTATGCAATACAATCGTAAAGCCAACGGTAGTTTAGAAGCTCTTCCAAATAAACATATCGATACAGGTATGGGGTTCGAACGTTTATGTATGGTTATGCAAGGTGTACAGTCTAATTACGATACCGATGTGTTTACCCCAATTATCCGTGAAATTGAAACGATTTCTAAAACGACTTATGGTAAAGATGAAAAAGTAGATGTTGCGATTCGTGTCATTTCAGATCACGTGCGTGCTGTAGCATTTTCAATCGCAGACGGACAATTACCAAGTAATACTGGAGCAGGTTACGTAATCCGTAGAATTTTACGTCGTGCTGTACGTTATAGTTTTACATTTTTAGATCAAAAAGAACCATTTATTTACAGACTAATAAATGTGCTTATTAATAAAATGGGAGATGCTTTCCCTGAATTAAAATCTCAAAAACAACTGATTCAAAACGTAATTAAAGAAGAAGAGATGTCTTTTTTAAGAACATTAGATCAAGGTTTAGTGCTTTTAAATGGTATTATCGATCATGCCTCCACAACAGTGATTTCTGGAGAAAAAGCATTCGAATTATATGATACTTATGGATTTCCAATAGATTTAACGTCTTTAATACTTCGAGAAAAAGGATTAGAATTAGACGAAGCTGGTTTTCATGTTGCCATGGAAAAACAAAAATCAAGATCGCGTTCGGCAAGTGAAATGTCTACAGGCGATTGGACTATTTTAATCGAAGATGCTGTTCAGGAATTTGTAGGTTACGATACTTTAGAAGCTCCTGTGAGAATTACACGTTACAGAAAAGTGGTCTCTAAAAAAGATGGAACAATGTATCAACTAGTATTTAATCTTACACCTTTTTATCCAGAAGGCGGAGGGCAAGTAGGAGATAAAGGATATATAGAGTCGCCTAATGGGAACGTCACTTATGTTTTAGATACCAAAAAAGAAAATAATGTTGTGTATCATTTAGTGAAGGAACTTCCTGAAGATTTAAACGATGTTTTAAAAGCGGGTGTCGATGAGAAACAACGTAGCAGAACGTCTAGTAATCATACCGCAACACATTTATTGCATCAAGGACTTCGCGAAATTTTAGGAGAGCATGTAGAGCAAAAAGGATCTGCTGTACATTCTAAACATTTACGTTTCGACTTTTCTCATTTTTCGAAAGTTACGAATGAGCAATTAAACGATATAGAAGATTTTGTAAATGCACGTATAGAAGGTAAATTGCCTTTACAAGAACAACGTAATATTCCAATGCAAAAAGCAATAGACGAAGGCGCAATGGCGCTCTTTGGAGAAAAATATGGAGATACTGTTCGTGCTATTCGTTTCGGTAAATCTATAGAACTTTGTGGAGGAACTCACGTAAAAAACACAGCCGATCTTTGGCATTTTAAAATCACTTCGGAAAGTGCTGTAGCTTCAGGAATTCGTAGAATTGAAGCGATTACAAATGATTCTGTAAGAGATTTTTATACAGATAATAGTAAGATTTATTTTGAAATGAAAGAATTGCTTAATAATGCTCAAGAGCCTATTAAAGCACTTCAGAATTTACAAGATGAAAACTCAAGTCTGAAAAAACAAGTAGAAGTACTTTTAAAAGAAAAAGCAAAAAATGTTAAAGGCGAGCTTAAAAACGAAGTAGAAACCATTAATGGTATTCAGTTTTTAGCAAAGCAAGTCGATTTAGATGCTTCAGGAATTAAAGATTTATCTTTTGAGTTAGGTGGGACTTTAGAAAATGCATTTCTAGTTTTTGGAACAGAACAGGACGGAAAAGCGCTCTTATCATGTTATATTTCTAAAGAATTAGTCGCTAGCCATAAACTAAACGCCGGGCAAGTAGTGCGCGAATTAGGAAAATATATACAAGGAGGCGGTGGCGGACAGCCGTTTTTTGCTACAGCTGGAGGTAAGAAGCCAGAAGGTATTGCAGAAGCTTTAGTCGCTGCAAAAAATTATGTTGTTAATCCATAACATATGAAATTTTTTACCGAGATCCCAATACAACAGCAAACCGAAAATCAAATCGATTATCAGTCTAAGGTGTTGTTATTGGGATCTTGTTTTGTAGAAAACATAGGTGAAAAGTTCGATTATTTTAAATTTCAAAATCTTCAAAATCCGTTTGGTGTTTTGTTTCAGCCTAAAGCGATAGAACGCTTAATAAGTCATGCCGTTAATGGAAAAATTTATACAGATATTGATCTGTTTTCTCAGGATGAGGTTTGGCATTGTTTCGAAGCACATTCTAAATTAAGCGGATTAGATAAGGCACAAGTTTTAAACGGATTAAATTCAGCTTTAAAACAGACTAAACAGTTTTTGGATACCAGTACACATATTGTAATTACTCTAGGGACAGCTTGGGTGTACAGAAATTTAGCATCCAATACTATTGTTGCAAATTGTCATAAAGTGCCACAAAAAGCTTTTAAAAAGGAATTGTTGAGCAGTGCAGAGATTGCACAATCGTTACAACAGATGTTGCGCTTAATTGCTTCAGTAAATCCAAATGTTCATGTGGTTTTTACGGTTTCACCTATTCGACATACAAAAGATGGTTTTGTCGAAAACACTCGAAGTAAATCACATTTAATATCTGCAATCCATCAGCTTTTAGATGATTCAGAAACACATCAATTACATTATTTTCCGTCTTATGAAATTATGATGGACGAGCTTCGCGATTATCGCTTTTATGCGGCCGATTTAATTCATCCTAATCAAATGGCTGTCGATTATATTTGGGAGAAATTTCAAGCCTCTTGGTTTGCGTCTACAACAGTTCCAATTATGAAAGACGTACATGTTATTCAAAGCGGATTAAAACACAAACCTTTCAACGAATTTTCTGAGAATCATCAGAAATTTCTTAAGGATTTAAATAAGAAAATTACTAATATTCAGAAAAAAATAGATTGGATTTCTTTTTCTTTGTAAGAATTTATTGTGAAACTTTCGATTATTTCACTTTATGTCTAATTTTCATGTCAATCATCTAAAAGAATCGCCAATTGTTTAAATAATATATAATTTAGCAGTGCTATTAATCAGTCTGTTAAGAAGTATCAACGTCATGAAGCATGAAGTATGTGAACAAGGAGTTGATGCTTTTTTAATGCCTAAAAGTGTCGTGTTACTCAACATATTTTATACCTTTAATTAAAAAATAAATTGATGCGAAATATAACTTTTGGAGTCCTTATCGCAATAGCATTTTTCTTCACGTTTAAATATTGTAATCCAAAGACAGACGACGATTCTGAACTTTTACAAAGTTCGATGTTAATTCAAGAGCAGATTAAAAACGTTGGTAAATTAGTTGTTACAGAAGGTCATTTTAGCGAGGTGTTTACCTACAAAGATTCTAAGGAAGTATTCCCGTATTTAGTTAGTGCAGAAAAAAAAGCCTTGGTTGTTGTAAATGCTGATGTTACCATATCTTACGATTTAAGTAAAATTACCTACGATATCGATGAGGTGAATAAAATATTAAATATCACGTACATTCCAGATGAAGAAATTAAAATTAGTCCCGAATTTGAGTATTATGATATACAAGCCGATTTTTTAAATCAGTTTGAAGCAAAAGATTATAATAAGATTAAGAATAAGGTAAAAGCCTCTTTAATGAAAAAAGTAGCGGCTTCAGAATTTAAGAAAAATTCAAAAAACAGATTAATTAGTGAACTTGCAAAGTTTTATATATTAACCAATTCTTTAGGTTGGACATTGCAATATAATAATACGCCAATTACAGCCGAGGAAACATTGCAAGATTTAGAATTATAGTAACCTTTTTAGAGTCTGGTAACTTCCGCCGTTTGTGGCTTCAATACCGTTTATAAGTAAAAATTTCACAGCTTTTGCAGATCTAACACCGCTGGCACAGCACACAATAAAAGGTTTTTTAGTGGTTTTTAGTAGTATTACTTTTTGATGTAAATCTGCTATTGGTACATTTTCCGATCCAATAATATGACCTTTTTTGTATTCCCTTCTAGAGCGAACATCTAAAATAATGGCACCTTTAGACTTGAAATATTGAATATCGCGTTTTTGCTTTCTGAATAAAAAATCGAGTAAACCCATGACTTTTTTTATAAAAATACGAGTTTTCTTAGATAAATGAAAGCTTATCAATACCCAACTTAAAAATTTCTGTATCTTCGATTTTCAATATTTTGCTGATTAAAACATGGAACAACCCTTCGTAAAACAAGTCGTAGAAGACGGCATAAGTACCATTACATTTCACAATCCGTCACATAATGCATTACCTAGCGCACTACTTTCTAAGTTAGAAAAAGCCATTAATTTGGCTGGTAAAAATAACGATGTACAGGTTGTGGTTTTACAAAGTGGAGGAGATAGAACGTTTTGTGCAGGTGCAAGTTTTAATGAATTAATTGGTATTGAGACGGAAGCCCAAGGACAATTGTTTTTCTCTGGTTTCGCAAATGTTATTAATGCGATGCGTAAGTGTCCTAAATTTATTGTTTGTGCAGTACAAGGTAAAGCTGTTGGAGGCGGGGTTGGCATAGCTGCTGCAGCCGACTATTGTTTGGCAACACAACACGCTTCTATTAAATTAAGTGAATTGAGTATTGGCATCGGGCCTTTTGTTATAGAGCCCGCTGTGAGTCGAAAAATTGGAATGACAGCGATGTCTGAAATGACTATTAATGCAGAGCAGTTTTACGATGCTCAATGGGCAAAACAAAAAGGATTATATGCAGATGTTTTAGATTCTAAAAGCGCATTAATTGAAGCTACTAAAACATTGGTTCAGAAACTTAAAACGTACAATCCAGACGCCGTTAAAGCCATGAAAGTTGTGATGTGGCAAAACACGGAGCATTGGGATAATTTACTTGCAGAACGTGCAAAAATAAGCGGAACTTTAGTTTTGAGTACTTTTACGAAAGCCGTATTGAATAGCTTTAAAACGACCTAAGTTATGTTTAAATAGTGTTATTGATAATCTGTAAGCCGCCATTAATTAAATGTTTAATTTCTGGTCTATTCTGTTTCAGTTCTTGTAAACGAGTTAGGATATCTTCTTTTAAAATAAGGTTGTTAGATTGATGAGCGAGTTCATACAATTCTACAGTTAGTAACCAATCGCTAGAATAATTTTCTTTTAGTGACTTCAAAATTTCAGAAAGTGAAACCGTCTTGTTTTTTCCTTCTCGATAGTTTCTAACGTTTTGATACAATTTCTCTAAAGCAATATTCTCTATGGTTTTTTTAGCTTTTATAGTTTGATGCGTTTGTGTATGCGTAATAAGATTGAAGCTTTTAAAATCGGCCGGACCAGAATAAGCAGAGACAATAGATTTACCCACAGCCATATCAAAATGACCACAATCAGGACTAAAAAGTATAGTTTCTTGATGAGAAACGGTACAATTTTTAAAACTGATTAAAATAATCTTTCCTTGTAAATTGCGTTTTCCCGTAATGATTTCGCCACGAACAACAAGGTTGTTTTTAAACTCTAAAGTAACTATTTTTCCTTCGTAAATATCGTAGGCGTTTAAATCACGGGGACTCATATCTTCAATGGCTAAATTTATGCCTTTTAACTTCCCAATAGGAGAGCCAAAGCCTTTTGGGTGATTCTTAACACCATGTCCAACTAATTCTTTGTCTCTATAACCTAAAGCCGTTTCGTTCGTTGTCTGAAAATAAATGGGTTGATTATTGGCCTCTAAAACAGTATCAAAAACACCAGAAATTTGAATACCTGTACTCAGTTCAATAGTGCCTATTGCTTTTGAATCAATCAACTTCTGAATACCATTTAATCCGCCTGTTCTCAATGCCATAGTATTGGCAAATTCTTCTAATACTAAACTTAAATGTGCAAAATCTGGAGTGACATACAGTTGAGGTTGTGGCTTCGTAATATCGAAATTTTGATGTAGAGCTTCAATAGTATAAGGAACTTTCTTGACTTCATTAGTCATACACCAAGCACTTTCGCCTATAGATGATAGTAATCCTGCACCATAAATTTTAGGATCACTAATACTACCAATTAAGCCATATTCTACAGTCCACCAATGCAGGTTTCTTATTAGTGCCATTTCGCTTGGTTCCCCCATGTTTTGCTGAAGCACCTCAACCTTTTGTTCTGCTTTAATAATATCTGTTTCTAGAGAACCATGAGCCTCTTTAATGATAGATAAGTGTCTTACGGCTTCGTACAATTCGAAATCTTTAGCCGACGAAATTGCTTTACAACCAATCTCTCCAAAACGTCTTAAATATTCCGCATATTCTGGATTCGCAATAATAGGAGCGTGGCCTGCACCTTCGTGAATAATATCTGGGGCAGGTGTATATTCTAGATGTTCTAATTGTCTGATGTCGCTTGCAATAACCAAGACGTTATACGCCTGAAATTCCATAAATGCATTTGGAGGGATAAAGCCATCTACAGCAACAGCGGCCCAACCAATATCTTTTAAAATACGGTTCATACCGTACATATTAGGAATGCTTTCAATGGATATCCCAGTTTGTTTTAGTCCGTCTAAATACGATTTATGTGCAACCGTACTTAAATAATCTACATTTTTACGCATAACATACCGCCATACGGCTTGATTTATAGCCGTATAATCATCGTAATTTTGTGGCTTTATAAACTGCTGTAAGTGTTTTGGTAAACGCTTTAAAATAGGATTAGATGGTATTGTATTGTTCTGCATTATTTTACAAGTTGCTTAGAGTAAGGTCAATCGTGTTCTAAATAATATTATATGTTCATTTTTTTCATTGATAAAAAAACGAACCAAAAAAATCTAGGCTTACGAACTTTTATCTAAATTTTTCGTTCACCATCTAAATTTAAAGAACTCGCTACTAAAATTCAATAATATTGATTCATTCGTTTAGCTCAAACAGCTTTAAATTTTACGATACTTTCACTTCAAATTTTACGATAAATTTTCGATAGGCCAACCCAATAAACAAAATTTAACTTATTTAGAAAAAGTACTTCCCTTAGCACAAGTAATTCTATAAAGTGAACAGCGGTAAATCTTTTTGGGAAAAGAGACTAATTGTTTAGGACACTATTAGGGTAAGATAATGAAATTTAGCTGATGATAATGTTAAAGTCTAGTTAGGAAGGACATAGAGTAGGTGGACGTGAGTAAATTAAATTATGAATTAAACTTAAAGTTCTATTCAAAATTGAGCATAAAAAAAGGAACCCATTTCTAGGTTCCTAGCACTAATTTTCTTTTTCAGGGAAAATATTATTTTTTAGGTTCTGGCGGGTAACTTGCTAAAATCTGAGCTACAAACTCATTAATACGCTCGTCTTTTTTGTTCATGTTCTGATTTAAATATCCTGAACCTACACCTTGCCAAACCAGTTCTTGTTTCTTTGCATCTATAAGGTCTATAAATAAAGTACCTTCTGTAGAGCTTGTTATTGAAGTGTTGTTAAAATCGTTGTAATAGTATGGACTCCAACCCCAACCGTAACCATAAGGGCCCCAGCCCATATTGTTATTATATACGTTTACTTGTTCTCTTGCTTTTGTAAAAATACTGACTAATATATCCGGAGTCTCAGATTTTACATAACCTTTAGCAGTCATTTGGGCTTCGATAGCACGTAAAATACGTTTTTTATCTAAATCACTAATTTCGGCTTTATCAATTCCGGTTTTGTAAAACGCATATGTTTTAAATGTATCAAACGACGTTCCTTTTTCGTAATCTGAAGCTACTTTTATAGAACTACAAGCGCTTACCACTAAAAGAATTAATAACGCAGGTGCAAATTTTAAGAATTTTTTCATGTGTTTTTAGTTTAAAGGTTGTTGATTAAATTATCGTCCACCATATTTGGAAGGGTTACTTTTAAATTAGGTTCTACTTCCATTGCACGTTTAATTGCAAATAATGCTTCTTCGTTTCTAGCCCAACTTCGTCTTGCGATTCCGTTATTCACATCCCAGAACAACATGGATTTCAACCGTCTAGAAGCGTCTTTACTACCGTCAAGAACCATGCCAAAACCTCCGTTGATCACTTCTCCCCAGCCAACACCGCCTCCGTTATGGATGCTTACCCAGGTCGCACCTCTAAAACTATCGCCAATTACATTCTGTATCGCCATGTCTGCAGTAAAGCGAGAACCATCGTAAATATTAGAGGTTTCTCTATACGGAGAATCGGTTCCAGAAACATCGTGATGGTCGCGTCCTAAAATTATAGTTCCAATTTCATTATTTTTTATGGCTTCATTAAAAGCTTCCGCAATTTTCATACGTCCTTCGGCATCGGCATATAAAATTCGTGCTTGAGATCCAACTACTAATTTGTTTTCTTGAGCGCCTTTTATCCACTGAATATTATCAGCCATTTGTTGCTGAATTTCTTCAGGTGAGTTGGTCTTAATTCCTTCTAAAACTTTACAAGCGATAGCATCTGTTTTTTCTAAATCTTCTGGTTTTCCTGAAGCACAAACCCAACGGAACGGTCCGAAACCATAGTCGAAACACATAGGGCCCATAATATCTTGCACATAGCTCGAGTACCTGAAATCGATACCATTTTCTGCCATAATATCTGCTCCTGCACGCGAGGCTTCTAGTAAAAAGGCATTTCCATAATCGAAAAAATAGGTGCCTTTGGCTGTGTGTTTATTAATAGCATCTGCATGACGACGTAAGGTGCCTTGAATCTTTTCTTTAAACAATCCAGGGTTTTCAGACATCATAATATTTGCATCTTCAAAAGATAAATCTGCTGGGTAATAGCCACCTGCCCAAGGATTATGAAGCGAAGTTTGGTCGCTTCCTAAATCGATGTGAATGTTTTCAGTATCGAAGGTTTCCCAGATATCTACTACATTTCCGTGGTATGCAATGGACACTGTTTCTTTATTATCCTGTGCTTCTTTTACACGGACCACAAGTAATTTAAGATCGGAAATCACTTCATCTACCCAACCTTGAGAATGTCTTGTTTTTACCGCTTTTTCATTGACTTCGGCACAAACTGTTATGCAACCTGCAATATTTCCAGCTTTGGGTTGCGCGCCAGACATGCCTCCTAAGCCAGAGGTGACGAATAATCCGCCTTGTGGTTCTTTTTTTATTTTCCGAAAGCCGTTTAATACCGTAATGGTTGTGCCGTGAACAATCCCTTGCGGGCCGATGTACATAAAACTACCGGCAGTCATTTGTCCGTATTGGGTGACGCCAATGGCATTGAATTTCTCCCAATCGTCGGGTTTGGAATAATTAGGAATCATCATGCCGTTAGTCACTACAACTCTTGGAGCATCTTTATGAGATGGGAATAGTCCCATCGGGTGCCCGGAATACATCGCTAAGGTTTGGGCGTCGTTCATCTCGGCAAGGTATTTCATGGTTAGGCGATATTGCGCCCAGTTAGAAAATACAGCACCATTTCCGCCATAGGTAATGAGTTCATGTGGGTGCTGCGCCACAGCATAATCTAAATTATTCTGAATCATGAGCATAATCGCTGCAGCTTGTTCGCACTTCGCAGGATACTCATTAATCGGTCTGGCATACATCTTATAAGTCGGTCGTAGGCGATACATGTAGATACGACCGTAAGTGTCTAGCTCGTTTTTAAACTCTTCAAGAAGCTCTTTATGCTGAGATGCATCAAAATAACGCAACGCATTTCTTAATGCTAATTTGCGTTCTTCAGTCGTTAATATGTTTTTACGCTTTGGTGCGTGATTTATTGTGGTGTCGTAAGCTTGAGGTTCAGGTAACTGTTTTGGAATACCTTCTAGGATTTGTGCTTTAAATGTCATTATAGTTTGAATTTTAGCGTTTTTAGTTTTAATTCATTAATTAAAATTAAAACGCTATGGATACCGAATATCCACTCGGTGATGGGTATTCGCTACTTTATTTCTATAGGTCATTAAAAGATTATCCATTGTATATGTGTTTACTCTTAATTATTAAAATGGTCAGTTTGAGCCTAGTTAAAAGCCTTTAGGCTCGATCTCGATTCCGCTTGATTTGAGAGTTTGCTGATCAAATTTTGTTTTCATAATATATAGTAGTTTTACATATTACTTTTTAAACGAATCCGTTTTTTTATCGTAACCGTACGGGCAATGTCTGCAACCACTTTTGCAACAATAGCCTCTTTTAAGATGGTATTGTGCGGTAAAACAGCGATACCCTTCTGGGGTTAAATAGTAATCGCCTTCTTCTACAGGAATTATTTTTTTCATGTTTTTCAAAGATAGTGTAAATTGGATTGATTTTTGAACCCGCAATTGTATGATTTTAATTTCAAAATATATCATACCAAAAGGCTTTCAGGGAATTACTCTGTACCCGTTTATGTTTTTAAGAGATTCGAAAATGAAAACGAATTTGGTTTTAGTAAACCACGAGCGTATTCATTTAAAACAGCAATTGGAACTTTTGGTATTGCCTTTTTATATCTGGTATGCTTTAGAATTCTTGCTCCGTTTGGCTCAATATAAAAACAGGAGGATGGCTTATAAACATATTTCTTTTGAACGTGAAGCCTATGCCAACGAAAAAGACCTTAACTATTTACAGTCAAGGTCTCGATTTTCTTTTTTGAAGTCTATAAAATAGTGAATTGTTAGTGGTTTTTACGGTGTTTACCTACTCGAATGAGACCCTGAAACGAGTTCAGGGTGACGGGTGTTTTTAGTTCAAGTTTGTATTATGATACAACGTCATGCCGAACTTGTTTCGGTATTACATAGCAGTAGTCTTCTTACTCGTATGTGACCCTGAACTGAATTCAGGGTGACGAGCGTTTTTAGTTCATGTTTTTATTATGATACAACGTCCTGCCGAACTTGTTTCAGTTTCGCATAACAGTGTTTACCTTACTCGAATGCGACCCTGAAACGAGTTCAGGGTGATGGGTGTTTTTAGTTCAAGTTTGTATTATGATACAACGTCATGCCGAACTTGTTTCGGTATCACATAACAGTGATTATCTTACTCAAATGCGACCCTGAAACGAGTTCAGGGTGACGAACGTTTTTAATAACACTTGGATATTAGTGAGTTGTTCATGGTTATTTTTACCTAACACCTAACACCTAACACCTAATAAATAACCTTCTGTGCTTTTTCTGTTCCGTTAGACAACGTTGCCTTTACAATTAACGGACTGTTGGTTGGTTTAAACTGATCTAGTTTTACCTCAGCAGCATTTAATTTATTTGCTTGATATAACACACGACCTAATACATCGTATACAACAATGCTGTTCACTGTACTTGTTGTGCTACTCACTTTTATGAAATCTCTAGTTGCTATAATTTTGAAATTAGTATTTATAACAGCATCCTCTACATCTAATTTATTGGCTTGGTAACGTAGCACAAAACGGTCGTTAAACGTTCCTGCTTCTGCTGCAAATTGGTAAGGCGATTTTCTAAGATCGTGAGTAATATTTTCGTAGGTGTCTTCTAAATAGATATCTTGACCTTCTTCGAACAAACCGTCTACTTGGCTGATACCAATAGTATATAAATCTTTATCTTTTAAGATAACTCCTAAAGGCACTTCGTCTGAGTTCACAAATGGTAAGGGACGCCCTTGAATTACCATAGGCTCTTCATTTATTAAAGAGTGTATACTCATGATATTGTAATCCATAATTACAGCATCGTAAATATTGTCCTTTTCTATAGTTGCTCCGTTTATATATCCTAATAGCATAGAGTTAGAGCTTTTTGTTTCGTTTGCCGATAAGCTTAACCAAATACGTGATTTTTGTGAGGCTTCATCTGTTCTGTAAAAATCAGCATTATCATAGTCTGATTCTAATTGGCGCATGGCATTGGTGAAGTTTACATTAAATTCAGCTTTCTCATTATCCTTGTCGTAATCATTGTGAATAACTGTCACAAAAAATCCTTGCCCTGAAGCGATGTAACCAGAAAATTCACCAAAAGTACTTGGGCCTGTAGCGGTATGAGTGAAATAATCTGATGAAGAATAGTTGTATACAAAATCTTGGTAAAATGGGTCATCATGTTCTGTGCTAATAGCAGAACCATGTGTCCAAATACGCACACCGCCTTCTAAAACATCTTCATTTTCTGTTAAGAATTTTTCAATGCTAATGGCAGAAGGATATGGGTTTCCTATTAAATTCCAGTTGTCGTCTTCATTAGATATTTTTGTGGTTGATGGGCCAGAATTTCCTGAGTCATATTCATTGTAAGTTCCTTTATCGTAACCCCCATGAAAAACAGGTATTGAAATTAGTCCATTGTTTGGTTTTTGATTTTGAAATCTTTGAGTGTATTCATTTTCACTTGCACCGTTAATTGTTGGAAATCCTCTAACAATGTACCCTTGACCAGGTGTCATTGTTCCTGTAGCTTTTTTCCAGTTGCCAAAATCGCTTAAATATGTGTCGTTATTTTCTACAGTAGGTTGCCATTCGTAACGGTGTGATGTACTACCAATATTATCAACTGAAAAGCCTTGTACTGGTGATGCCCAGTAGACGTAATCTGTGTTGCGTGCTATGGTGGCTATGCGTTCAACAGTAAATGGATTGGTATAACTATTCCCTATTATATTTGAATCCACCCCTTCTTTTAATTGGATTAAACTACCGCCATCATAAATTGTCATAAAATTATCCATACTTAGATTATTTTTCACAGTAAGAGTACATTTATCATAGATGTTTACTGTTGACTGTCCTGACCTAGTGAGTTCAAAGTTTGAAGTTTCAATATTACTAGAATTTTTAATATTAACAATTCTTTCAGATTTAAATTTTCCTGTAATAAATACTTGAGTATTATCTAAATCCCACTGACTACCACCAGAAGCTGTTAATGTAAAGTTTGTGGCTTTAATAATTGAATTAATACTTGATGTTAACGGTCTATTTATTGTAATGTTTCCAGTTGCATCCAATACAGAGCTTCCTAATGACATATTATTAGATCCGCTACTCTCGTAAGTGAAATCAGTTACAGTTATGGTACTATTTGAAATGGTTAAATTACGATTACTACTAAAATCTCCTCCAATGTCCAAGCTACTATTGGTTATCGTAAGTACACCATTGATTATCATATCTTTCGAAACATTTAATATAGCACCATTTAGCACAGTTAGATTGCCATTCCAATCCATAGAGATAGACTTAACAACAATAGTCTGATCATCTATTACTGGATAATTGTTGTTTTGGCTATTACCAATAGTAACTGCCGCTCCATTATTATTAGGGAATTTATTACCCGGACCATCCCAATTTCCAGAATCGTCCCAGTCCGTGCTAACATTTCCTGTCCATGTATAACTTGCTCCTTGCCCAAACCCTTCTAAACTCAAAAGTCCAAAAAGCATAAAGCAAAACATATATTTTATAAACGAGGAGGTGCGATTAGAAGATGTTCCATTAGGAACTGAATAGGTAGAGTTAATAGCCATAAATATGAGGTTAAAAATTATCGGTTGCAAAATTAATCATTTCGGATAATTAAAACTAATTAACTGAAAGTAAAACGATTAAAATTTTGTTAATAGATTTCTTGTTTAGGGTGATTTTAGGTTAAAATTAACGAATTAGTATGATATTTTCTCTTTTTTAATAAAAAGTTCATGTTAACTTTTTAATTTTTCCTTTACTTTTGTACATCTAAGTCTAAAGACACTAGACGTACTATGTTTTTTATACCCAAAACTTCACAAATCAATAATCAGGCCATAATTTTAAATGCCGATTATAATATTAGTCTCTCTATTAAACGGGAAGACGAAATACATCCGTTTGTTAGCGGGAACAAATACAGAAAATTATACTACAATGTTTTAAAGGCAAAGGAAGAAGCACATACAACTTTGTTAACGTTTGGTGGTGCATATTCTAATCATATTGCCGCAGTGGCCCATGCGGGGAAAGTTTCAGGTTTTAAAACCATTGGTATTATTCGTGGCGAAGAATTGGCTTTGCAAACCGATTTAAATCCCACGCTTAAATTTGCCGAATCTTGTGGTATGGATTTTAAATTTGTTACGAGAGCCGATTACAGGAATAAAGAAACAGATGCATTTATTCAAGGTTTACAAGTCGCTTTTGGTGACTTTTATTTGATACCTGAAGGCGGTACAAATACGTTGGCGGTACAAGGGTGCGAACATATATTAACACCTCAAGATTCAGAATTCGATTATATTTGTTGTGCGGTTGGGACTGGAGGAACCATTTCAGGATTGATAAATAGCAGTAAACCTCATCAAACTGTTTTAGGATTTCCTGCTTTAAAAGGTGACTTTTTACAAAACAATATTAGTAAGTTTGTAGCCAAAACCAATTGGAAGCTGATAACCGATTATCATTTTGGTGGTTATGCTAAAATTAATGCCGATTTGGTTCGTTTTATCAATCAATTTAAATCGGATTATACCGTTTCTCTAGATCCGGTATATACAGGAAAAGTACTATTTGGTATTATGGATTTAATCCGAAAAGGATATTTTCCAGAACATTCCAAAATTTTAATGATTCATACCGGAGGTTTACAAGGCATTGCAGGTATGAACACCCAATTGAAAAAAAAGAAATTGCCCCAAATTATATAGATGCATGAAGCAAATTGTAATCCTTTTAATAGTCGTAAGTGTGTTGTTTAGTTGTGGAGCGCGGAAGCGAAAGCATAAATCGTCTAAATCGAAACACAAAACAGAACACGTTCAGCGTAAGACGCCTCAGCCAAAAACGGAAATTAAGAATGAAGATACGCCTGCCGAAACTCAGGTAGTTGTAGTGCCTGTTTTGGTGAGTAGTACTGCCGAATATATTCAGGTTTATAGTGGTGTTGCTGTAGAAGAAATGCAATTCTACAAAATCCCGGCAAGTATTACATTGGCGCAAGGTATTTTAGAATCGGGTTCCGGAAAAGGACGTTTAGCTGTCGAAGCGAATAATCATTTCGGAATTAAATGTCATGAATGGACGGGTGCAAGTATTCATCACGACGATGATGAAGATCAGGAATGTTTCAGAAAATATAAAGATGCAAAATATTCGTACCGCGATCACTCTTTGTTTTTAACCGAAAGAAAACGCTATTCGGGCTTATTCGAATTAGATATAGACGATTATAAAGGTTGGGCGAAAGGTTTGCGTGCTGCAGGTTATGCCACCGATAAAAAATATCCTGAAAAATTAATAGCAATAATAGAGCGTTATGAGTTGTATACATACGACGATGCCGTTACAGGAAATGAACCAAAACGTGTTAGTAAACCAAGTACAAGTCAAGATGTACATTATGTGGTAAAAGGAGATACGCTGTATTCTATTTCTAGACGCTATAATATTTCGGTTCAAGAACTACAAAAATTAAATGGATTACGAGATACTACAATTTCTATTGGTCAGGAGTTGGTCGTAAAATCCTAAATATAAAAATATTACAATGAAATATACAAGAAGTAGTGCGTTATTTGCTAATGCAGAACGCGTAATTCCTGGAGGTGTAAACTCGCCAGTTCGTGCTTTTAAAGCGGTAGGAGGAACTCCTATTTTTATGAAAGAAGCTAAAGGTGCGTATTTAATTGATGAAGATGATAACACCTTTATAGATTATATAAACTCTTGGGGACCTATGATTTTGGGTCATGCTTACCAACCCGTTGTCGACGCTATTATTGAAAAAGCAAAATTAGGAACATCGTTTGGAGCACCTACAGAAATTGAAACAGAAATCGCTGCTTTGGCCGTGTCTATGGTTCCGAATATTGATAAAATTCGATTTGTAAATTCAGGAACCGAAGCGTGTATGAGTGCCGTGCGTTTAGCAAGAGGTTATACCAGAAAAGAAAAAATTATAAAATTTGCAGGCTGTTATCATGGGCATAGCGATTCGTTTTTAATTCAAGCAGGAAGTGGAGCCGTAACTTTTGGAAGCCCGAATAGTCCTGGGGTTACTAAAGGTACTGCTCAAGATACGTTATTGGCAAAGTATAACGATATAGACCACGTAAAATCTATAATTGAAGCGAATCCAGACGATATCGCGTGTATTATTTTAGAGCCTGTTGCAGGGAATATGGGATGTATTCCGCCACAAGCTGATTTTCTGCAGAAACTTAGAGCGTTATGCGATGCTAATAATATCCTTTTGGTGTTCGATGAGGTTATGACTGGTTTTAGATTGGCTAGAGGAGGTGCGCAAGAATTATATAATGTAAAAGCAGATATTGTATGTTTTGGAAAAGTAATTGGTGGCGGATTGCCAGTAGGTGCTTTTGCAGCGAATGCAGCCATTATGGATTATCTGGCGCCGTTAGGCCCGGTGTATCAGGCAGGAACTTTAAGCGGAAATCCGTTAGCGATGGCTGCAGGTTTGGCGATGTTGAAAGCGTTAGAAAGCGATGCTGAAATTTTTAATCGTTTGGCAGAAAAAACCGAATATTTACATAAAGGGATAACTAAAGTATTAAACGATCATAAAATTGTACACACCATAAACCGAATAGGTTCTATGATTTCAGTACATTTTTCTGAAACGCCTGTGGTCGATTTTGAAACGTCTGCTTTAGGAAATAATGAAAATTTTAAAATATTTTTCCATGGCATGTTGGATCAAGGTATTTATATCGCACCAAGTGCTTTCGAAACTTGGTTTATAACAGATGCTTTAACGTATGCCGATTTAGATACCACTATAAATGCTGTACATAAAGTAGCAACATCGTTGGAGAAATAAGATTTTAAAATAATTGAATTACAGAGTTACATAGCTAAATGATTAAGTGTTCTTTGATGTTGAAACACAATCAGGATGCCAGATAGCAGTGCTGTAAAGTCGCAGTGAGATTATAAATTATAAGATATAAAAAAGGCTTTCCTATATATTGGGAAAGCCTTTTTATATTACACTTACTGCTGTGGACTTAATGAAATTATAAGTCTTTTGTCTATGTTTTACATTTTGTTTGATACTCATTGTTGAGGTTTTTTACATAATATTTCCATTAGCATCTAAATCAATTGTTTTCTTTTTGTTTCCTTTCATAAGTTTAACTTCATAGGTTATTATAGATTCTTTATTAAGCTGATAATCGATTTCACACAGTTGATTCGTAACCTTCCAATCCGGATAGTCTTTCATAATTTTAATTACAATGTAGGTTGGGATTGCCACATTTGTGTAACGTTCTGAAGCCTTTTTAATTTCACCTTTACCATTATAATAAGCTCTAATTCTGCCTTCTTTTGTTTTCATAGTTATATGATAAATGGGCTTTTTCTCACTGTCGTATTGACTGGTATACACTTCGGATGTTTTAATGTCGTAGCCCGCAGCGATAGTTTGTAGTTTTCTTACGTATCTAGAGCTTTCTAAAACGCTAGACAGGTTTAAATAATTGGCGTTTGTTCCTGTCGTTTTTATCTCTAAGTTGTGTTTTTCTAATAGAAATACATCAGGAATTTCTAATTTTTCAACAGCTGTTACTGTTATTTTATTGTCGTTAGTTTTATTGACGTCTGTGTTTTGTGCACGGATGCTGTTATAACATAACAGGCATAATGCGATTGAAATGAATGTTTTCATAATGTCTCAATTTTAAATTAATACTGTGATTTGGGGTTATTAATTGAGGGTTTAAGTTTTTATCTGGCTGTAATGGGGTGTTGTAAAGATTTAGAATTAACGTCTTCGAACATGCCATTGTAAGGATTAAATCCTTCAGGTAAATGTTTTTTAAATTCAGGACTTAATGTATAGGTGTTTTCTAAAGTCTCATTGTAAGGTAAGTCGTTAGTGTTAACCACGGTAAATACAGCGAACGATTGTAAGCTTGTTAACCCTTGGTCTGAAAATTTGGAGTATAATGTAATTGTATCTATTTGGTCCTCCGAATTATTTTCGTAAGGATAATTAATATCTGTTTCGTAAGTTATAGGGACTTCAATTTTAGATTTTGTTATAACATAGTTTGCTTCAGCATGAATATCTTCATGTACACTATAAATATTGTTAACCTGTGGGGTTTGTGTATTGGAAAATTCGATGGTTGTTTTTTTTGAACTCATCTGTGCCTTCAGACTTTGAAAGCCCAAGAGGAGAATTACAACACTTATTAGTATACGTTTCATGACTGATGTTTTTATGTTTATTCAATGATCTCACTACTATCTTAAAATGGGAGAATTATTAAAACGGTATTCAATTAGATAATGTTTCCTTTAGCATCGGTTTTAATTATTTTGGTCTGATTTCCATTAGAAATTTTTACTCTGTAGCTGGTCGAAAGACCTTTGCCATGTCTGTAATTTACGGTGCATATACTAGCCTCGTGTATCCAATTCGGATAAGTTTTCATTATGCTAATGCTTACGGCTTTTGGGATTATCACATTTTTATAACGCTCTTTGGATGATATAATTTGTCCATCACCTTTATACGTTACTAAAAAAATCCCTTTTTTTGTTTTAAAACTTACATCATAAATAGATTTGTCATCATTATTATAAGCTTCCATATTCTTTACATCATATTTTGAAATGTATTGTTGCAAAATTTTTACATAGTTTCCATTATCGGTAAATACGGAGTTATTCATATAAGTAGCATTCACTCCAACAGTTTTAACCGTTGCCTTAGATTTTTCAAGACTCGTTTGTGCATCTGGATTTTTGGTTTGAGTGTATGCAATTGGATTTTCTTGTAAATTATCTTGAGTGATTTCAACCTGTGCGTAGAAGTTGTTTCCTAGAAACAAACAACATACTAGTGTAATAATTTTTTTCATAATGTCTTAATTTTAAATTAATAATGTGGTTAGAGGTTATTAATTGAGGCTTTAAGTTTTTATCTGGCTGTAATGGGGTGTTGTAAAGATTTAGAATTAACGTCTTCGAACATGCCATTGTAAGGATTAAATCCTTCAGGTAAATGTTTTTTAAATTCATAATGTATAGGTGTTTTCTAAAGACTCATTGTAAGTTTGTTAACCCTTGGTCTGAAAATTTGGAGTATAATGTAATTGTATCTATTTGGTCCTCCGAATTATTTTCGTAAGGATAATTAAT
Source organism: Formosa sejongensis (assembly GCF_033447105.1). Taxonomy (NCBI): domain Bacteria; kingdom Pseudomonadati; phylum Bacteroidota; class Flavobacteriia; order Flavobacteriales; family Flavobacteriaceae; genus Formosa; species Formosa sejongensis. The sequence continues at coordinate 512,665 of NZ_JAWQUN010000001.1, forward strand.
ATCTGTTTCGTAAGTTATAGGGACTTCAATTTTAGATTTTGTTATAACATAGTTTGCTTCAGCATGAATATCTTCATGTACACTATAAATATTGTTAACCTGTGGGGTTTGTGTATTGGAAAATTCGATGGTTGTTTTTTTTGAACTCATCTGTGCCTTCAGACTTTGAAAGCCCAAGAGGAGAATTACAACACTTATTAGTATACGTTTCATGACTGATGTTTTTATGTATATTCAATGATCTCACTACTATCTTAAAATGGGAGAATTATTAAAACGGTATTCAATTAGATAATGTTTCCTTTAGCATCCGACTTTACTGTTTTTGTTTGGGTACCATTAGAAATTTTTACTTTGTAAGAGGTTAAAAGGCCTTTGTTGTCTTTGTAATCTATACTACATACATTGCCATCGAATCTCCATTCTGGATATGCCTTCATTATACTTACAATTACAGGTCTTGGTAAAGCTACATTTTTGTAACGCTCTTTAGATGCTGTAATTTTACCATCATCATTATACGTTACAGACATGACACCTTTTTTTGTGTCGAAAACAACAGCGTAAGTCGATTTGTCTCCAGGATTATATACTTCTGTGTTTTTTAAATCGTATTTGGCTGCGCGTTGTTGTAAAATCTTTACAAACGTTGCATTGTCTGTAAATACAGAGCTATTCATATATGTAGCATTTACTCCAACAGTTTTAACCGAGGCTCTCGATTTATCTAAATTTGTTAAGGCTGCCACATTTTTGTTTTGGTTAACGGCAACTGCAGATTCAAGTTCTAGTTCTTGTTGCGTTTTAATAGTTTGTGCGTAGAAGTTGTTTACTAGAAACAAACAACATACAAGTGCGATGAATTTTTTCATGATTTCTAAGTTTTAGATTATTAATATGTTTGTATCAAATTTAGAATACTAAAACAGTTGTTTTTAGAGGGGTAGTACCAGAATTTAAAAAAAGGTATTTGTACTTACGTATGGTTACGTACTTATTAAAAACGCTTTTTGTATACTATTTTTTGTTATCTTTCTGTTGAAAATTTGCAGATATACCAGTGGTTTAATAAGATAATAATTCACATTCTAAATTGAATTCTATTAAAAATAAGAAAATTAAACCTGAAATTTTAGCGTAGAAATTTCCTATTTATTAGTAGGTATTTCTACGTGTTTTTAATCGATTAGAGGTCGTTTTTGGTTAATCTGCTCTAAAAGAACCTATATTAGCTTTAAACTTCCTTTAACGATTAATAGCAATAAGGCGTAAGTATTTAGTTTTTATCAGAACTAATAACGTTACAAACGTTAAAAAAAACTCAAAAATCTACTTGCTTTATAACCAACGCATAGGAGTTGGGCCTTTTTGTCTAATAGTTAATATTAAAATTTAGTTAATGGAATCTAACCAAATACATATTGTTTTGGCCGACGACGTACGGTTGTTTCGAAAAGGGATTCGTTTCCTGCTTGAGCGTGATAAGCAAATAGTAGTAGACTTTGAAGCTGTTAATGGATTAGAGCTTATTACATATTTAAGAACATCTTCTACCCTTCCAAATATTGTAATTACCGATTTAAATATGCCTGAATTAAATGGAGTTGAAGCCATGAAATTAATTCATAAGGAATTTCCAGATTTAAAAATAGTAGCACTAACGAGTTATAATTCTAAATCCTGTATTTTAAATATGATTCATTTAGGAGTGTCTTGTTATTTGCCTAAGAATGCGAGTCCAGAAGAATTTTTAACAGCTATAAAAGAAGTTCATGATATTGGATTTTGTTATACCAACGACGTTTTAAAGTTTATTCACGAAGATTTGGCTAATAATAACGGGAAACATGCAAAATGTGATTTTGACGAATCGTATTTAACAGGAAGAGAGAAAGAGATATTGGGGCTTATTTGCAAGCAATTTACAACTTCAGAAATAGCAGATCAATTGTGTATAAGTCCAAGAACGGTTGAAGGTCATCGTAATAATTTACTTCTTAAAACCGAATCTAAAAATGTGGCTGGTTTAGTAACCTATGCTATTAAAAATAATTTATTGAACCTGATGAATTAAACAGAATGTTTATAAAATTTATATAAAAGCAAAAGCGGCGAATCTGTTACCATTTGCCGCTTTTACTTTAATGCTTTTACTTGTTATCCTTGTCTATTTTGGTTTTGACGTTCGGTTCCTCTGTCTCCTTGATTTTTTCTGCCTTTTTTACGGTTCGCCATGTCTTTTTCCCAAATTGCATATTGTTCGCTTTTTAAGATACTTTTCATTTTAGTCTTAACCAATATTTGATTGTCTAACTGAGCAACCATTCTTGTGTAACGCTCATTGTCTGTAGGTTTTTGTCCCGCTTCTTTAGCTTTCTTAAACGCCTCACGATTGGTCTGTCTTTCTTTCGCTTGAGCAATATTTAAATTATAAACTTCCTTTTGTTGAGCATCAGAAAGGTCTAAATTTAAAGTCATTTTTTTTGTCTGTAGTGTTGCTTGTTGTTCAGGAGTAAAGTCTGCACCTTGCATGCGCATTTCTTTTCTGTCTTGTTTCTGAGAATCACCCTTTTTTTGTTGTGCAAAAGCATTTATAGAGATAAATACAAGTGCTAAAATCATTATTTTTTTCATGTCTTTTGTGTTAAAAATTATACATCTAAGACCGTGGTTTTTTAAATAGGTTTAATTGGTAATTAAATTTTAACAACCTATTAACGCTCTAAGTAGAGTGACAAGACTATTTAAATTACGGTTTAAGCTGAAATTTCCCTAGTAAAAGTCCGTGATCAGAATCAGTATTGAATTCCTTGTGTAGGATTATAGGTTTCCATTTTTTAGACAGCCAAAAATGATCAATCTCTAATAAAGGAAGTACGCTAGGCCAGGTAGCCGTAAAACCATTGTTGTACTTATGGAAACTCTCATAATCTGAAGTAAAAGCTTCAAAATAAACACTTTCGTAAGTGGTGTTAAAATCACCTATAATAAAATCGATATGCTGAGATTCTATAATTGATTCTAACATTTTAAAATCTGCTTTTTTTGATAAAGCTGGATTCGCTAATAAATCGATAACTAAAATGGTTCTCAGACGATTGTTAATTGTAGCGGTGACCAAATTAGCTTTAGAACCTCTCGAAATTTTCTTGTATTCTACGTCGTTTATTTCACCATTAACAGCTATCATCATTTCACCTTCAAGTTGCTGTATATCATAAGAAGGATAATGTCTTTTCAAAAATTTAATATCGGCATAAGGGATATCTTTAGCTTCAACTAAAACAATGATTTCAGGATTGCTATCCTTCATGTTTTTAAAAATCACATCTAAAGGCAATTGATCTGGCCGGGAAATATTCCAATACAAGACCGAATGGGTGTTTAAGGCTGTATTGACGGTTGTGTCTTCAGTCTTAAAATGGTAATTATTATACCAATACACCGCTATTAAGCTATTAAAACAGAGTATGAATATACTCAGTTTCTTATGTTTATATAGGCCAATAGATAGCAAAAAACCATATGTAATAATGAAAATTAAGGAACACGCATTAAAAATAAAAACAAGAGGTAGAAATCTATCTTTTAAAAAAAAATGGACAACTAATAAAAAAGCATACCAAAAAATGAGGTATGCTTTAGCTTTGTATTTAAATATAAGTTCAATCATAAATTATCCATTGAGTGCAACAAACAAACCATCGTCTGCTTTGTCTACTTTGGCAACTCCTAATTTGGTTAACCCTTTTATAGTTTTATCCCATTTCTTGTTACTTAATTGAGATTGAGTTTTAAGTGCATTTAGCTCTATAGGTGAATTAGATTTTAGAATATTGAAAACTATTTTCTCATCTTCAGACATATCCACTTGTTTTTTCTCAGGTCTCATTTGAGGGAAAAACAATACTTCTTGAATAGATTGATTGTTTGTTAAGAACATAATTAAACGGTCCATTCCAATTCCCATACCTGAAGTAGGAGGCATACCATATTCTAATGCACGTAAAAAGTCGTGATCGATAAACTCTGTAGCTTCGTCGTCTCCTTTTTGAGCTAATTTTAATTGATGCTCGAAACGTTCGCGTTGGTCTATTGGGTCGTTTAATTCAGAATATGCATTTGCAATTTCTTTTCCGCAAACCATTAACTCAAAACGCTCTGTTAATTCAGGATTATCTCTATGCTCTTTACAAAGCGGACTCATCTCTTTTGGGTAATCTGTAATATAGGTTGGGTTAATGTAGTTTCCTTCACATTTTTCACCAAAAATCTCATCGATTAATTTTCCTTTACCCATGGTCTCATCAACTTGGATTCCTAAAGCTTTAGCACCTTCACGAATTTCAGCTTCTGTTTTACCCGTAATATCAAAGCCTGTAAAGTGCTTAATAGAATCTGCCATGGTTACACGCGCGTAAGGCGCTTTAAAGTCTATTTCGTGTTTTCCGAAAGTCGCTTTTGTAGTTCCGTTAACTGCCATTGCACAATGTTCTAAAAGTTTTTCACAGAAATCCATCATCCAATTGTAATCTTTGTATGATACATAGATTTCCATTGCAGTAAACTCTGGGTTGTGGGTTCTGTCCATGCCTTCGTTACGGAAGTTTCTAGAAAACTCGTAAACACCATCAAAACCACCAACAATTAAACGTTTTAGGTATAATTCGTTAGCAATCCTCATATACAAAGGCATATCTAAACTGTTGTGATGTGTAATAAACGGACGTGCAGCAGCACCACCAGGAATAGGTTGTAATACAGGCGTTTCAACTTCAAAATATCCAGCGTCGTTAAAGAAATTACGCATGGCATTAAAAAGTTTAGTACGCTTTATAAACACTTCTTTTACATGTGGATTTACAACTAAATCTGCATAACGTTGTCTATAACGTTGTTCCGGGTCTGTAAAGGCATCGTGTACTTTTCCATCAGCATCAACTCGAGGTTGAGGTAACGGGCGTAACGATTTACTTAAAATGGTAAAGTCTTTCACCATAATGGTTTTTTCGCCAACTTTGGTTGTGAATAATTCACCTTCAATACCAACGAAATCACCTATATCTAATAATTTTTTATAAATAGTATTGTACTTGGTTTTGTCTTCACCTGTACAAATTTCATCACGATTAAAATAGACTTGAATACGACCTTCGCTGTCCTGCACTTCTGCAAAACTCGCGTTTCCTTGTATTCTGCGTGACATTAATCGTCCGGCAATTATCACCTTCTTACCTTCTTCAAAACCTGTTTTAACCTGTTTACTCGTGTGGGTTAAGGGATAAAGATCTGCTGGATATGGATTAATTCCTAACTCACGAAGTTTAGTCAGCTTTTCTCTTCTTACGATTTCTTGCTCTGATAATTGCGACATACTACTATTGTTCTATTTAATATATTAACTGACAAAGATAATTACTATTGGTTATTATATCAATATATATTATCGAAAAACAAAATAGATTTTTATAGGTGTAACAATTGCCCTTTTATAGCGTCTTATTTATACATCATCAATCACAATAAAATCAATCACAATGAGTATTTGGAGAGTAATCCTTTCAATTATTTGTCCGCCATTAGCCGTTATAGGGAAAGGCTGCGGATCTGTTCTTATCGTTTTTTTACTATGGCTTTGCGGTTGGGTTCCCGGTGTAATAGCTGCATTAGTGATCTTAAATAATCCAAAACGATAATTTAACTTCGACTTTATATGTCTACCTGAATTCAGTGAATTTTGCTCTATATGGGTGTCTTAAGGTTAAAATCAGGGTGCTTTTTATATATAAGTAAGTATATTTGCGGCTGATAATAAACCTATCCAACCTATGAAAAAAATCTATGTATTAAGCGTTTGTATTATGTTACTTATATTAAGTAGTTGTGAGTTTTCTGAAAACATATATATAAATGAGGACGGTAGTGGTAAAATGTCTTTTGAGTTTGATGGCTCTCAGCTTATGCAAATGGGAGGAGAAAGTGTAGGAGATACTGCTGATGTGGTTTTAGATTCGACAATTGTATTTAAGGATTTTTTAGAAGCCAAAAAAGATAGCATTGCAACACTTCCAAAAGCCGAACAAGAGCAACTTAAAGCTTTAGAAAACTTTAAAATGCATATGTTAATGGATCCAAACACAAAACAAATGGTAATCGATATTAATACTGATTTTAAAAATGTTGATGAGCTAGAAGATATGTTTAAAGTCCTTAACAAGGCAAATGAATTAAATGATAAAGGTTCGGCTAAGACTAGCCCCTTAGGAAATATGGGCGTTACAGAAGGCAGTGAAGTGTATTATTCTTACAAAGAAAATGTATTTAAACGTACTGTAAAGGTTACAGACCCTGAGCTTTTACAAGCTACAAAAGATAGTTTAGCAGATACAGAAATGATTCTTGCTGCATCTACATATACATTAAATTATCATTTTCCGAAGAAGATTAAATCGGTGTCTTTAAAGAATGTGATGTTTAGTGAAGATCATAAAAGTTTTTCTGCAGAACTTAGCTTTAAAGACTATGTAACTAATCCTGAAAGTCTGAATGTAGAAGTCGTATTAGAAGATTAAATACTTTTAATAACCTGCCTGCTTTTAGCCCGAACTGAAGCTTTAGTCTGCTGAAGTTTCTCGTACCTAAAGTCGTATCTTTGCACGAATACTAACCCGCTTTTATAAGTCTTATGTTTCGTTTTTTTATTCTATTTATTTGCCTTTCAACTTTTGTGTTAACGAGTTGTAATTATACAGAAGAGATTACATTTTATCCCGATGGTTCAGGAGAATTTCTGATGGATTATGATATGAGTGAAGCCATGATCGCTGTAAAAAAGATAGGAGGAAATGAAGAGGCTTACAAGAAAGAGAAAAAGGTAGATAGTATCATTTATTTTAAGGATCTATTACAGGAAAAGTATGATAGTATTTCGAATTTACCTCAAGAGGAACAGGATAATTTGAAATCTTTGGAGACGATGATGATGCGCGTGAAATCCAATTACGAAACAGATGTTTTTAATCTTGGTTTTGGTTCAACATTTAAATCTATATCAGAATTTCCGGAAATTTTAGAAAATATAGATAAGGCAAAAGCGTTTAATACGAAAGGCAGTCCTGAGTTTTCTAAAATGGATGGTACTGCAGTCGCTAAATCGGTAAACGATATGCTTAAACATGTCGACTTTTCGTTTGATGGTAAGCAGTTTTCGAGATCGCTTAAAGATGGTTATAAACCATCCGATGAAGCACTAGCAGAATTAGATAAAGAAATGAGTATGATGGGTGAAGAGGGAGAAGAAACTCTGAATGCCATGACTTATACATTGGTGTATCATTTTCCGAAAAAAATAAAGTCGGTTTCTAATACCAATGCATTGCTTAGTAAAGACAAGAAAACGATGACTCTGAAACAGAACTATATTGAGATGATTAGAAATTCAGAATTAATGACTTTAAAAGTGGTTCTAAAAGATTAAAAATTTACTACATTGAATAAGATCATACAATTACAAGATTTAGGTTTAAAAGATTATAAAGACACTTGGGATTACCAAGAGGACTTATTTAAACAAATCGTAGATATAAAAATTAAAAATAGGAGAGAAGACACTACAATACCTACTCCAAATTACTTTCTTTTTGTAGAGCATCCGCACGTATATACTTTAGGAAAAAGTGGACATATGTCTAATATGTTGCTTAACGAAGAGCAATTAAAAGCAAAGGGTGCGACATTCTATAAAATAAATAGAGGTGGAGATATTACCTATCATGGTCCTGGGCAAATAGTAGGTTATCCCATTTTGGATCTTGATAATTTCTTTACAGATATACATAAATACCTTCGTTTTTTAGAAGAAGTTATTATTTTGACTTTAAATGATTATGGCTTAAAATCTGAGCGCAGTCCTGGTGAAACAGGAGTTTGGTTAGATGTAGGTACGCCGTTTGCTCGGAAAATTTGTGCAATGGGAGTACGTGCTAGTCGTTGGGTAACGATGCATGGATTTGCTTTAAATGTGAATGCAAATTTGGGATATTTCGATAATATTGTGCCTTGTGGAATTCGTGGCAAAGCCGTTACGTCTCTTAATGTTGAGTTGGGGGTAAAAGAAGTTGATGAAGCGGAAGTAAAGACTAAAATTCAGAAACATTTTAGCACGCTTTTTGAGGCTGAATTTGTTTTAGAATAAACGAATCTAAATCTCATTCTAAATACACTTTTTAGAATGAGATTTAGAGATTACCTAGCCAATAATTTTTTAGAAACCTTGTAAGTAGCAGCATATTGCATGTCTTCTTGTTCACGTTTTAAGTGACTGAATTCTCTTTTGTACCAGTTTACATCAGTTGCTTTTTTCCTGAACATATCGTGGTTTATCGTTTTGTGATCTTCACCATTTATAGTGGCCTTGATATCGTAAATAGCAATTCCAAAATGTTCGCATTGTTTTAAAACTTCAGAAAAATCTTCTTCTGAGAAGTAACATTCACCATTATTTTCATTATTCTTTGTTAAACCCGTAAATACGTTCTGTTCTAAAAATTCTTCTTGTGTCATTTTATTATACGTTTAGTCTGTTGTTTTTAGGACAACCGTTAGTGTCTATACCGCGGAATCTATTTTTATAATTCCGTTCTTTATTATAAGAGTTCAAAGTTAAATACTTTTAAGCTAAAAGGAGATTAAGCTTCAGTATTAAAAAACACCTTATAATAATACATTTTCTTTTCTTCGTCGAAACCACGTTCTAAATATTCGCTTGCTGCATCTGGTGCATCAATATCGAGTTTAATTTGGATTTGAGTATCGAGCTTAATCTCTGTTTTAATTTTCGCCTTTTGTTTTTTCACAACAGGTTCTGCAACATCAAACTGATTTAAAATAAGGATATCTTGTTCGCCTTCAAAAGATTTTTTGTAATCGTCGAAAAGGGTTTTATGCTTATCGTCTTGAAAGACTTCTTCTTTAAAATTTTCAATGTTTACAAATTCATGTTCCTTAAAATAGTCTACTGTTTTTGCTAAAAAGATATTCTGTTCTTGGTTACCATAACTTGTTTTTAAAATCTCGGTAGAAAACTCTTTACATAACTCGATATAATTCTGGGTGTGCGAATTAAAATCGTTAGCATATTTAATGTTCAAGAAGTGGTTAATCCAATATTGTGCATCGTAATTGTTATTGTCTACGGTTAATACAATTGGTCCTTCAGCATCTGTTTGGTTTAAAATTAAACAGCCTTTGTCTACTTTTTTTGTGTTAATTCCTTGTTGAACAGCAACGTCGTAACTGTTGCCTTCTAAATAGGTCTGAAAGAAATTAGATTTGTTTTCAATTTTAAAAATTCCAATCGCATTGGTTACGATTTCATTAAACTCTATACCTTCAAAAATCGCAACAATAACATCTCCAGTTTTAATTTGTACTGAATTTGATTGCTCGTATAAATGCTTAACGATGTTTTTAGATACATCGATAAAATTAGATTCATCAGCAAAAATATCTCCAGCGTAAGTGTTTATTTCATTCAATTTAATATTCGCATGATGATTAAAACGATGACTCTGCACTACGGTGCCAAATGGTCTCAATAAGAACGGAAGCATTAAATCGTAACTCGCTTCGTCAAATTGTATTTCTTTTTCAGAAAATGCATTTTTGGTATCGTTAAATTTATTTCCAACTTTATGAATTATAAATTTAGAAATCGTGGCGATGTTACGTTTTATCATAGTATTTTAATCTTAAAAAATTAAGGGTTGCAATAGTACTAAATTACCTTCAGCTTTAATAATAAATAAGAGCACTTTAAGGCTTAAACTTTTAATTAATCTGATAAATAATTATGGCATTATCGTTTCCTTTTGTTACCGCTTCCAACGGTTTATCTTTGTCTAAATTTGCTATGTCTAAAGCGCTCGTTCCATAGACTGGAAAATTTGAGATTTCCTCACCTTGGCTATCAAACACATAAACTTTTTGGGCTTGTAAATCTGTTGTGGTTACGTAAATTTTATTATTTATGTAAAATAATTTTGCTTGAGTGTAACTTCCAAAATCTAACTCTAATGTTTTATTTCTAATGGTTAGTTTGTTTTCAGACTGCGTTACAAGTGTTCGTGTCGTTGCATCTATATGGTGGTTTTCGCCGAGATTTAAATTCTCGCTGGATACTTTTCCGTTTAAATCTACTAGTATTAAATCGCCTTTATCTGTAGTAGTAGCAAATTTATTATTGTAAACGTAAACAGCTTCTTTAGAATAGGTGAATGCTGTTTTAGGAGTAACACGTACTTCTCCTGTCCGGCTTAAAATATATAGTTTATCGGTTGTTTTAAAAACTAAATAATCTTTACCACTAACCCTAAAATGCTGTGGTTTATGTATTATAGTTGTACTTGCTTTTTTAAAGTTAAAGCCTTTAACTTGTTTTCCAAGAGCATCGTACATTAAAACCTCTTGATTTTGTATCACTAATAATCTATACTTCTTATTATTGTCGTAATCGAAAACCGCTAAGGGTTGTGTTACTTTATCTTTAAAGTTTATTGGAAAGGATTTTGCATCTTTCCCGTTACGGTCTAATATGTATAGGTGATGTGCTGTTGTAAAAGCAAATTGTAAACGACCGTTTTTGTACATATCAATTTGCGAAATGTCTCCTAAAATAGCTTCGTCTAACTGTTTTTTCCAAAGGACTTTTCCTTTATTAGAAATTAAATACAGATTATTATTTACATCTTGTACCACGATTTCTTTTTCGCTAGTAATATGATTTGTTACAAATTGGGGATTATTTAAAAGTTTCGCATCTAATTTTATGTTCAACTCTTCACTTACAGAATTTTCAGTTGCTTTGGTTCTGGCTTTCTTAATCACAGCATTTACATGAGCAAAATCGTGGTCGTATATATATTGTATAGCAGATATTTTAAAATCTGTAGTATTTACTTGAGACGATGTTTTAAAGTTAGATTGTAATATGTCTTCTAACAGATTGGCATTACCAACCAGCATTAAAGAAGAGGCATCGCTTAAGTCTTCTGTAATGTTATGATAAAAATCGCGTTCGCTTAAAGTTGATTTATTTTGAAAGGTTGAAATTACATTTTGAAGCATTTCTAAGTCATCAGAGAATACAAAAAAGGAATCTAAAACGGCGTACAATGAAGCTGTTTTTATTTTAATTAAAGGTTTAAAATTGCTAGTAAACCATTCCGGATGCGCAAAACGTTTAATATCTACTTGACGAAAGGTTTCTATAACTTCTTGAGAATCTAGTAAAGCTTCACTAGTAGCCATATCGTCTAAACTATGTAAAACAATTGCGCGATGCTCCTTATTATAGATCACTCCAATTTCATTTGTATTATGAAATAATGTGGTTTCTATAGGTTCTTGCTTGTTTAATGCGACTAGATTGGCCTGCAGATTACTAAAATCTTGATACGTAAAACTCATAAAACCGTCACTATCTTCCGGCGTGATTTTAGCGGTCTTATTTTCTTGAGGCGTAGTATTTTTAAAAATATTTATTAAGTGATTTGTAGAATCTGATGCTTTGGTGATACCGTTTAACGTAATTTGATCTTGAGTAATATCTGTGTCTAAAGCAATATACTTTGTGAAATTTTGAAGCGGAATAGAATCTGAACTAAAAAACAGTGATGATTGTTTTACTTGTTCCGTATCTAAAATTACAGCAAATGTTTTTTCGGTGGCCGTAGTATTATAAATTTTCTGAAGCTCTTCACTTACTGGTTTTACATCTAAACTGTTTTCAATAATGGTTTTTGAAGTCGATCCAATAAAAATACTGTCAATAATTACACTATATAGCGTTTCCGAATTGAGTTGCGTTTTGGTAATAGTCGCGTTTTTAAACTTAATATCTTCTCGCTTGGGTTTCGCTAACGAATCGAACTGAAATAAATTAGGCGTGTATTTTGTAATTAAAGTGACTTGAGTACTATCGTTTTTATCCTTAGAAAAACAAAACAGAGCTTCAGATTTAGGTTTGAAAGCCGTTGTGTTTTTAAAAATATTATCTAAAGACTTATAAAATGAAGCCGTTTTAAATTCCTGAATTAAATCGTTATTGGAAAGACTGCTTTTTAAATCTTCAATATTATTCGTTTTAATTAAAGTTGAAGCACCTTCCGGAACAAATTCAATTAAACTGTGTTTCGTTGTTGTGGAGGTGTCGCAACTTATTAAGAATACACTAAAAATTATGGCTAAGAAAAGCGCTCTCATAAAAGAAATTTTTTTACAAATATATGAAGTTATACATCTAATTTTAATTGATCGGGTAGTAATCTAAAAGATAAACGGTGGTATTTTGTTGGTCCATATTTTTTTATGGCTGCACGATGCTCTTTAGTAGGGTATCCTTTATTCTGTTTCCAATTATACATTGGAAATTCTTCGTGAATAATACACATATATGCATCGCGATAGGTTTTTGCAAGAATTGATGCTGCGGCAATATTTAAAAATTTCCCATCTCCTTTAATAATGGTTTCATAGGGCACTTCTAAATATGGTTTAAACCTATTCCCGTCTACACTTATAAATTCCGGCTTTGGGTTTAATTTAGCAATAGCTAATTGCATGGCATGAATAGAAGCGTTTAAAATGTTTATCTCATCTATTTTATTGGGGTAAACATGTGCCACACCAAAAGTAACAGCCTCAAGTTCTATAATAGGTTTTAGTAAATCTCGTTTTTTCTCAGATAATTGTTTAGAATCATTTAGTACTGAATTAATAAAAGTTTTTGGTAAAATTACGGCAGCAGCAGTAACCGGACCTGCTAAACAACCGCGTCCAGCTTCATCTGTACCACATTCAAACTCGAATTCTGAATAGTTAAGGGCAAGCATTTAAATTATAGTTTTGTTATATACGGTTATCATATTTTGTATTTACCTTTGCAAGGTCTAAAAAATAATTATGAAGCAAATCATTCTGTCATTCTTTTTATTGTGTTTTACTCAATTAGCCTTTTCTCAAATAGAAAGTCTAGGTGCTGGGAAAAAGGTAAAAGGAGACGATGCTGCAAATCAATACGAATTTTCTCAAATCACATTGGATACTACAAGTACTAAAGCTGGGGATAAAAAAGTAGCTAAAATTGAACAGTATCTTATTATATCGAATCTAAACGATACGACCTATGTAGATACTACGTTATCCATCCAAAAACAATATAAATTCAATTATTTAAGAAAAGATAATTTCAACCTTATGAAGTTTTCTAACATGGGGCAGTCTTATAATACATTGAGTTACAATTTTAAGTCCGAACGTTTAATGCCAGATTTGGGAGCACGAGGTAAATCTTTTGCTTTTAGAACGGTAGAAGATGTTAGCTATTACCATGTGCCAACACCTTTAACAGAACTATTCTATAGAACTGGTTTTAAGCAAGGGCAGGTGGCTCAAGGTTTTTTTTCCGTAAACCTTTCCGAGCAGTTTAATTTTTCTGTCTCGTATAAAGGATTACGTTCTTTAGGTAATTATCAAAGTTTTCTTGCAAGTTCTGGAGATTTTGAAGGGACCTTTAATTATAAAACGAAGAATGAACGTTATATCGCTAAAGTCCACTTTGTTTCTCAGTATTTGGAAAATGAAGAAAACGGGGGTTTAACCGATGAAGAAGTCGGATATTTTGAATCTGGAGACCCTGAGTTTTTAGATCGTGGTGTTTTTGATATGAATTTTCAAGATGCCGATAATGTATTAAAGGGAAAGCGTTTTCATTTAGATCATAGATATTATATTGTAAAGCCAGAAGATTCATTGGCGAAACACAGTTTAAATATAACTCATATTATGACTTTCGATGATAAGTACTTCGAATTTAACCAGGAAACTGCGAACGATTATTTTGGAGAATCCTTTATAACATCAGATATAACAGATCGCTCCACGGTCGAAAATTTCTATAATCAACTTCAATTAAATTACAATAACGCTATTTTAGGTGATTTACAATTTAATGTAAGTCTGGATAATTATAATTACGGTTACGACCAAGTTGTGATTTTAGAAGATCAGTATATTACAAACCGTTTAAAAGGTAATGTGGTTGCTGTTGGTGGGAAATATCATAACAAATTTGGAGGATTTGATATTTATGGTGATGCTGGATTAAATGTTACTGGAGATTTCTCAGGAAATTATATTACAGGAAAAGCCGCTTACCAATTTACGGACGATATATTAATGAGTGCAGAGATTAATCATAATGCGTCACAACCCAATTACAATTTTTTGCTTTTTCAAAGTGATTATTTAAACTACAATTGGCAAACTAATTTTAGTACCGAAAAAACACAGCAATTAAGTTTTAAGTTCGAATCAGAAAAACTATTAAATCTAACTGTCGATTATTCTACCGTAAGCGATTATGCCTATTTTAAGAATGATGAAGAGGCAGGAGGTATTAAACCATTTCAGGATAATGGAACGATAACGTATTTAAGAGTGCGTTTAGATAAAAAAATCAAGTTCGGAGATTTTGCATTAGATAATACCATATTGTATCAAAATGTGCAAGACGGTGACCAGGTATTAAACATGCCGGACTTTGTAACTCGTAATACCTTATATTATAGTAAAAGACTTTTTAAGAAGGCTTTGCTTCTGGAAACAGGAATTACGTTTAATTACTTCTCAAACTACTATATGGATGCTTACGATCCGTTATTGGGAGAGTTCTATGTGCAAACAGATCGTGAATTTGGAAACTTCCCAAGATTCGATTTCTTTTTGAATGCTAAAATCCAACAAACTCGTATTTATTTTGAAGTAGAACATTTTAATGCGGCCTTCTCTGGCTACGATTATTTTTCTGCACCATATTATCCATACCGTGATTTAGCGGTGCGTTTTGGAATTGTTTGGAATTTCTTTATGTAGAAAACAACCTATACCTATTATATAAGTCTTTTGTTTTAGTATGAAAGTATGGTAGGTATATTATAGATGTACTATATAAGAGGTGTTTTATTGAAGTAATCCCGTAAGGGGTTATGGGCGTTTTCTATTCGGTTTAGTAATATAGCTAGGTGTTTTTAAAGTATTGAAATGTTTAAAACGATTATCCTCCACACATAACCATCTAGGAACATTCGCTTTACATATTATTTTAAAAAAAGGTGTAATTTAATTAGATTACTAATAAAGAAACGCTGTATATTTGCACCCGCTTAGCGAGACAACTACGGTAGTTAGCGAGGCAAAATGTTCATTAACAAGTTATTATTATCGGATTTAGATTAGTTTTTAAAAAAGAGAAATAAAAGCACGTTATTAAACAAAAAGGTTGTAAGTTTGCAACCGCTAAAAACGGCAACGTTTTTAGCGTAAAAAGTTCTTTGAGTGTTGATTTGGTTTAGATGAGAAAGCTTGCAAAAGCGGTCTTAAAAAAAAATCAAATAAACATTGCGAGATTAAAAAAAGGGTTTTATATTTGCACCCGCTTAACGAGGCAACGAGTTAAGATAAAAAAAGAAAACTCATTATTACCTTACCCTTCGGGGAAGATGTTCGAGAGAGCAGATGGGGATAAGTTCATTAACATATTGAATTGACAGCGTAGATATTAACTGGAAA